>JBILKP010000034.1:0-17803 GCA_044376625.1 Gemmatimonas sp. | reverse complement strand
ACACCTTCGCCGTGTGGGATGGCGACGCGCTGGTGACCGTGGCCAAGGCGTACAGCGGGCTCACCGACGCCGAGCTGCAGGCGGTGGACCGGTGGATCCGCCAGCATGGGCGCGAGCGCTTCGGCCCGGTGGTCACCGTGGAGCCGCAGCTGGTGTTCGAGCTGGCCTTCGAGGGCGTCCAGCCCAGCCCGCGGCACAAGAGCGGCGTGGCGGTGCGCTTCCCGCGCATCGCGCGCTGGCGGCGCGACAAGCCGGCCGCCGAGGCCGACACGCTGGAGGCGCTGCGCGCGCTGGCGGCGGGGGGGGGCTCACTTGAGAACCTGCAGGAAGCTCCGACATGATGACGGGTCACCTGGATCGGCCCTCCACGATACCTGGTGAATGGAGCCTCCATCGTTGCCGCATCAGCAAACGAGATGCACTTTGGATCTGCGGGACAAGCCGCTCGGCATTTCATTTGATCGCGGAGCGGATCAATGATCGACTGAAGGGAGCGATGGCGCCGGAGTTGCCAATTGCTGAACCAGTGGCAGCCTCCGGTGTCAATGCACCAGCGGAGGCCCTCCCGCCCCTTCCGTCGGATTCCGCAGTCACAACAAGCCCTGAGGAGCAGGAAGGATTCCTGACCATTCGGGCCATACTGCGTTCGATCATTCCATCGAAGCGGGTGACAATGCGTGATGCACAGACATACTGTGCGATCTTGCTGGATGACAACAATCGGCGACCAATCTGTCGTCTCCGCTTCAACAATCCTGACAGACTTCGGGTTGGCCTCTTTGGACCGAATCGCGAGGAGACCATTATCGCAATCGACAGTGTCGATGATCTCTTTCTCCATGCGGAGGCCATCATTCAGACCGTCAACAGTTATGTCGCGACCTGATGTCCATTAGCAGCAGCGCGTTTTGAGCAGTGAGGCCTCGTGCCGCACAGTGCGGCACGAGGCGCTTGAGGGCGCACCAAGTTCGAGCCTGACTCGCGCTCGAACCCGTCTTGGATGCTGGCACGTCGTTGCGCGCCGGCGAATGGTACCCAGCCTGCGCTGTTGTTTCGCAGAGCGACCACGCGGGACCGATTAGCGCAGCGCGTCCTGGATTGGATTGCAGTACCGTAGGCCGCGAAAGCGGCTGAAGTCCGCATCGGCGGACGCCAGCGTGGCGCCGCGCTCAATGCACAGGGCCGCCAAGTGCGCGTCGGTGACGAGATTTCCACCGCGCCCCGCCTCCTGCAACAGCTGTTGCAGGATGGCCCAGTGGCGGGCGCCCGGCTCCACAACCGTGGAGACCGGCTGCGCCAGCCAGTTCCGCATGAGCTGTAGTGCCGTTTCCAGCGGGATCGGTTGCTCGAGGATGCGGGGGTTGGTGGTAATGCGCACGAACCCGATGACAGCCGTCCAGGCAAATCCAACCGGCTCGGCCCCGTTCATCACCCGGTCCAGCCAGGCGTGTGCTATCCGGTGGTGCGGACTGGAGGCATCCACGGCGTACAACAGCAGGTTGGTGTCGGGAACAATCATGCCCTAGCGCCCCTCGGCACGCTTGCGCAGTAGTTCCTCGTCCTCAAGGGCGTCGGCAATCCACCGGGCCTTCACAAGGTCCAACCCCTCCCGCACCCGCCCGAACCGGAAGGTGGGGGTCTGGTACACGGCACCAGCGGGTGGCGCTGGGCGCTCCATGCCCCGCAGGATCACCTGGTGAAGCATCGTCTTGAACGGCACCCCGTCGCGGTGGGCAGCCTCCCGCAGTCGTGACAGCAACTCGGGATCCAGGTCGATGGTTGTACGCATGAAATGATGCTATAGCATCAGTGCAGTGATGTCAACGCATCAATTGACAGCCCTGCCATTTTGCCCCGGGCTCGGGCATCCCTTCTGCGTGCCCCGCCGCGTCCCCACCCCCCTGCACCGCTGGTTCGCGCACCGCGGCTGGACCCCCTTCCCCTTCCAGGAGGAGGTGTGGGCCGCCTATGCCGCGGGGGAGTCGGGGCTCATCCACGCCGCCACCGGCACCGGCAAGACCTACGCGGCCTGGGGCGGACCGCTGCTGGAGGCGCTGCAGGAGCGGCAGGCCACCGCCGCAGGCGGGACCGCCGCCCCCCCGCTGCGCGCGCTCTGGATCACCCCGCTGCGCGCGCTGGCCAGCGACACCGAGCAGGCGCTGCGCGACGCCGTGGAGGGGGTGGGGCTGCCGTGGACCGTGGCGTCGCGCACCGGTGACACCCCCGCCGCGCAGCGCGCGCGGCAGCGCGAGCGCCTCCCCACCGCGCTGGTCACCACGCCGGAGTCGCTGTCGCTGCTCCTCACGCGCCCCGACCACCCGGCGCTGTTCGCGGCGCTGCGCATGGTGGTGGTGGACGAGTGGCACGAGCTCATGGCCAGCAAGCGCGGCGTGCAGGTGGAGCTGGCGCTCGCGCGGCTGCGCACGCTGGTCCCGGCGCTGCGCACCTGGGGGGTGTCGGCCACGCTGGGCAACCTGGCGGTGGCCGCCGACACGCTGCTGGGGGTGGGGCCGCATGCCGTGGGGGCGGACGCGGGCGGCCATGGGGCGGCGCGTCCGCGGCGCCTGGTGCGCGGGGTGGTCCCCAAGGCCGTCGCCGTGGAATCGCTCATCCCAGGCACCATCGAGCGCTTCCCATGGGCCGGCCACCTCAACACCCGCCTCCTCCCCGAGGTCATGCGCCTGCTGGCCGGGGCGCGCAGCGCGATCGTCTTCTGCAACACCCGCTCGCAGGCGGAGCTGTGGTTCCAGTCAATCATCGCCGCCGACCCGTCGTGGTTCGAGTTCACCGCCATCCACCACGGCTCGCTGGACCGCGAGCAGCGCGAGGCGGTGGAGCAGGGGCTCAAGACGGGGCGTTTCCGCGTGGTAGTGGCCACCTCGTCGCTGGACCTGGGGGTGGACTTCGCGCCGGTGGAGCTGGTGCTGCAGGTGGGAAGCCCCAAGGGGGTGGCGCGGTTGCTGCAGCGCGCCGGCCGCTCGGGGCACCAGCCGGGGCGCCCGTCACGCGTGGTGTGCGTCCCCACGCATGCCTTCGAGCTGGTGGAGGTGGCCGCCGCGCGCGACGCCATCGCCGCCGGCGCCATCGAGGCGCGCGACCCGGTGGACCGCCCGCTGGACCTGCTGGCCCAGCACCTGGTCACCCTGGCGCTGGGGGGCGGCTTCACGCGCGCAGGGGTGGCCGCCGAGCTGCGCACCACGCGCGCCTATTCGGGGCTGACGGACGCGGAGCTGGACTGGGCGCTGGACTTCGTCACGCGCGGCGGCGACGCGCTGCGCGCGTACCCCGAGTACGGGCGCGTGCAGCAGGAGGGGGACCGCTACGTGGTCACCGACCCGCAGGTGGCGCGGCGGCACCGGCTGGCCATTGGCACCATCGTGAGCGATGCCGCCATCACGGTGCGCTACGTGGGCGGCGGGCGGCTGGGCACCGTCGAGGAGGGGTTCATTGCGCGGCTGGCGCCGGGGGACACCTTCCTGTTTGCCGGCACGCCGCTGGAGTTCGTGCGCGTGCGCGACCTCACCGCCTGGGTGCGCCGCGCGCGCGGCGTGACCGGCGCCATCCCCCGCTGGGCGGGGGCGCGCATGCCGCTCAGCACCGAGCTGGCGCAGGCGGTGCGCGACACGCTGGACGCCGCGCGCCGCGGCGTGTTCGCCTCGCCGGAGCTCAAGGCGGTGCGCCCGCTGCTGGCGTTGCAGGCCGAGCGCAGCGTCATCCCCGCGCCCCACGAGCTGCTCATCGAGCGGTGCCGCACGCGCGAGGGGCACCACCTGTTCGTGTACCCGTTTGACGGGCGGCTGGTGCACGAGGGGCTGGCCGCGCTGCTGGCGTACCGCCTGGCGCAGCACGCCCCCGCCACCTACACCTTTGCCTGCAACGACTACGGCATGGACCTGCTGGCCCCGGACCCCGCGCCGCTGGAGGCCGCGCTGGAGGGGGGGCTGCTGTCCACCGCGCACCTGCTGCACGACATCACCGCCAGCCTGAATGCCGCCGAGCTGTCCCGGCGGCAGTTCCGCGAGATTGCGCGCGTGGCGGGGCTGGTGTTCGGCGGCTTCCCGGGCGCGTCCAGGACGGTGCGGCAGCTGCAGGCGTCCAGCGGGCTGCTGTACGACGTGTTCGTGCGGCACGACCCGGACAACCTGCTGCTGCGCCAGGCGCAGCGCGAGGTGCTGGAGCGTCAGCTGGAGGCCAGTCGCCTGGGGCGCGTGCTGGAGCGGCTCTCGCGCGCCACGCTGCGCATCGTGGAGGTGGAGCGCCCCACGCCGCTGGCCTTTCCGCTGCTGGTGGACATGACGCGCGGGCGGGTGAGCAGCGAGAAGCTCGCCGACCGCGTGCGCCGCATGGTGGCGCACGCGGAGGGGCCGGCGGGGCGGGGGCGGCGGCGCGGCTGAATCCGCGCCCGTCCCCGCCCCGCCCCGCCCCGACGCGCGGCTCACGCCGTGCCGAAGGGGTTGTCGATGGCGAAGCGCCACCCGTGCGCGCCGCGGCGCGCCACGTCGGCGGTGGTCCCGGCCAGCTCCACCACGTCGCCCGTGCGCGTGGTCCCCGCGATGCGCCAGTCGACCACCAGCAGCGCCAGGTCGCCGTGCACCACTTGCCGCCTGGGGGTGAGGGTGATGGGCAGCCCCATCGCGACAAAGCCAGTCAGCGCCTGGCGGTAGGCCTCGTCGGTGACCACCACCCCTGGCTGCGGCGCGAACGCCGAGCCGGGCTCGGCCAGCGCCAGCAGGCCGTCCACGTCACCGGCGTTGAAGCGCTCGCCCCACACGCGGTGGAGCTGATCGGGGGTGTCGATGACGGGGGCGGCCGGTTGCGCGGTGCCTGCGGCGGTGGGACGGTCAGTCAGGGTGGACATGCGTGGGTCTCCTGCGTGTGTGGGTGGGTGAGGCGGTGTCGACAGGGCGTCGACGGGTGAGGCCGTGGTGCGGTGACGGGAACGGGAGGGCGTGGACGTCAGCGACGACGCCAGAGGGTGCCGGCACGCGTGTCGTGCCGGACAAGGCGACCGGTGCCCACGGCGTCGTCCAGCAGGCGCGTGGCGGTGTCGCGCGGGAGGTCGAGGAAGACGGCGGCCTCGGGCGCCGTCCAGCTGTCGTGGTGGGCCAGGAGCGCGTTGACCGACGCGGCTGCCGGTTCGCGGCCCGCGGCGGGAGTGGGCGCACCCGGTGTGGTGCCGGGGGCGTGGCCGGTTGCTCCCGAGGCCAGGGCGTCCACCACCGCGGCCAGCTCGTGCCATTGGCGCACGCCCGTGAAGGCGCGCATGGCGGAGCCGGCGCGGAAGGCGAAGGTGGGGAAGCCGGTGACCCTCATCGTGCGCGCCAGGCGCAGGTCGTCCTCGAAGTGCGCCCATGCCTCGCTGTGTGGATCCTCCACCTGCGCCAGCAGGTGATCGGCGTCCAGCCCCGCCTGGCGCGCCGCCTCGTGCAGCACGTCGGCGCGCGCGATGTTGCGCCCCTCCAGGAACAGCTGCTCGCGCAGCCGCCGGAGGAACCGCTCCCCTGCCCCCTGGGCCTCGGCGGCGTGCACCGCCACGCTGGGGCGGTCGCTGCTGTCGAGCGGATCGGTGCGCCACACGGCGCCCGTGAGGGGCATGCCGAAGTGCGCGCCCATGGCCTCCCAGTGGTGGGCCACATCCTCCGGCCCCTGGATGGGCCCGGCCGTGAAGTGCGCCCAGCTGCGCAGCAGCCCGCCGGTGTGGTGTGTCATCTGGAGCCGGCCACGGGTGTCGGCCAATAGGCGGCGCAGCGCGGGCTCCATGACCCAGCAGGCGGAGCAGATGGGATCGGTGAACAGGTGCAGGGTGACGACCGGGGGCGCGTGGTGGGGCTGGGCGTGGCTGGGGGATGCGGGGTCGCACAGGAGGCGGTCCCCGTGGGGAGCCGCCGAGGGGTCAGGGACGAGGCAGGTGCCGGTGTCGGGATCGCAGGCGAGGGTGGCGTGCATAGGTGTGCGTGGTGGTCGGATGGGTGCGGTGTGTGGTGCGGGTGCGGGTGCGGCGTGTGGGTGCGGCGTGTGGGTGCGGCGTGTGGGTGCGGCGTGTGGGTGCGGGACCAATGAACAACAAGTAAATGGTTGACCAATCAAGCATTAAAGCCCGTGATGACGTCATCCCCCACGCTCGCCGCTACCCCTCGCGCACCGGGCGCAGCAGGGCGGCCAGCGCGTACCGCTGCCCCGCCGACAGCGGCGCCAGCACCGCCTCCGCCTCGGCGTCCACCAGCGGGTCCACCTGTGCCAGCAGCGCCGCCCCCGCCGGGGCCAGGCGGCAGTGCACCACCCGGCGGTCCTCGGGGCACCGTTCGCGCGTCACCCACCCCTGCGCCTCCAGCCGGTCCAGGAGCCGCGTGATCCCCGGGGCCTGCTCGATGAGGCGCTCGGCGATGGCGAGCGCCGGCAGCGGCTCCCCCCCCGCCCCGCGCAGGATGCGCAGCACGTTGTACTGCTGGAGGCTGATGCCGTGCGGGGCCAGGACCGCCACGAACCGCCGCCGGACCACGTCGGCGGTGTGCAGCAGCGCCACGATCCCGTCCCGCGCGCCGTCGGCGGCCGAGTGCGGCACGGGCGCGTCCGCGGAGACCGGCGGCCGGAGGACGTAGGAGGTCATGCACAATACATTATCAGGCGTTTATTGACCTGTCAAGTTTCTGGCGTCACCAATCGGCCACCGCCCCTTCCTGCTCCCTCTACCCCTCGCGCAACACCCGCAGCAGCTCCGCCAGCTCCGGCCACTGCGCCGCTGGCAGCGGCGCCATCACGGCCGCACACTCGGCGTCCAGCAGCGGGTCCACCTGCGCCAGCAGCCGCTCCCCGGCGGGCGCCAGCGCATACGCCAGCAACCCGGGCGGCGCGCCCAGGTCCCGGCGGATCCACCCCATCGCATCCATCCGCTCCAGCAGGCTGGTCACCCCCAGCGCCTGCTCGATCATCCGGTCGGCGATCATCGAGCTCGCCAATGGCCCCCCGCCCGCCCCGCGCAGGATCCGCAACACGTTGTATTGCGGGAGGCTCACCCGGTACGGGGCCAACGCCAGCAGGAACCGGCGCCGCAGTACGTCGGCCGTGTGCAGTAGCTCCACCACGCCGCGCCGCGCCGGTGTGACGGGTGAGGCCGGCGCCCGCGGCGCGCGGGCATCCGACGGCTCGGCCGGCATCGGCGCCGGCGCGACGGGGAGGGACATGGCGATCGGGAACCAGGGCGCGCGTGAACTCCGTGAGGCGCACCGTAACCGCGCCTCCAGATCGTAACCGTCATCGACGACGACGGCGCGGGTCAGGTCACGGCCAGCCCCTGCTGCGGCACCCGTCGCCCCGCGCCACGGCCATCGAGTCCCTTTCCCCTGCCCCGGCCCACGGGATTGCGCTACCCTGCGAGGTGGCCGATCCCATCCCCCGCCCCCCCGCCTGCGGGCGCGGACACGCCGGCACCCTTGCTGGCGAACCGGCGTGGCTGCTCCCCATACGCGCCCTCTGGCTCCCCGAGCGCCACACCCTGCTGGTGGCCGACCTCCACTGGGGCAAGGCAGCGGCCTTCCGGGCGGGACACATCCCCGTCCCCGCCGGCACCACCACCGCCGACCTGGACCGCCTGACCGCCGCGCTGGTCCACACCGGCGCCACCCGGCTGGTGGTCCTGGGCGACCTCTGGCACAGCCGCGCCGGGCTGCACACGGGCACGCTGGCCACCATCACCGCCTGGCGCGAACGGCACCCCGCGCTGGCCATCACCCTGGTGCGCGGCAACCACGACCGCCACGCGGGCGATCCGCCCGCGGCGCTCGACATCGCCAGCCACGATCCGCCGCTGGCGCTGGGGCCGCTGCAGCTGGTGCACGAACCCACGGAGCCGCCACGCCCCGGCGCCCCCTACCAGGTGGGAGGACACTTCCACCCCTCGGTCACCATGACCGGTCCGGGGCGTCAGCGCCTGCGCCTCCCCTGCTTCGTGGTGGGCCCGCACCGCGCCCTCCTCCCCGCCTTTGGCTCCTTCACCGGCGGCGGCATGCACCAGCCGCGCCCCGGGGACCGGCACTACGCCATTGCCGACGACGAGGTGCTGGCGGTGGACTGAGGGGTGGACGGATCGGGGTGACTGAAGGGGTGACCGAACGGCGCCCTCTTGTATGGTCTGACTAGTCTGACTATACTGGCACATGGACGAATACCCGCTGTACGAAGCCAAGGCGCGCCTCTCCTCGCTGGTGCGGCAGGTGCGCGAGGGGCGCTCGGTGGTCATCACCGTGCACGGCGAGCCGGTGGCGGAGCTCCGCCCCTACCAGCCGCCGGAGCGGCCGCCGCAGACGCTGGCCGAGCGCATCAAGGAGTTGGAGGCGGCGGGGTACATCACGCCGGCGCGCAATCCGGGGGCGAAGATCACGCCGGGGGGCCACGTGCCCGGGGCGCTCCAGCGCTTTCTGGACGAGCGGGACTGATGCCCGGGAGGCACGCCGCTCCAGACACCCCGCTGTTCGTCGACAGCTCGGCGGTGCTCGCCGTGGAGTTCGAGGAACCGGGCTTCGAGGTCCTTGAAAGCATCCTCGCGCTGGCGCCCGTCCGATATGCCAGCGCCTTGTTGGAGGCGGAATACCTGAGCCGGTGCCGCCGAGAGCAGCGCGTGGCGCGCCCCCATCAGCTGGAGGGGCTCTCCGTGCTATTCCCCCCCCGCTCCCTCGCCCCCGAGATCGCCCGCGTCCTCGACGCCGGCTACCTGCGCGGCGCCGACTGCTGGCACCTGGCCACCGCCCTCTGGCTGGCCCCCAACCCCGCCGAGCTCTGCTTCCTCACCCTCGACGAGCGGCAGCGCGAGGTCGCCCAGCGCCTCGGCTTCCAGAGCTGACGCCTCACATCTGCCGCCAAGCCCCCCCGCCTACTTCGCCGTCACCGCCGCCAGCAGCCGCTCCACAAACCCGTTCAGGCTCTGTGTGGTGTCCATCCACCGCACCACCGCCACCACGTCGTTCGCCGGGTCCACGTAGATGAAGTTGTTCCCGGCCCCCACGTGCACGAACGCCTGCGCCGGCGCCGCCGCCAGGTACGCGCGGTCGGTGTTCAGGAACCAGTTCATGTACCCGTAGGTCGGCTGCGCCGGGGTGGGGGTGAGCGCCTGCGCCACCCACGCCTCCGACAGGATCCGCCGCGTCCCCCACACGCCGCGCCGCAGCGTCAGCACCCCGAAGCGGGCCATGTCCCACGCGCTGAGCACCAGCCCGCCCCCCCAGTGGCCGCCGCCGCTCACGCTCTGCACCTCGCGGCCGTCCAGCACGATCCAGCTGTTGTCGTAGCCGTACCAGCGCCAGGTGGGGGACGCGCCAATGGGGTCCATCACCCGCTCGCGCAGCACCTCCGGCA
This sequence comes from Gemmatimonas sp., assembly GCA_044376625.1. GTDB lineage: Bacteria > Gemmatimonadota > Gemmatimonadetes > Gemmatimonadales > Gemmatimonadaceae > Gemmatimonas. The sequence continues at coordinate 8,455 of JBILKP010000034.1, read as the reverse complement.
GCGGCCGCCGCCACAGCTGCAGCGCCGCCAGCGCCAGCACGTTCACCCGCGTGTCGTTGTACTCGTACACGCTCCCCGGCGCCTTCCGCGCGCGCCCCACCTCCGTGGCCAGGTTCTGCGCGGGCCGGTCCGCCCACTCGGGCTTCCCCCACAGCGTCCCCTCCCAGTCGCTCACCTGCCGCAACAGGTGGTCCCACGTCAGCGTGCGGTTGTGCGGCGTGTCGAAGGGGCGCAGCAGCTGCCCCTCCCCCGGCCAGTCGCGCGCGTACCCCGTCCCGTTGGCGCGCGCCCGCACAATGGGGGGCATCACCCGCGCCACGGTGTCGTGCACGCTGCCAATGAGCCCGTCGTCCACCGCCAGCCCCACCACGGTGCTCAGGAAGCTCTTGGTCACGCTGTTGGTGGTCTCGGGGGCATCCGGCGTCCCCCACGTGGCCACCACATAGCCGCGCCGCACGATCACCCCCGTGGCCCCGCCGCGCGGCGGCAGCGGACCAATGGGGTCCCCCAGCGGCTCGCGCCCGAAGGTCTGGTAGTGGTGCAGCTCCAGGTCGCGCGGGGTCTTCGACTCCTTGGCCAGCGCAAAGGCCACCGCGTCGGCCAGCTTCGCACTATCCATCCCCACCGCGGCCGGCGCCCGCCGCTCCCACGCCCCCCGCGGCGGGACGTACGGCACCGGCGCCGGACGCCCACGCCCCTGCGCCTGCCCCTGCGCCTGGCCCTGCACCTGGCCCTGCACGGCCAGCGGCGCGGTGGCCCACGCCGCCGCCAGCGCCGCTACGAGGCCCACGCGCCGCCGCGCCGCCCTCACGCGATCGGCCCCTTCTTCGCGCCAATCACCCCGGGCACGCCGTTGGCCTTGAGCAGCGCGTTGAACGCCTCCACCTCGGCGCCCGTCACGCGCTCCACCTCGGTGCGCAGCTCACGCCACTTCACCTCCAGCTCCACCAGCCGCTCGCGCACCGAGCTGATCACGCCGTCGTTCCCCTCCACCTGCCCCCACAGGAACCCGTACTGCCCGTTGATGCCGTTGGCGTAGTTGATGATGTCCTGCCCGTTGCCGGCCTTGGTGGTCAGCCTGGGGTCCAGCCCCTGCAGCTTGGCCGCCAGCGCGCGCCCCGCCTTGGCCACCGTGTCCGCCGCCGCCGTCCCGCCGGCGCGCGTCACGTACCCCTGCACCTGCGTGCGCAGGTCGCGCACCTGCAGCACCGCCTTGTGGATCTCGTCCACGCGCCCGGCCAGCAGCCGCGCCAGCGAGTCGCGCTCCGCCAGGACCGCCGCCGGCACCGCCCCCTGCCGCGGGTCGGGGCGCACCTCCAGCGGCTGCTCGCGCACCACCGTGGCCGCGCCCCCCTTCCAGGTGAGGCGCACCGTGTAGCGCCCGGCCAGCACCATCGGCCCGTCACCGGGCGCGCCAAAGAGCATCACGTTGGGAAGCCGCGTCGGCGCGGCGCGGCGCAGGTTCCAATTCACCGGGTTGAGCCCCGCCTTCAGCCGCAGCGGGTTGAGCGAGTCGCCGCGCGAGGCGAACGACCGCACCACCGCCCCCGCCGCATCCCGGATCTCCAGCGTCACCGTGGTGGCCGAGTCGGGCGTCGCCGCCAGCCGCACGAAGAGGGTCGCCCCCGCCGGCGGATTGCGCCCCTCCGCCGCCGGCGCGCCAAAGCCGCCGCCGCCGGCCGCCATCACCGCCGGTCGCGGTGCGTACAGGTGCGCCGCCACCGTCGCCAGCGAGTCGGCGTGCTGCCGCAGCACCGACAGGTCGTCCAGGATCCAGAACGCCCGCCCCTCCGTGGAGGCCACCAGGTCGCCGTGCTTCACCTGCAGGTCGGTCACCGGCACCACCGGCAGCGCGCCACGCATCGGCTGCCACCGCGCCCCCGCGTCGAACGACACGTACACCCCCGTCTCGGTGCCCGCGTACAGCAGCCCCTTCCGCTCGGGGTCCTCGCGCACCACGCGCACCGGCTCCCCCTCGCGCAGCCCGGTCACCAGCCGCGTCCACGTGGCGCCGTGGTCGGTGCTGCGGAACAGGTGCGGCGTGGGGTCCCCCACCCGGTCCTTGCGGAAGGCCACGGTCACCGTGGCCGGGTCGTGCGGCGACACCGCGATCTCGTTCACCAGCCCGTCCCCCCACGCCGCGGGGGTCACGTTGGTCCACGTGGCCCCGCCGTCGCGGGTGCGCTGCACCAGCCCGTCGTCGGTCCCCACGTACAGCGTCTTCGCATCGTGCGGCGACTCCTCGATCACCACGATGGTGCCGTACACCTCACCGCCGGCCCCCTCGTTGGTGATGGGGGCGCCCCCCCACCCCTGCCGCGCCTTGTCATTGCGCGTCAGGTCGCCGGAGATCGGCGTCCACCGCGCGCCGCGGTCCGTCGTGCGGAACAGCACGTTGCCGCCATGGTACACCACGCGGTCGTCGTGCTGCGACACCTCGATGGGGGCGGTCCAGTTGAAGCGGTACTTCGTCTTGTCGGTGGGCTCGGTGAGGTTCATCTCGGGCCACGGCATGATCGTGCGCGAGAGGCCGGTCCCCTGGTCCAGCTCGTCGATGAGCCCCTGGTAGCAGCCGCCGTACACGAAACGCGGGTTCCGCGCCGACACGCCCATGTTGGCGCTCTCGCACCCCGGGCCGTCCTGCCAGTCGCGCACGCCGATGCTCCCGCGGTCGCTGCGCGAGGCGATGATGACCGAGCTGTTGTCCTGCTGCCCGCCGTACACCTTGTACGGCCACCCGTCATCCACCGCCGCATGGTAGAACTGCGCGGTGGGCTGGTTGTCCTGCGTGCTCCAGCTGGCGCCGCCGTCCAGCGACACCGACACGCCCCCGTCGTTGGCGTTGGCCAGCACGCGGCTGTCGCGCGGGCTGATCCACAGCTGGTGGTTGTCACCGTGCGTCGCCCGCACCGCGGCGAAGGTGCGCCCGCCGTCGATGGACTTGAGCACCGGCGCGTTCATCACCCACACCACGTCGGCGTTGGCCGGGTCGGCGGTGACCTTCATGTAGTACCACGACCGCGTCTGGATCAGCCGGTCCCCCGACTGCAGGCGCCAGCTCTTCCCCGCGTCGTCGCTGCGGTACAGCCCGCCCCCGGGCTCCGCCTCCACGATGGCGAAGAGGCGGTCGGGGTTGGCCGGCGACACCGCCACCCCCACCTTCCCCATGAGCGACGGCAGCCCCTCGGTCAGCCGCGTCCAGCTGTCGCCGCCGTCGGTGCTCTTCCAGATCCCGCTCCCGGGGCCCCCGGAGCGCACCATCCACGGCATCCGCTGGTGGTCCCAGAACGCCGCATACAGGATGCGCGGGTTGGCCGGGTCCATCGACAGGTCGCTCGCCCCGCTGGTGGCGTTGGTGCCGGCCAGCACCAGCGCCCAGGTGGCCCCGCCGTCGGTGCTGCGGTAGATGCCGCGCTCCGCGCTCCCCTTCCACCGGTCCCCCTGCGCGGCCACGTACACCACGTCGGGGTTGCGCGGGTGCACGCGCACCGCGCTCACCTGCCGCGTGCCGGCCAGCCCCAGCTTCTTCCAGCTGCGCCCCTGGTCGGTGCTCTTGTACACCCCGTCGCCATACGACGACGACTGCCCGCGGATGGCGTGCTCGCCGGTGGCCACGTACAGCACGTGCTCGTCGCTGGGTGCCACGGCGATGGCCCCGATGGAGCCGCTGGTGAAGAAGCCGTCGGAGATGTTGCGCCAGCTGATCCCCGCGTTGTCGGTGCGCCACACCCCGCCGCCGGTGTAGCCGGCGAAGAACACCAGGGGGTTGGAGGGGAGCCCCGCCACCGCGTTGGCCCGGCCGCCGCGCCACGGGCCGATGTTGCGCCAGGAGAGCGCGGCCAGAGTGGCGGAATCGGGGGCGGCCGACGCAGCGGGCACCGCCGAGGCGCCCTTGGACGCCGACCTGGTGCCCTGGGCGGGGAGGGCCAGGGGAAGGAGCGCCGCCAGCAGCGCGGCGAGGGGCGCCAGCCGAGGGCGGCGGACGGGGACGACGGAAGCGTTGGGCATGGTCGGGAGGGCGGAAAGGTGCGCCGGCAGCCTGCTCCCCAACCTACCCCGCTGACGCGGCGGGCGCCTCCGTCGTCCTTGTTCACCATGCCTGCCGCCACTGCCACCTCCCCCGGCGCCCTCGGCGCCCTCCCCGGGGACACCCCCTGGGGTCGCTCGGCCATCCCCATCCGGCGCGCCGCCGACTTCACGGGGCTCCGCCTCGGCCGCGCGCTCGTGGGGTTCCTGACCTTCCTCATCGTGGTCACCTCGCTGGCGCCCTTCCGCTTCGCGGCGCTGCCGCAGGTGCCCACGCTGGTGGTCCTCGACCCGGCCACGCTCGCGCTCAGCTTTGCGCTGTTCATGCCGTTGGGGTACGTGCTGCAGCTCACCCGCCCCCGCGGCGCCCCCGTGGGCTGGGGGCAGCTGCTCACGGTGGGGGTGGGGCTCAGCCTCTCCATCGAGGCCACCCAGCTGTGGCTCCCCGGGCGCACCCCCGCCCTGACCGAGGCGCTGGCCAACCTCCTGGGGACGCTGGCCGGGGGGTGGGGGTACCACGCGCTGTTCCGGCGGGTGCGCGCCACCGATGCGGTGAAGCAGCTGGCGCTGGAGCTTCCGCTGGTGGCGGTGCTGTACCTGCTGGTGCCACTGGTGGCGCTGGGTGGGCTGGGAATTGCCGGCCAGGGCGCGTCCCGCGGGTGGCTGCTGCTGCCGCTGGTGGCCGCGGGCGGGGCCATCCTGGGGGGCGTGCAGGCCGGTTACATGACCGCCCATCCGGCGCGTCGGCAGCGCCCGTTCCGGCTGGGGGGGGCGGCCTGGCTGGCGCTGGGGCTGGTCCCGGTGCTGCCAACGCAGCCGCTGGTGGCGGTGGCCGCCATCCCGGTGTTCTTCGCGGCCGAGGGGTGGTGGCACCGCGTGATCACGCGGCGGGTGGAGGGGCCGGGGGCCGACCTGCGCTTCGAGGCGCCCACGCTGCGCGTGGTGCTGCCGCTGTTCCTGGTGTACCTGGTGGCCGCCTCGCTCTGGCCGCTGGCGGGGTGGCAGGAACGCTGGACGGCCGGGGTGGCGCTGTTTCCCGCGGGGAGCACCTCCCTGGCGCCGGCGCTGTTCCGCGCCATTGAGCGGGTCGCCGCCTTCACCCTGGCGGGCTACCTGGTGGCCGAGATGGCGGGGCGGCGGGCCGACACGTTGCGGGCGGTGGCGCCGGCGGTGCTGGGGGTGGTGGGGACGCTGGTGGTGCTCACCGAGGGCGCCCGCGGCTTCCTGGCCGGGACGGGGGCCAGCGCGGGCCTGGCGGGGCTGCTGCTGGTGGCGGCGCTGTTCGGGGCGCGATTGTATCAGCTGCAGCGCGACCACGTGCGGGCGCTCATCCGGCGGTCGACCGGCTGAGCTCCGCGCCCACCCCCGCCCCATGCCGCAACCCCTGCCCCTGTCCCGCCTCCTCCCGCTCCTCGCCCTCCTCCTGCCGGCGACGGCGGACGCCCAGCCCGCCCTGGCCACCGCCCCGGGGTCCCCGTCGGCCCGGGCGCGCTGGGAACGGCAGTGCCAGATCCGCAAGGACAAGTTCGAGCACATCCTGCCGGGCGCCCTGCGCGACCACGGCGTGGACATGTGGATCGTGATGCAGCGGGAGAACACCTTCGACCCGATGTACGAGGACCTCGGGCGCGGGTACGTGGGGAGCGTGGGCTACTACGTCTTCACCGACCGCGGCGACCGCATCGAGAAGGCGGCCATCGGCGTCTCCGGCTACCTGCTGGAGGCGTGCCCCACCTACGACCTGGTGCGCGCCTTCGCCCCGCTGCGCGCCTTCGTGGCGGAGCGCAATCCGAAGCGGATCGCGGTGAACATGTCCGACGACGTGGGCGCCGCCGACGGGCTCTCCAAGAGCGCCTACGACCGGCTGGTGAAGGAGCTGGGCCCCGAGTACGCCGGGCGCCTGGTGTCCGCGGAGCGGGTGGTATCCGACTACCGGTCGGGGTTCACGGCGTCGCAGCTGGTGGCGCTGGGGGAGGCCGGTGAGCTGTCGCGGCACATTGCCGAGCGGGCGCTCTCCAACGAGGTGATCGTGCCGGGGGTGACAGCGCTGGAGGACGTGGCGTGGTGGATGATGGACCAGCTGCAGCAGCGCGGGCTTGGGTCGTCCTTCGACATGCCGTCGGTGTACATCACCGGACCCAAGGGGATCGAGGCGACCTCCAATGGGCGCATCATCCAGCGCGGCGACCTGGTCATCATCGACTGGGGGGTGGGCTACCTCAACACGTGGACCGACGTGAAGCGGATGGCCTACGTGCTCAAGCCCGGCGAGGTGGCGGTGCCGCGGGGGATCCAGGCGGCGTTCGACAACGCCCTCCGCGTGCGCGACATCATCCGGCGGACCATCCGCCCGGGGCCCACGGCCGCGGACATCATGGAGCAGCTGCGCGGTGCCATCACGGCGGGCGGATTCACCATGCAGGGGACCTTCAACCAGGTCAGCGACGACGGGAAGGTCGAGGTGATGATCGGCTGCCACTCGGTGGGCGACCGCGGCCACGGCAGCGGCCCGTCCATCGCCACGTTCAATCCGCGGCAGATGACCTTCCCCATCAAGCCGTTCAACCCGTTCAGCATCGAGCTGTTCGCGTGGACCCCCAACCCCGAGTGGGGAGGCGCCAAGGTGCGCATCCCCCTCGAGGACGACGCCATCGTCACCGCTCGCGGCGTCGAGTGGCTGTATCCCGTGAACCAGCGGATCCTCCTGGTCCGCTGAACTTCTTCCCGCCGCCGCCCCCTCCGCCAGCCGGGGGGCGGCGGGGAGCGCCGCGATCGCGGTCGCGATCATCCCGGGGCGGGGGACCGCCGCCGCGATACGGGCGCCCGGGGGCCGGGCGTCCGGGGTAGGGGCGTCCCTGGTAGCCGCCGGGGCGCTCCCGCCGGGGGGGCGGCTCGGCGCCGATCTCGGGCTCGGTCACCTCCAGCGGCGCGCCCAGCAGCGCCAGCGCGGCCGCCGCCAGGGTGGTGCCGTCATGCTCGGCCAGCAGCGGCGCCAGCAGCTCCAGCCACGGGGCCAGCGTGGCCGACGCCGCCTCGTCGGCCAGCACGGCCGCCAGCCGCGCCCGCAGCGCCCCCTCGCGATGCGCCCGCAGCGCCGCGTTCCCCGGCACCGGCACCGGCGTGATCACCTGCCCCGTCACCTGCTCGATCACGCGCAGCAGCCGCAGCTCGCGCGGCTCGGCCAGCGTGATGGCCACCCCCTCGCGCCCGGCCCGCCCGGTGCGCCCGGTGCGGTGCACGTACGACGCCACGTCGGCGGGCACGTCGAAGTTCACCACGTGCGACACGTGCGACACATCCAGCCCGCGCGCCGCCACGTCGGTGGCCACCAGCAGCGCCGTCTTCTGCGACCGGAAGCGCGCCATCACGCGGTCGCGCTGCTCCTGCGACAGCCCCCCGTGCAGCGCCTCGGCGCGCGCGCCGCGCGTCTGGAGCGCCTCGGTCAGCTCGTCCACCTCGGTGCGCGTGCGGCAGAAGACGATCGCCGCGGTGGGCGCCTCCACCTCCAGCAGCCGCAGCAGCGCGGGGATCTTCTCGCCGCGCAGCACGCGCACCGCCACCTGCCGTACCCGCGCCGCCTCCCCCTCGGCCTCCACCGGGCGTGCGATCGTCACCTCCACCGGGTCGCGCAGCTGCTGCTGGGCGATGGCGGCGATGCGCGGCGGGAAGGTGGCGGAGAACAGCGCGGTCTGTCGCGCGCGGGGCGCGGCCTGCAGGATCGCCTCGAGGTCGTCGGCGAACCCCATGTCCAGCATCTCGTCGGCCTCGTCGAGCACCACGGTGCGCACGCCGTCCAGCGGGAGCGACGCGCGCCGGATGTGGTCCAGCGCGCGGCCGGGGGTGGCCACCACCACGTCCACGCCGTGGGCCAGCGCGCGCAGCTGCGCGGTCATCGGGGCGCCGCCGTACAGCGCCAGCACCCGCACCCCCAGCGCGCGCCCGTAGCGCCCCACCGCCTCGGTCACCTGCATCGCCAGCTCGCGGGTGGGCACCAGCACCAGCCCGCCGGGGCGCGCGCCGCGCCGGCCGAAGCTGTCCCCCTCGCCCCCCGCTCCCAGGCGGTGCAGCAGCGGCAGCGCAAAGGCCGCGGTCTTCCCGGTCCCGGTGGCCGCCCGTGCCAGCACGTCGTGCCCCGCCAGCAACGGCGGGATCGCCTCCAGCTGCACGGGCGTGGGCTCTTCGTATCCCAGCGCCGAGAGGGCGTCGGTGAGGCGGGGGTCCAACCCCAGGGCGGCGAAGCCGCGATCGATGGTCATGCGGCTCCGGATGGGCGCTAAGTTGAGAATGGTCCCCCGCGGGGCCCCTGCGGAACGCCGGCAAGGGATTCCAGCGGGGGGAACCCCGAAACCTAACCGGTTCCGCCTCTCCATGCCGTCCCCCGGGCCCGCTCCCGTGCTCCCCTTCGAAATCCGCCCGTCCCCAATCCAGG
>JBILKP010000161.1:0-6136 GCA_044376625.1 Gemmatimonas sp. | reverse complement strand
TGGGGGTGCGCACGCGCGACCTCACCCGGGTGCTGGCGGTGGAGCTGGGCGACCCGGTGCACGCGCTGGCGGCCACCCCCAGCGGGGACCGGGTCTTTGCGCTGCTGGCCGACGATCGGCGCCTGCGCATCGTGGACCGCTTTGCCGAAAAGGTCACCGGATCGGTACGGCTGCCGGCCCCCGCCTCGGCGCTGCGCATGGATCCGCTGGGGCGGGTGCTGCTGGCGCGCGGCCCGGGGGACTCCGTGTTCGTGGTGGACGTAGGCACCGAATCGCTGCGCGGTGTGCTGCGGACCCCGTGGCGGGGAGACCTCCCCCAGGTGCTCCCGGATGGGGCGGTGGCGGTGGTGCGCGGCGCCGACGTGGTGCTGCACCACCCGGGGTCGCTGGCCGCGCAACGGACCATGACCGACGGCGCCGGCTTCTTCTGGCATGCGCTGCGCTGGAACGGCTTCCGGCCGCGTGCCAAGGGGCTGGATCAACCGGTGGAGTTCCGGCTGGGCACCCCGCGCGATTCGCTGGACCCGTTTGCTCCCGGCGACAGCGGCGCCGCTTCCGGCGCGGCGCGGCGCGATTCGGGAGCTCCGCCCCCGCCGGACACGCTGGCGGTCTTTCGCCCAGGGAGCATGCGCAGATGATCGGAGGCTATGGTCCCTCGCGCCGCGACGCGGAAGGCACGCGCCTGGCGCCGCTGATGAATGGGGTGTGCGCCGTGGTGGTGGCGGGCAGCGAGCCGGCCACCGCCGTGGCCGTGGCCATCGGGGCCGCGCGCGTGCAATGCGCCACCCGCCGCGTGGCGGTGGCCGACCTGGTGGGGGATGCGCCACTCATCCTGCGGCTGCTCCCGGATGACGACCCGCACGGCATCAGCGACAGCTTCCTGTACGGGGTGTCCTTCAACAAGATCGCCCGCCCCGTGGAGGGCGAGGACCAGCTGTTCCTGATTCCCTCCGGCAGCGAACCGGTGACCACCGAGGCGATCTACGCCAACGACCGGTGGCGCCGCCTGTCGGCGGGGTTCCACCAGGTGGGAGCCCTGCTGGTGGTGGTGGCGCGCCCCGAGGTGCCCGGCTTTGCGGCCCTGTGCACGCATGTGGGCGCCGTCCTCCCGGTGGGGGAGGTGCCGCTCACCCTGCCCGATGGGGTGGTGGTGCTGCGCCCGGAGCCTGAACCCGCGCCGGTCCCGGCCGCACCCACGGCGCCCACGCCGCTGGAAGCGCTGCTGGCCCAGTCGGCCGCGGCCGACCGGGAGTCCAAGGGGGTGCGCCCGCCCCCGTCCCCGGACATCGACGGCAGGAACGATCCGGCGGCGGGCGGTGACGGCGCGTCACGCGGCCCCCGCTTGGGGCTGAAGGTGGACGCCCAGGGGATCGTGCGCCCCAAGGCCTCCCGCGCAAAGGCCGACGACGAGGCGGACCTGTTCGCCCCCCGCCCCTGGTGGCGGTCGCCACGCACGCTGGTGCTGGCCGCGGTGGTGCTGGCCGGGATCACCGTGGGAGCGCTCAATCCGGGGTGGATTGGCAAGGCCGTCGCCCCCCTCGCGGGCGTGTGGTCCTCGCTGACGGGTGGCGGCACCGATTCCCTCGCGCTGGATGCGGCCGCCGCCGACTCGGCACGGGCCGTGGCAGCCGCGACCGGGCAGCCAGCAACCACGGCGCCCGACTCCGCCGCGCCGCTCAACGTTTCCCCCGACAGCACCGCAACCGACAGCCTTGGTGCCACGGCGACAGCGCCGGCCGACAGCGCGGCGGGGGCCGTGACGGTGCCGGTGCCCCCCGCGGTCACGCCACCCAGGCTGGTGACGCCCCCTACCCTGCGCACCGTGGCACCGCCTGCGACCGGCGCCGCGAATCCGCCGGCTGCCGCACCCGCCGCCGCACCTGCCGCCGCACCCGCCGCCGCACCTGCCGCCCGTCCGGCGTTGCCGGCGCCGTCTGCGCCGCCCACCCGCACGGCGCTGACAGTGGCCAACCCGGAGGACGCGCAACGGGCCGCGCGCTTCGCCATCTATGTGGCCACCTCCAACACCCGCGAGGGGGCCCTCCCCGATCCCCGTCTCCGCGGGGCCGATGCCACGGCACTGTCACCGGTCACCGACGGGGGCGCGCGCTGGTACCGCCTGACCGTGGGCGCCGAACCCTCGCGTGCCGAGGCGACGGCGCTGCTGGCCCGGCTGCGCGCCAAGGACCCCACCGTCTCGGGCAGCATCGTGGCGCTGCCGTACGCCTTCCTGGTGGAGCGGGGGGTGGCGGCGGCCCAGGTCCCGGCGCGGCTGTCGGCGCTGGCCGGCCGCGGCGTCTTCGCCTATGCCCTGCGGCAGGGCGACGGCAGCGGGGCGATCTACACCGGCGCGTTCGAGTCGCCCGAGCAGGCGCGGACGTTGGCGGATTCCTTGCGCGCCGCAGGCATGGCGCCAACGCTGGTTTATCGAACCGGGAGAGCGTTCTAGTGCGCTTGACGAAGCTGGAAGTGCAGGGATTCAAGGCGTTCGCCGACCACCTCGAGTTCCGGTTCGAGCGGGGGGTGACGGCCATCGTGGGGCCCAATGGCAGCGGCAAGTCCAACGTCTCGGACGCCGTGCGCTGGGTGCTGGGGGAGCAGCGCGCGCGGACGATGCGCGGGGCGAAGATGGAGGACGTGATCTTCCACGGCTCGTCGGCGCGGAAGGCGGTGAACATGGCCGAGGTGTCGCTGCACTTCGACAACGACAGCGGCGAGCTGCCCGTGCCGTTCCGCGAGGTGGTGATCACGCGGCGGTTGCTGCGCACGGGGGAGAGCGAATACCTGCTGAACCGCGCGCCGTGCCGGCTGCGCGACATCCAGGACCTGCTGCGTGGCACGGGGCTGGGCGCCGACTCCGGGGTGGTGATCGAGGCGAAGATGATCGACGCCCTGCTCTCCGACCGTCCGGACGAGCGGCGTGAGCTGTTCGAGGAGGCGGCCGGGGTGGGGCTGTACCGCGACCGGCGGCGCAGCGCGGAGCGGCGGCTGGAGGAAACCACGGTGGACCTGGCGCGCCTGGACGACCTCATCGCGGAGGTCCAGAGCCAGGTGCGGTCGCTGGCGCGGCAGCGGCGGCGGGCCGAGCGGCACGCAGAGCTGACGGCGCGGCGCTTCCAGGTGGAGCTGTCGCTGGCCACGCACGAGATGGCGGCGTGGGCCGACGAGCTGGAGGCGCTGGAGGCGCGGCTGGGGACGGTGCGCGAGGCGCTCCCCGGGGCCGAAGGGGCGATTGGCGAGGCCGAGCAGGAGCGGGAACGGCACCATGCCGGTCGCGCCACGGCGGAGGCGCAGCGGGTGGAGCTGGCGCGGCTGGCGGCCGAGCAGACCGGGCGCGCGCAGCGGCGCGAGCGCGAGCTGGCGGTGGCCGAGGAGCGGCAGCGGAGCACCGAGCAGCGGCGCCAGCGTGCGGAGGAGGAGCGGCGGGAGAACGCCGCCTTCGAGCAGCGGCTGCGCGAGGAGCGGGACCAGGCGGCGACCGATCGCTCCACGCTGGTGGCGGAGGTGGCCGAGGCGGGGGAGGCACTGGAGGAGCGGCTGCAGGCCGAGCAGGTGGCGCGCGAGGCGGTGCAGCGGGCGCGGGGCGCGGTGGAGCAGCTGGAGCGGGCGGTGCGCGAGCAGCGCGACCAGGCGCGGCGGGTGGAGCTGGATCGCGAGGGGGCCTCGCGGGAGCGCGGGGAGACCGCGCAGCGGCTGGCCGCGCTGGAGCAGGAGCGGCAGCGGCTGGCCGACACCGCCGCGAGCATTGCCCGGGAGCTGGAGCAGGGACGCGAGCAGGTGGCGCTGGCCCGGGCCGAGGAGGAGGAGGCGCGGCAGGGGCTGGAGGGCGCGCGCCTGGCGGCCGTGGCGGCGCGCACCGCGGATGCCGAGGCCCGGGCGGCGCTGGCGGCCGCGGTGGAGCGGCGCACCGCGCTGGAAGGGCGGGTGAACGCGCTGGCCAGCCTCGAGCGCGAGCGCGTGGGGCTGGCGCCGTCGGCGGCCAAGCTCCTGAAGGAGCGCGAGCGCTTTGGCGAGGGCGCGGTGCTGGGGCCCCTGACCGACTTCGTCTCGGCCGACGGCGACGCGGCGCGCCTGGTGGAGCGGTATCTGGGGGCCACGATGCACGCCATCGTGGTGCGCGACGCGGCGGCCGCGGAGGCCGTGCGCCGCTGGCATGCCGGCACGCAGCCGGGCCCGCTGCTGTTGCTGCCGCTGGACGTGGTGGCGGCGCTGGAGTCCGAGGAGGGCGCCCTGGGGAGCCGCGTGGTGGCCTCGGGGGTGGCGGCGCGGTGGGTGCAGGCGCTCCTGGGGCGGGTGCGCGCGGTGGACAACGGCGAGGCCTTTGTGGATGACCGGGGCGCGGTGTTCCTCCCCGGGTCGGCCTCGGGCCCTGGGCCGCTGCAACGGCGCGCCGAGCTGACCCGGCTGGAAGCGGACCTGGCCGCAGCCGATGCGCACCGCGAGGGGGCGGCCGCCACGGCGGCGGACGCGCGCGTGGCGCTGCAGGAGGCCGAACGGGCGCAGCAGGGGGCCGCCGAAGGGGCCGCCCGGGCGCAGCAGGAGGCCCGGCGGGCCGCGGAGGCGCTGCAGGACGGCGAGCGGCGCCGCGAGCGCGTGGAACGCGAGCTCCGGCAGTCCACCGAGCTGGCCGAACGGCTGGTGGCACGGGTGGCCGAGTTGGCAGGGCGCATCGAGGCGCTGGGGGTGCAGGGCGAGGCGCTGCTGGTGCGGGCGGGCGAGCAGGAGGCGGCCATCGCCGAGGCGCGCGAGGCGCTGGCGGTGGCGGAGCGCGAGCTGGAGCAGGCGCGGGAGGCCCGCGCCACCTGGCAGGTGACCCAGGCCCAGGCGCAGGCGCGGCTGTCCGTCGCCACCGATCGGGAGCGGCGCCTGCAGCAGGAGGACACCACGGCGGCGGCGCGACGCGAGGCGTTGGCGCGGGAGCTGGCCATGCTGTCCGAGGCCGACTTGGCGCTGGTGCAGCAGCTGGACGGATGGCGGACCGAGCTGGCCGCGGAGCAGCTGGCGGCGGCCGACGCCCAGGCGCGGCTGGAGGAGGCCGAGGCGGCGGTGGCCGCGGCCACCGTGGCGCTGGATGCGGCCGAACGCCGCCTGGATGAGGCGCGTCGCCTGGCGCACGGGCTGGGCGACCAGCTGCACCAGGCCGAGTTGCGGCACGCCGAGCTGGCCGGACGGCGCGAGGCCATCCGGCTGCGGCTGGAGACCGAGTGGCGACGGCCGCTGGAAGAGCTGTTTGCCGGCTTCGAGCCGTTGGAGGTGGAGGCTGAGGCGTTGCGCACCGAGGCGCAGGGGCTGCGGGAGGCGCTGGACGACCTGGGCCCCGTCAACCCGCTGGCCATCGAGGAACACGAGGAGGAGCAGCGCCGCCTCGAGTTCCTCACCGGCCAGCGCAACGACCTGGTGGCGGCCAAGCAGTCGCTCCACCAGGCCATCCGGGAAATCGACGGCACGGCGCGCGAGCTGTTCCTGGCCACCTTCGTGCAGGTGCGCGAGAACTTCCGGCAGATCTTCCTGCGCATGTTTGGCGGCGGCGAGTGCGACCTCCGCCTGGAGAACCCCGATGCGCCGCTCGATTGCGACATCGAGGTGCACGCCTCGCCGCGCGGCAAGCGCACGCAGCGCATCCACCTGCTCTCCAGCGGCGAGCGGGCGCTGGTGGCGCTGTCGCTGCTGTTCGGGATCTTCCTCACCAAGCCCAGCCCCTTCTGCCTGATGGACGAGGTGGACGCGCCGCTCGACGACCAGAACATCGGGCGGTTCGTGAAGATGCTCAACGACTTCAAGGCGCGGACGCAGTTCATCGTCATCACGCACAATCCGCGCACCACCTCGGAGGCGGCCGACGCGGTGTACGGCGTGACGATGCAGGAGCCCGGGGTCTCGTCGATCGTGAGCGTACGGCTGCGTGGCGGCGCCACCCTCGATGAGGGCGGTGACGCGGCGGCCAGCGCGCCGGCGTCGCCTGGCGATGAGCCTGGCGATGAGCCTGGCGACGAGGCGGAGGTCGAGACAGGGGTCGAGTCGGGCGACGTGCCCGGCGCGGCGGCCGCTGGCGATGGGGGGGCGACCGACGACGCCGGATCCGCTCCCGCCTCGGGCTGACGGGGCGCTGGTGCGTCGGACCGGGGGCGCCCCGGGG
>JBILKP010000160.1:0-6138 GCA_044376625.1 Gemmatimonas sp. | reverse complement strand
GGCATTCCCGTGGCACCCGAGGGGGTGGTGGTGCCGCTGGCGTCGGAGGCGGCCCTCGAGCACCCGCTGCTGTTCCTCACCGGCCACCTCCCCGTGCGCTTCACCGCGCGCGAGGCCGACGTGCTGCGCCGCTATGTCGCGCGCGGCGGGCTGCTGTTCGTGGATGACCACAACCACGACATCGACGGGGTGTTCCACAAGACCGCGCGCGAGGAGATCCGGCGCGTGGCGGGGCCGCTGCGCCCGCTCCCCAACAGCCACGAGCTGTACCGGTGCTTCTTCACCTTCGAGGATGGCCCCCCCACCACCTCGCACGAGATGAACGGCTGGGGCGACAACCTGGTGCACCGTCAGCTGGACGCGGTGGTGCGCGACGGGCGGATTGCGGTGCTGTACAGCAGCAAGGACTACAGCTCGGAATGGGGGTACCACCCTGACAACAAGCGCTTCCTCTCGGTGGACAACACGCGCTTCGGCGTGAACGTGGTGGTGTATGCGCTCACGCGCTGAGCGCGTCGAGGGGGCGCTGCGCGCGGCGGCCGTGGGGGCGCTGCTGCTGGCGTGGTGGGGGCAGGGGGCGCCCGGGAACGCCCCGAGTACGCCCCCGCCCTCCGCACGCTGGGAGGCGCCGACCGCCCCCGGCGTGGCGGACAGCGTGCGCCAGTGGGCGCAGGCGGTGGGCGCGGCCGAGGCGCGGGGGGACCGATCGCCGCCGGTGCGCGACGTGTGGCTGGGCGCCATTCCCGATGCCGCCGCGCGCGCCCTGCTGGCCGCCCTCCCCGTCGCCGGCGTGCCGCTGCGGTGGCACGACGCCACCGGGGCCGCCGGCGGGGCGGTGCAGCGGCGCGCCGTGCCGGGACCAGGGACGCTGGCCGAAGTGCGCGGCGTGGCGGGCCCCACGGGTGTGCTGCTGCTGCGCGATGATGGGGGCCTGCTGGACTCGGTGCGCCTCCCTCCCGGGGCAGTGCAGGGGTGGCGCCTGGTCGCACCGGAGGGGACGGAGCGGGTGGAGTGGCCGGCTCCGGCCCCCCGGGGAGCACCAACCGGCGCGTCTCGCCCCGTCCCCACCGACGCGGCCGCCCTGGCCCCCGGTGCCCCAGCGCTGGCGGGGGCGGCACCGGCCCCGTCCCCGCTGCGCGTGCGGCTGCTGGGCGCGCCGGGGTGGGAGGGGAAGTTCATGGCGGCCGCCCTGGAGGAGGCGGGGTGGCGCGTGGAGGGGCAATGGGCCGTGTCGCCGGTGGCAGCGGTCACGCTGGGATCGCCGGGGCCCCTCACACCGGAGACGGTGGCCGCCGTGGTGGTGCTGGACAGCACCGTTCCCATGGCAGAGGCCCCCGCCGTGCGCCGGTACCTCGCGTCGGGAGGCGGGGTGGTGCTGGCCGGAGACGGGGGGCGATGGCCCGGCGGTGCGGGGGTGGCCACCGCGCGCGCAGACGCTCGCATTCCCGGTGCCGAGGGCGGTGTGCGGTCGGCCACGCCGGTGGACGGCCTCGAACGCTGGCAGCTGGTCCCGGAGCCCGGGGCGCAGGTGCTGGCGCGTGGCCGCGACGGGAGCGCCGTGACCGTGGTGGCTCCTCGCGGGGCTGGACGCGTCGCCGTGGTGGCCTACCGCGACAGCTGGCGGTGGCGCATGGCCGGCTTGGAGGATGGGGTGGCCGGGCATCGCCAGTGGTGGGACGCGGTGGTTCGCCTGGTGGCCGTGGATCGCACGCGGTGGCAGCCGGCCTCCTCGCCATTCCCCGGCCCCGGCGCCCCCTGGCTGGACCTGGTGGCCCGGTTGGGAGCGCCCGCGCCTGCCGAGCGGGCCGCACCGGCAGTCATGACGCGCCCCGACCCGCCCCCGTCGAGGGGGCTGCGGGCCCGCACGCTGGCCGCCCGGTGGGGCCCCGGGCTGTTCCTGGCGGCGGCCCTGCTGCTGCTGGCCGAATGGACCGCGCGGCGCACGCGCGGCCGTCCCTGATGAACCGTTCCCCCTCCCCGCACCCGGTGCCTGCCATGTCCTCCCGCGTTGCCCTCCTCTCCCACAGCGATTGCGGCCGTCACGACACCGGGTGGGAGCATCCCGAGCATGTGGGGCGGCTTCGCGCCATCCCTCGCGCCCTGCGCCATGACCCCGCGCTGTTCGAGGCGCTCGACCACCGGGAGGGGCGGCATGCCACGCCGGAGGAGCTGGCGCTGGCGCACGACCCCGCCTACGTGGCGCGGGTGCAGGCGCTGGCCGCGTCGGGCGGGGGCCGGTTGGACCCCGACACCGTGGTGAGCGAGGGGTCGTGGGATGCGGCCACCGCCGGGGCGGGGTGCGTGCTGGACGGGGTGGACCTGGCCATGCGGGGGGAGGCGCGGCGCAGCTTCGCGGCGGTGCGCCCCCCGGGACACCACGCGCTCCGCGACCGGGCGATGGGGTTCTGCCTGTTCGGCAACGTGGCGGTGGCGGCGCACTACGCGCTCCGGCATCACGGCTGCGCGCGCGTGCTGGTGGTGGATTGGGACGTGCACCACGGCAACGGGACGCAGGCGCTGGTGGAGGACGAGCCGCGGATCCGGTTCGTGTCGATGCACCAGTGGCCCTGGTATCCCGGGACCGGGGCGGCCGACGACCGCGGACCGCACGGCTCGGTGTGGAACGTCCCCATGGCGCCCGGACTGCCGCCCGGGGACTACGTGACCGCCCTGCTGGCCGCCGTGGACGCCGCCACCGACGGCTTCACCCCCGACCTGGTGCTGCTGAGCGCCGGCTTCGACTGCCTGGCGGGGGACCCGCTGGGGGCGTTCACCCTCACGCTGGCAGAGGTGACCACGCTCACGCGCGCGCTGGTCTCGCGGGCCGAGCGGTGGTGTGAGGGACGACTGGTGAGCGCGCTGGAGGGCGGGTACGCCCCCGACGCGGTGGCCGAGGCGGTGCTGACGCACCTGCGGGCGCTGGCGTGACGGCCCCCGGCGGGTGAGCTTTGGAGCAGCGTGAGGGCCGGGGCCCTGCCTCGACGGTGAGGCTGGCGCCCCTGCGCTCTCCGACCCCCGCCCCTGCGATGTTCTGTCCTGATTGCGGCACCTGGAACCGCGCCTCGGCTGCGCGCTGCACCCGCTGCAGCACGGAGCTGCCGGACGTCATCGCCCCACCGGCCGACGTCCCCGACGACGAGCTGCGCGAGCTCCGGCAGGCCACCGGCAACCACTACACCGTGGTCAAGCGCCTGGGCGGGGGCGGGATGGCGCAGGTGTACCTCGCGCGGCACGCGCGGCTGCAGCGCCCGCTGGTCCTCAAGGTCCTGCTCAAGTCGCTCGCCCGCGAGCCCGAGATGCGCGAGCGTTTCCGGCGCGAGGCGGAGACCGCCGCGCGCCTGGTCCACCCGCACATCTGCGCCATCCTCGACCTGGGGTCGATGGGCGACATCGAGTACCTCGTCATGCCGTACTACGCGGGGGGCTCGCTGGCCGACCTGCTGGGGCGGCGCCAGGTGCTCCCGCCGGCGCACGTGGCCTCGGTGGCGGTGCAGGTGGCCTGCGCGCTCGACCACGCGCACCGCCACGGCATCATCCATCGCGACATCAAGCCCGACAACATCCTCTTCGACGAGGACGGGAACGCGGCGCTGACCGACTTCGGCATCGCCACCGCCCGCTTCCACGGGCGGCTCACCGCCGTGGGGCGCGCGATGGGGACGCCGCAGTACATGTCTCCCGAGCAGGCGATGGGGCGGCTGGTGGACGGGCGCAGCGACCTGTACGCCGTGGGCCTGCTGCTGTACGAGATGCTGCTGGGGCAGCCGCCCTTTGACGGCGACGGGTCGTACGCGGTGGGGTACAAGCACGTCCACGAGGTCCCCGTCCCCCCCGACCAGGTGGACCCGCGGGTGCCGGCCGCGCTCAGCGCCATCGTGGTGCGCTGCCTCGCCAAGTCCCCCGGCGAGCGCTACGACCGCGGCTACGACCTGGCCGACGCCCTGTTGGGGATCCTGGCCACGCTTCCGTCCGCCGACGGGCGTGCCGGGCGCGCCACGCGCACTCCGGGGCTGGGCGGACGCTAACGGTGGTTCCCCCCGCCAGCCGCCCGGGCGACGAGGCCGGGGCGCGGTGCGTGGCCGTGGCGCTCCCGGTCCCGCTCTTCCACCCGTTCACCTACACCGTGCCGCCCTCGATGGCGTGGCCCGTGCCCGCGGGCACGCGCGTGCTGGTCCCGATGCGGCAACGGCGCGAGGTGGGGATTGTGCTGGGGGAGGCGCCCCCCCCCGACGGCGTGGCGCTCCGGCCGCTGCTGGCGGTGCTCGACGACGCGCCGGCGCTCTCGCCGGCGCTGCTCGCCACGGCGCAGTGGATGGCCGAGTGGTACGCCACGCCTGTGGGGATGGTGGTGCGGGCCATGCTGCCAGCGGCGTTGGCGGCGCCCGGCCGCCCGGCGCCCGCGGCCCCGGTCACGCGCGCGGTGCGCGTGACGGGGGAGTTGCCGTCACTGCTGGCGCGCGAGCGGCACTTTGCGCGGGCGCCGGTGCAGCGAGCGGTGTACGAGCGGCTCGAGGCCGCCGGCGGCGCGCTGCCGCTGGCGGCGCTGCGCGCGCAGGGGAGCGGCGCGCTGGCGGCGGTGCGCGCGCTGGCCGCCAAGGGGCTGGTGGCGGTGGAGGCGGAGGCAACCGCGCGCGACCCGTTCGCAGACCGTGCCGGCGTGGCCCCCCCGGCCCATCCGTCCCCGGCGCAGCGCGCCGCCATTGACGCCATCGTTGCCGGCGCCCCCGGCAGCACCTTCCTGCTGCACGGCGTCACCGGCAGCGGCAAGACGCTGGTGTACATCGAGGCGCTGCGGGCGGTGCTCCGCCGCGGCGACCGCACCGCCATCGTGCTGGTCCCGGAGATCGCGCTCACCGCACAGACCGTGGACCGTTTCCGGGGGGCCTTCGGCGACGACGTGGCCGTGCTGCACTCGGGGCTCTCCGACGGCGAGCGGCTGGATGCGTGGCAGGCGCTGCGCCGCGGTGAGAAGCGCATCGCGGTGGGCGCGCGGTCGGCGCTGTTCGCCCCGCTGGCACGCGTGGGGGTGGTGGTGGTGGACGAGGAGCACGAGGGGAGCTACAAGCAGGGGGAGGCGCCCCGCTATCACGCGCGCGAGGTGGCCATGGTGCGTGCGCGCCACGAGGGTGCGGTGGTGGTGCTGGGGAGCGCCACCCCCAGCCTGGAGAGCTGGGAGCGGGCCGCGCGCGGTCGGGCGGTGCGCCTGGTGCTCCCCGACCGGGCGGCCGGGGCGCAGCTCCCCCCGGTGGCCGTGGTGGACCTGCGCCAGGTGCGCCAGGCGGCGCTGGCGGCGCGCGCGCCGCAGGCCCCGTTCGACCCCGCGCTGGGCGTCCTGAGCCCGGCGCTGCTCGAGGCGGTCCGCGGACGCCTCGCACGCCGGGAGCAGGTGCTGCTGCTGCTCAACCGGCGCGGCTACGCCACCAGCGTGCACTGCCACGCCTGCGGCGACGTGGCCAGCTGCCCGCACTGCAGCATCGCCCTCACCTACCACCGCGTCCCCGAGGGGCTGGTGTGCCACTACTGCCAGCACCAGGCGCCCCTTCCCGCGCGCTGCCCGCGCTGCGGCGAGGCCGCGTTGCGGCGGCAGGGGCTGGGGACGCAGCAGGTGGAACGGCTGGTGGCCGAGCGGTTCCCCGAGGCGCGCCTGGCGCGCATGGATGTGGACACCACCAGCGGCAAGTGGGCGCACGCGCGCATCCTGGACCGTGTGGCGGCCGGGGAGGTGGACATCCTGCTCGGGACCCAGATGATTGCCAAGGGGCTGGACTTCCCGAATGTCACGTTGGTGGGGGTGGTGGACGCCGACACCGGGCTCAACCTCCCCGACTTCCGGGCGGCGGAGCGCACCTTCCAGCTGCTGAGCCAGGTGGCCGGACGCGCCGGTCGCGGTCCCAAGGGAGGGACGGTGATCATCCAGACGCGCCTCCCCGAGTGCCACGCCGTGCGCCACGCGGTGTGCCACGACTACCTGGGGTTCGTGCAGGAGGAGTTGGCCGCGCGGCGCGCGCCGGCGTACCCGCCGTACGTGTCGCTGCTGAACGCCGTGTGCAGCGCGTCCGAGGCCGAGGCCGCGGCGGCCGCCGCGGGGGCGGTGGCGGCGTGGCTGCGCGCCCGCCTGGCGGCCCGTCAGCTGACCGA
>JBILKP010000033.1:0-17871 GCA_044376625.1 Gemmatimonas sp. | reverse complement strand
TCATTGCGGTCCAGGTCGGCCAGGGTGCGGGCGACCCGCAGCACCCGGTGGTAGCTGCGCGCCGACAGCCCCAGCCGATCGGCGGCGCGCACCAGCAGGGTGCGTCCCTCCGGCGACAGGCGCGCCGAGGCGAGGAGCGTGGGCGCGGGCACGGTGGCGTTGGTGACGGGGACGCCGTCGGGCAGCCCCGCCCGTGGTACGGGCAGTGCGGCGTAGCGCGCCGTCTGCCGGTCGCGGGCGGCCAGCACCCGGGCGCGTACCATCGCCGAGGGTTCCCCCTGCCCCGGTGCGGCGAGCGCATCGGGGGGCACGCGCCCCAGCGGCACGTGCAGGTCGATGCGATCGGCCAGCGGCCCGGAGAGACGAGCTCGGTGCCGCTCCAGGTCGGCCACCGAGCAGCGGCAGGGGCGGTCATCGCAGCCGGCAAAGCCGCAGGGGCAGGGATTGCTGGCTGCCACGCACATGAACTGCGCCGGGAAGCGTACGGCGCGGGTGGCCCGGGCGATGACCACCACCCCGTCCTCCAGTGGTTGGCGCATGGCCTCCAGGGTGTGCCGCGGGAACAGCGATAACTCGTCCAGGAACAGCACGCCCCGGTGTGCCAGGCTGACCTCGCCCGGGCGTGGACCGGTGCCGCCGCCCACCAGCCCCGCCAGCGAGATGGAGTGGTGCGGCGCCCGGAACGGGCGCGGCAGCGCGCGCAGCGCTGGGAGCGCATCGGTGGGCAGGACGCCGGCCACGCTGTGGATGGCCAGCACCTCCAGCGCTTCGGCGTCGGCCAGCGGGGGCAGGATCCCCGGGAGGCGCCGCGCCAGCATCGTCTTCCCCGCCCCCGGCGGCCCTACCATGAGCAGGTTGTGTCCACCGGCGGCCGCCACCTCCAGCGCGCGCACCGCCATCGGCTGCCCCACCACGTCGGCCAGGTCGGGGACCTCGCCGGGGCCGGGCGGGGGGGATGGCAGGCGTGGCTCGCGCGGCGGGGTGCCTTCCCGCAACAGGGCCAGCACCTCGCGCAGCGAAGCGGGGGCCACCACCCGGACCCCTTCCACGCGTCGCGCCTCCGCCAGGTTGTCCGGGGGGACGAGCAGCAGGGTGTCACCGGTCGCGGCCACATGCCGCGCCGCGGTGAGCACCCCGCGCACGCCGCGGATCTGCCCGTCCAGGCCGAGTTCGCCCACGGCGCACACCTGCTGCAGCGCCTCGGGGGGGAGGTGCCCGCACGCGCCCAGCACCGCCAAGGCGATGGGGAGGTCGAAGGCGGTCCCCGTCTTGGGGAGGTCCCCGGGCTGCAGGTTCACGGTGATGCGTCGCGGGGGGACCGGCACCCCGCTGTTGGCCAGCGCCGCCTGCACGCGGTCGCGGCTCTCCTTCACTGCCGTGGCCGCGAGTCCGACGAGCGTCCAGTGGGGGAGCCCATTGGCGACCTGCACCTCGACGTGAATGGCGATGGCGTCGATCCCCAGGACGGCGACGGAAGCGGCGGTGGCAAGCATGGCCCCAACCTAGGGGCGGTGCGCGCCACCGCCGTCACCCGCGCTTCGCACCGGCATCCTGGCACCGCGCCCCCGGGACGACCCCGGGGACCGTCCGGGGGGTCAGCGCCCCGGACGCCGCAGCACCCGCCCCGCACGGGCGCCCGTGGCGCGCCCGCCTTCCACCGCCACCACCCCGTTCACCAGCACGGTCTCGATCCCCACCGGGTATTGGTGTGGTGCGGTGAAGGTGGCCTGGTCCTTCACCGTGGCGGGGTCGAACACCACCACGTCGGCCACCGCCCCCACCCGCAGCACGCCACGGTCCGTCAGCCCCAGCCGCGCGGCGGGCATGCCGGTCATCTTGTGGACCGCCGTGGGGAGATCCAGCACCTGCTGCGCCCGCACGTACTCCCCCAGCACGCGGGGGAAGGTGCCGTAGGCGCGCGGGTGCGGGTGCAGCTCGCCCGGGCGCGAGAGCCGCCCGTCGCTGGCAATCATGGTGAACGGCGCCTGCATGATGCGGCGCACGTCCCCCTCGTCCAGCACATGGTAGATGGCGTTGCCTCCGCCGCGCTCCATCGCCTCCAGCACCAGGCGCGCCCCCTGCTCCGGCGTGGGTGGCACCCCCACACGCTCGGCCCAGTCGCGCAGCGTCTTCCCCTCCAGCGAGCGGTCCCACGGCACCCGCGAGAACTGCACGCGCGCCAGGTCGCCGCCGCCGCGGTCATTGAGGATGTTGTCCACGATGCCGCGCAGGATGCTGTCGCGCACCGCCGGCACCGCCAGGCGGGCGCGGAAGTCCGCGTCGCCGCCGGCCATCGCCCAGCTGGGCACGAGCACGCCGATGCCGGTGTGCGTGGCGGTGTACGGATACTGGTCCACCATCACGTCGGTGCCGGCGCGGCGCGCACTGTCCACCATCGCCAGCGTGCGCACGCTCTGCCCCCACATCTGCTGCCCCACCGCCTTGTGGTGCGTGAGCACCACCGGGATGCGCGCCCGGCGCCCGATCTCCAGCGCCTCCCCCACGCCGTCCAGCAGCCCGATCCCTTCCTTGCGCAGGTGCGAGGTGTAGATCCCGCCGCGGTCGGCCGCCACCCGGGCCAGCGCCACCACCTCGTCGACCGTGGAATACGTGCCCGGGAGGTACAGCAGCCCGGTGCTCAGCCCGAACGCGCCGTCGGCCATCCCCTGCGCCACCAGCGCCTGCATCCGGCCCAGCTCCGCAGGGGTGGGCGCACGCGCCGCCATCCCCATCACGGCGCGCCGGACGTCATTGTGCCCCACCAGGTACCCCACGTTGATCCCCACCCTGGCGGTGCGCACCGAGTCCATGTACGGCGCCAGCGGCAGCGGTGAGCCCCCGTCGGGGCCCCCCAGCGCAAAGGTCACCCCCTGCCGCAGCGCGCTCTCCGCCAGCGGCATGTCCAGCAGCGGCTCCAGGTGCGCGTGGAGGTCCAGGAATCCCGGGGTGACCACCTTGCCTCGCGCATCCACCACGCGCCGCGCCCCGGTGGTGGGCACGGCGGGCGCCAGCACCACCACGCGGTCGCCACGGACCCCCACATCCAGCCGCCGCGCCGGCGCCCCGGTGCCGTCCAGCACCACCCCGCCGGTGATCACCACATCCAGCGGGGCAGACGCCTGCCCCTGCACCGGGCCAGCCGCCAGCGCCGCCAGCGTGGCCACCCCACCGGCCAGGCGTCCGGTGCGCATCACCCGACGAGGCACCGCCCTGCTCACTGCACCCCGACCAGCTCCACGTCAAACACCAGGGTGGCGTTCGGGGGAATCGGCCCCGACCCGCTGCGGCCGTACCCCAGCGCCGAGCCGATCACCAGCTTCCGCTTCCCGCCCACCTTCATCCCGGCCACCCCCTGATCCCACCCGGAAATGACCATCCCGGCCCCGAGCGTGAAGGAGAACGGGGCGCCGCCCACGTTGGTGTCGAAGCGCTGGCCGTTGATCAGCCATCCCGTGTACGTCATCCGCAGCACGCGCCCC
This sequence comes from Gemmatimonas sp., assembly GCA_044376625.1. Taxonomy (GTDB): domain Bacteria; phylum Gemmatimonadota; class Gemmatimonadetes; order Gemmatimonadales; family Gemmatimonadaceae; genus Gemmatimonas. Next base: position 14,392 of record JBILKP010000033.1, on the reverse strand, counting down.
GACACCGCCTCGGCGCCGGTCCCCACCGTCAGGTCCTGGATGTAGAGCGCGTCCCCCCGCTTGGTCATCGCGGCGATGTTCACCCCCAGCGCGGGGGCATACGTCTCCACGGCGGGGTTCGAGGGGATGTCGGGGGCGGAGATGGCATCGCTGCAGCCGGTCAGGAGCGCCAGCGGGGTCAGCAGCAGGGCGCCGAGGGCGCGGAACGTGGCACGGGGCATGGGCAGGCAGGAGGCAGGCGGGAAGGCGGCCCCGCCAACGGCGGGGCATGGCGCCGCGCGAGTCGACTGGCCACCGGAACAGGGCGGCGAGCGCGCGCAACCCGTGAAAGATAGCGGGAAACCGCGCCCATCGGTTGCGCCCCGGCATGGCGCCCCGTAGCCTGCGACGTGATGTCGCCCCATCCCCCCTCCGCCCCGGCGCCCTCCGAGACCGCCGAGGCGCCGCGCCTGCTGCTGGAGCTGGCGGCGGCGCTGCACGCCGCCGGCACGCCGGCCCATCGGTTGGAGGGCGCCTTGGCGGCGATGGCCCGCCGCCTGGGGGTGGACGCGGCGTTCTTCTCCACGCCCACCAGCCTCATGGTGGGGATCGGGGCCCTCACCGAGCAGCGGGTGCACCTGCTGCGGGTGGAGCCCGGCGAGCCCAACCTGGCACTGGTGGCCGGCTTGGGCGACATCATGCAGGCGGTCATCGACGGGCGATGCGCCCCCGCCGAGGCACGCCTGCGGCTGCGTCGGCTGCAGGCGGAACCCCCACCGTATCCGGCCTGGCTGGGGCAGCTGGCCTTCGTGCTGTCCTCCGCCGCCGTGGCCTGCTTCCTGGGGGTGCGACAAGTGGACGTGGCCATCGCCGCCCTGCTGGGGCTCGTCACCGGGTTGGTGGCGTGGCGCGCCGGGCTGCACGAGGCCACCCGTCCCATGGTCGTGCCCCTGGCGGCGTTCCTGGTCAGCACCATCGCGCTGGCGCTCGACGGCGCCCTGCACGGCACCGCCGGATTTGCCACCACGGTGGCCGGGCTCGTGGTGCTCCTCCCGGGGCTTACCTTCACCGTGGGGCTCACCGAGCTGTCCACGCGGCATCTCTCCTCGGGCACCGCTCGACTCAGCGGGGCGCTGGTGACCTTCCTGGGGCTCGGCTTCGGCGTGGCGCTGGGCGCGCGCCTGGGGAGCACCGTGGCGCAGTGGCTCGTCCCGCTGGCTGGCCGGCTTCCCGAGGCGATGGTCGCGGCCGCGCTCCCGGGGTGGAGCACGGCGGTGGCGCTGGTGGTCGCGCCGCTGGCCTTCACGGTGCTGCTGCGGGCCGCCCCGCGGGATGCGCTCCCCATCCTGGTCACCTGCGCGGCGGCCTACCTGACCGCCCAGGAGGTGGGCGAGGCCCTGGGAGAGGAGTTCGGGGCCTTTGCGGGGGCCGCCCTCGTGAGTGGCGGCAGCGTCCTGCTGGCGCGCTGGCGTCGCGGCGTGGCCATGGTCACGCAGGTCCCGGGGCTGCTCATCCTGGTGCCGGGGAGCATCGGGTTTCGCAGCGTGACGTCGCTGCTGGGGCAGCAGGTGGAAGCGGGGATTGCCACCGCCTTCCAATTGGCGCTGGTGGGGATTTCGCTGGCCGCCGGCGTGGTGGCCGGCAACGCGGTGACTTTCGTGGGGCGGAGACGGGAGCGCTAGGCCCCCGCCTCCGCGACCCGCACCGCGGTGACCGTGCGCTGGTACGCCGATCGCCCCCACCCCAGCAGCAGCAGGGTGGCCGTCATCCCGACCACCGCCACCACCGCCAGCGACCACCGCACCGCCCCCGGATCACCAAACAGCCGGTCGGTGAGCAGGGCCACCGCCGCCGGCCCCACAGCCCCCGAGACCAGGTTCTGCACCAGCTGGTACAGCGCGCTCCCCTGGCCGCGCAGCGTGGCCGGCATCGCCTCCGCGACGGCCGCGTTGGCGGCCCCCCACGGCATCGCGGCAAATAGGTTCACCGGCACCAGCAGCGCGGCGGCCACCGTTGCCGAGGGCACCACGGGATAGCTGCCGGCACACACCAGCATCCCCAGCGCCGCCAGCATCCCAACGCGCAGCGGGGCATCCAGCCGCCCCCGGCGCGTCCAGGCATCGCTCAGACGACCGCCCAGGAGCACCCCCACCGGCCCCACCGTGAACGTCAGCACCCCCTGCAGCGTCCCCGCCTGCTCCACGCTCCAGCCATGCGTGCGCATCAGGAACGTCGCCAGCCAGAAGGCGATGCCGTAGTTCACCGACGCCGAACAGGCATACCCCAGGCTGAGCGACGCCATGGTCCGGCCGTGGGTGCGCACATGCTGCCACACGGCCGCCAGCGAGGCGGCGCCCGCGCGGCGGGCCGCCGTATCGGCCATCCGCGGCTCACGCATGGTGAGCGCCAGCAACGCCACCAGCAGCCCGGGCAGCCCCACCAGCAGGAACACCACCTGCCACGGATAGATGCTCCCCAACACCGGCACGGCCAGCATGCCGGGCGTGTCCAGGCGCCCCACCACGAACGCCCCCAGGGCGTAGCCGATCCCCGAGCCCGCGAAGGTCCCCACCATGTACGTGCTCATGGCGATCCCGCGCCGCTCGCTCGGGAAGGCATCGGCGATGATCGACACCGCCGCGGGCGAGAGCGTCGCCTCCCCCACCCCCACGCCAATGCGCAGCAGGAACAGCTGGGCGTAACTCCGGGCGCCGGCCGTGCACGCCGTGAGGAGGCTCCAGACGGCAGCCCCCAGTGCCACGATCCGCGGCCGGTGCCCCCCGCCGTCCACCCATCGGCCAATCGGCACCCCCAGCAGCGAGTAGAACACGGCAAAGCCCAGCCCGGCCAGTACCCCCAATTCCGTGTCCGTGACCTTGAGGTCCCGCTGGATGGGGGTCACCAGCAGCGCCAGGATCTGCCGGTCCACGAACCCGGACACGTTGGCCAGGGTCAGCACCGCGACGGCATACCAGGCGTGGAACGCCGAGAGGCGGGGGGCGCGCACAGGAGGCGGGGGAGCCGACATGCGGGAAAGCTGGGCAGGCGCGCGCCCTTTTGCACGGGGACACGACCTGCCGGCCCCGCCGCACCCCATCGCGTGACAATTCCGCGGTACATTCCCGTGGATGCCCACCCCCGTTCCCCCTCCTTGGCCCGGGCGCGCCCCGGGGCTGGTGACGCCCGCTGGCGTACCCGGGGGGGTGATGGCGGTCCTCGACCTGGCCGACGCCCCGGCAGCGCCGGACGACGCGGCCTTGGCCGCGCTGGAGGCCACCGGGTGGTTGCATCCGGAAGAGGTGGCCCGGGCGTCCGCGTTCCCCCTGCCACGGCGCGGGAGTTGGGTGGGGGGCCGGCTGGCGCTGCGGCACGCCCGCCGAACGCTGGAGCCGGCCGCGCGCGACGCCGCCGTGCTGGCCACCGATCGGGGGGGGCCGTTGCTCCCGCCCCACCTGGCGGGCTCCATCAGTCACAAGGGCACCCGGGCGATGGCGCTGCTGGTGCGGGCGTCCCCCGCCATCCATGCGGTGGGGGTGGACGTCGAGGAACGCCCCGCCGCCGATGCCCCCCCCGGTCCCGACCTGGCGCCCCGCATCCTGACCGCTGCCGAGCAGGAGCGGTTGGCGGTGCAGGCGCCGTCGCCACGGGCGCGCCGCGATGCCACCCTGGTGGCGTTCGCCCTGAAGGAGGCCGTCTACAAGGCCATCGACCCGGTGGTGCGCCGCTACGTGCGCTTCACCGAGGTCGAGGTGGCACTGGGGCCGCCGGGCCCCGTGGCCGTCCGCCTCCTCCTCCCCGATCCCCCGCTGCGTGGCGCCGCGGTCTCCGCGGCGTGGACCGTCGAGGGCCCCTGGATCACCGCCGTCGCCACCCTGCGCCGATGACCGCTCCCCGCCTGCCCCGTCCCGTCCGCCGCCGCGGCGCCCTGTCCAGCAGCACCATGCTCCTCCTCGCCGTGGCACTGGGGTGCGGGGCGCTCGTCCTGCGACGCGCCGTGGCCCCGCCACCGGCCCCGCTCTGGCTGGCCGACCAGCCGCCCCAGGGTGGACCCACGGTGCGCGAGGCGCTGGGGCAGTTCGCCGTGCACGACGCCAACGGACGCACGGTCCCGGTCGTCCCCGCCGGCGAGCCCGCCATCGTGATGATCAGCTCGCGCACCTGCGTCTGGTGCAAGCGCGTGCTCAAGGACCTGGGGGAGATGGCCGCGGGGCGTCCGCTGCCACGCCTCCGCCTGCTCACCCTGGAAGGTGCCGGCGAGGGCGCCCCCATGGTGGCCAAGGAGCGCATCACCGGCGCGGTGCTGCTGGGGCCCGCCGCCGGCGCGGACCAGGTGCAGCTCACCTTCCGCTATCCGGGCACCCCCACCTTCCTGGCCATCGACCGGCGCGGGCGCGTGGTCCGCACCCTCCCGGGCTACCCCATCCGCGAGGAGCTGCGCCACTGGTTCGCCGTGATGGCGGGGGACCAGGACACCCCCTGACGCCCCCGCGCGTCAGCGAAGACGGGCCAGGCGGCGCGCGTCCAGCACCACCAGCACCGTGCACAGCGTGATGGCCACGGCGGACACCACGCACCACGGACAGAAGCCGCGGAGCACCACGAACTCCCCGTACTTGAGGCGCACGGTGAACAGCACGGCGGGCCAGATCATCGCCTGCATGAGCCGGTTGGGCCATCGGGCGTCGGCCCACCGCTCGGTCGTCCCGGCCAGCGCGGCCAGGAAGAGCAGCGCGTACCCCACGGTGCCGATCAGCGCCACGTCCACCCCCAGGAACCAGCCGTAGCGGCTCCCCTGCACATAGGCGCAGCCGTGGCCGCCGCCGCACGCCAGCGAACCGGCCAGCCCGATCTTCCACAGGTGCAGGTACAACGCCACCAACCCGGAAACCAGGCTGGCCAAGGCAATGCCCATCCGGTGCGTCACAAGGCGTCCTGGGGTGCGTGCTCGAGGGAGGAGTCGGTCCCGCCCGGCGCGGAGGGGCGGGGATCTATCGCGAAAGATGCCCTGCCCCTACCTTCGCGCGCCATGACTCCCTCCCCCACCCCCGACGCGGCCGTGCCCCCCGACGCGGCCGCGCTCGCCCGCGCCCGCTGGCGCGTGGCGGCCGCGCTCACCGCCGCCATGGTGTGCGTGTACTTCGGCTTCATTGCGCTGGTCGCCTGGCGCCGCGACTGGTTGGGGGCGCCCCTGGGCTCCGGGCTGTCGGTGGGCATCGTGCTGGGAGCGCTGGTGATCGTCGCCGCGTGGGTCCTTACCTGGGTGTACGTGCGCTGGACGCGCCGTCACTATGACCCGGCGCTGGCCGCGCTGCGCGCCCACCGCCAGCGGGGGCGCGCCGCATGAGCGCCCTGTCCCTCCTCCAGGGCGCCGCCGCTCCGGCCTTCGGGACACCGGACGGGGTCGCCATCGGCTTCTTCATCGGCTTCATCCTCCTCACCCTCGGCATCACCGGCTGGGCCGCGCGCCGCACCCGCACCACCGAGCACTTCTACGCCGCGGGACGCAGCGTCACCGCCACGCAGAACGGCATCGCCCTGGCCGGCGACTACATGAGCGCCGCCTCCTTCCTGGGGATCGCCGGGCTGGTGGCCACCTCCGGATTCGACGGCCTGATCTACTCCACCGGGTGGCTGGTGGGGTGGCCCGTGGTGCTCTTCCTCATCGCCGAACCGCTGCGCAACCTCGGCCGCTACACCTTTGCCGACGTGGTCGCCTCCAGCCTGGACCCGGTCCCCGTGCGCCTGGCCGCCGCGGGGGGCACGCTGGCCACCATCACCTTCTACCTCATCGCCCAGATGGTCGGCGCGGGCAGCCTCATCCGCCTGCTCTTCGGCATCCCCTACGAGACCGCCGTGGTCATCGTGGGCGCGGCCATGATGGCGTACGTCCTCTTCGGGGGGATGCTCGCCACCACCTGGGTGCAGATCGTGAAGGCCGTCCTCCTGCTGGGTGGCGCCGCCGCGTTGGCGCTGCTGGTCCTCTCCCGCTTCCACTTCGACCCGCGGGTGCTCTTTGCCGCCGCCGCCGAGGCCCAGGGCGCCGGCGTGCTGGCCCCCGGCAAGCTGGTCAGCAACCCGCTCGACGCCATGTCGCTGGGGATGGCGCTCATGTTCGGCACCGCCGGGCTGCCGCACATCCTGATGCGCTTCTACACCGTCCCCGACGCCGCGGCGGCGCGCAGCTCGGTGTTCATCGCCACCGGGCTCATCGGCCTCTTCTACCTGATGACCTTCGTGCTCGGCTTCGGGGCCATGGTGCTGGTGGGCCCCGATGCCATCCGCGCCATCGACGCCGGCGGCAACATGGCCGCCCCCATGCTCGCCGAGCTCCTCGGCGGCCGCCCGTTCCTGGGCTTCATCGCGGCCGTGGCCTTCGCCACCATCCTCGCCGTGGTCGCCGGCCTCGCCCTCTCGGGCGCCGCCGCCATCTCCCACGACCTCTGGTCGAGCGTCGTGCGCCGCGGCGCGCCGCGGCCGGGCGAGGAGCTGCGCGTGGCGCGCCTCGCCACCGTCGCGCTGGCGCTGGTGGCCATCGCGCTGGGCATCACCTTCAAGGGACAGAACGTCGCCTTCATGGTGGGGCTCGCCTTCGCCATCGCCGCCAGCGCCAACTTCCCCGCGCTGGTCCTCAGCGTCTTCTGGCGGCGCACCACCACCGCGGGTGCGGCCGCCAGCATGGTCGTGGGCACGGTCGCCACGCTGGCGCTCATCTACCTCTCCCCCGCGGTGCAGGTGGACCTGCTCAAGCGGGACGCCGCGCTCTTCCCGCTCAAGAACCCCGCGCTGGTCACCATTCCGCTGGCGTTCGCCGTGGGGGTGCTGGTATCGCTCCTGCGCCCCGATCCGGCGGCCGCTGCCCGACACGCCGCGCTGGAGCCCCGGCTGCTGCTGGGCGACGAGACGGCCCCCGGTGCCTGATCCGGCCATGACCGCGCCCGGGGAATTCCAGGCGGTCAACCCGGCCACCGGCCGTCCGGGGCATGCGGAGCCGGCGCTCACCGCCGAGCAGCAGGACGCGCTGCTGGCGAGGCTGGTGGCGCAGCAACGGCCATGGCGCACCACGCCGGTGCCGGAGCGGGCCCGCTTTGCCCGGGCGCTGGCGGAGGCCCTGGAGGCGGCCCACGAGCCGCTGGCCCGCGCGGTCACGGACGACATGGGCAAGCTGCTGGCGGAGGCGCGCGGCGAGGTGGCGAAGTGCCGGGTGCTGTGCGAGGTGATCCCCGCGCTGGCCGAGGAGGCGCTGGCGCCCCGCGCGCTGCTGGACGACCACACCGGCGGTGCGGAGCTGGTGCACGAACCGCTGGGGATCATCCTGGCCATCATGCCGTGGAACTTCCCGCACTGGCAGGCGCTCCGGGCGGCGCTTCCGGCGCTGCTGGCCGGCAATGGCGTGCTCATCAAGCCCGCCCCCGGGGTCCCCGGCGCCGCGCGCGCGCTGGGCGACGTGCTGGTCCGCGCCAACGCGGTGCTGGAGGCCGAAGGGCTCCCGCCGGCGCCGGTGGCCGTGGCCTGCCTCCCGCGCGAGGCCCTGGACCGCTGCATCGCGGACCCGCGCATTGCCGGCGTCACGCTCACCGGCAGCACCACCGCGGGGCGGCAGGTCGCCGCGGTGGCCGGCGCGCACCTCAAGCCCGTGGTGCTGGAGCTGGGGGGGAGCGATCCGTTCGTGGTCCTCCCCGACGCCGACGTGGCACGCGCGGCGCAGGTGGCCGCGGCCTCGCGCACGATGAACGCGGGACAGTCGTGCATCGCCGCCAAGCGCATGATCGTGTGCGAGGCGGTGTATCCCGCCTTCCGCGACGCCTTCTGCCAGGCCATGGCCGAACGGCAGCCGGGCGATCCGCTGGATCCCGCCAGCCGCATGGGGCCCTTGTCCTCGCCCGTCGCCCGCGCGCGGCTTGAGGCGCAGGTGGTACGTGCCACGGCGGCCGGCGCCCGGCTGCTGCTGGGTGGAGCCCCAGGGGACACCCCCGGCTGCGCCTTTCCCCCCACGGTGCTGGAAGTCGACCACGCCGGCGTGCTGGCGCCGGACGAGGAGTGCTTCGGCCCCGTGGCGATGCTGCTGAAGGTGGCCGACGAGGCCGCCGCCATCGCGGCGGCCAATGCCACCGCCTACGGACTGGGCGCCAGCGTGTGGAGCGCCAACCTGGCCGCCGCGCGCCGCGTGGCGGCCGCGCTGGACGCCGGCATGGTCACCATCAACGACCTGACCGTCTCCGACCCGCGCCTCCCCTTTGGCGGCATCAAGGCCTCGGGGCTGGGGCGGGAGCTGGGCGCGCTGGGGGTGCTGGCCTTCACCAATCCGAAAGTGATCCGGTGGGCGCATCCTCCGGCGCCCCCTCGATGAGCCGCCGCCACCACGGACGGTCGTCCTCGGCCCGCCGCTCGGCCAGCACCACGCGCCGCCACGCCTGACGCATCGCCTCCGCGTCGGCGAAGCGCGCCTCCACGGCGGGCGCCAGCCCCCCCCGCAACCACTCCGTGAGCGCCTCGGAGAAGTCGGCAGCCTCCACCGCCGCCGGCAGGCGCCCCGCCAGCTGGCGCGACAGGATCACGGGAGCCGGCCCGTCGCCGAAGGGGGGCGTGCCGGTCAGCACGAAACAGACAATGCTGGCCAGCGCGAACAGGTCCGTGGCGGGCCCCTGCGCCTCCCCCAGCAGCTGCTCCGGCGCCGCGAACGAGGGCGTCCCCGACGTGCCAGTGCGCTCGTCGCCCAACGCGTACGCGATCCCGAAGTCGCCGATCCGCCACTTGCGGTACCGGTCGATCAGGATGTTCTCCGGCTTGAGGTCGCGGTGCACGATCCCGCTGGCATGCGCCGCCTGCAGCGCCTCCAGCACGTCGTCCACCTGGGGGGCGATCTCCTCGAAGGGGCGCGGGCCGCTGCGCGCCACCAGCTGCGCCACCGATCCCCCTTCGGCCAGCTCCATCGTGTACCACGTCACGTCGGCGCGCGTGTCCGAATCGTAGATCGGGACGATGGCCGGATGCGCCAGCTGCGCCGCCAGCCGCGCCTCGCGCTGGAAGCGCGCCACCGCCACGTCGTCCCGCGCGATGTGCGGGTGCAGCACCTTGATCGCCACCTCGCGCGCCAACGACAGGTCGCGCGCGCGCCACACGCTGCCGAACATCCCGCTCCCCAGCGGTGCCAGGATCTCGTAGTCGTCGGCCGTGGCCCAGCGCAGCCGCGCCTCGGGGGTGTCGGGAACCGCCCGGTCCTCCTCGGCGCCGATCAGCACCGGGCGCACCTGCACATGCCGGTCCACCTCCCGCAGCATCTGCGCCACGCTGGCGTGCCGCCGCGACGGATCCGGGTCCAGCGCGCGGGCCACCACCGTGGCCAGCGCCTGCGGACAGTCGGCGCGCAGCAGCTGCAAGGGCGGCACATGCTCCCGCGGGGGCGTCTCCCCCGTGAGCATCGTGAACAGCAGTGCCGCCAGCTGCCACTGGTCCGAGGCCATCGACGGCTGCCACCCGGCGGCGTCCCACTCGGGCGGGAACGGCGAGAACTGCGGGTCGGGGTGCACCCCCTCGGGGCGCGCCTCGCGGGGCAGCACCCACTCCCACCCCAGCAGCCACAGGCGGCCGCCGGGGGTGAGCCACACCGTGGTGGGGGACACGGCCCCGTGCGCCACCCCGGTGTCGTGCAGGTAGGCGAGGGCGCTCCCCGCCTCCCGCAGCACCTGGAGGGTGAGCGCCACGGTGTCCGGCCCCAGGCGGGCCACCCGCGACCACACCGTTTCCCCGCTGATCCACCGCCGCAGGTACCCGGGACCGCGCAGGCTCTCCTCGTGCGCCGCCCAGTAATGGTACGTCGTGGGGATGGACGGATGGTTGCGGTGCGCCAGGGCCCGGGCTTCGTGCCGGAGCCACTCCCCGTGGGCGGGGTCGGGGGCGCTCACCAGCGACAGCGACCGCCCCAGCGCATCCACCACCTCCTGGTAGTGCCGGTGCTCGCGACGCAACGCCTCGTCGCCCCACGACCAGCCGGGCGGCAGCACCCACCCGGCCAGATGCGGCGCGGGGGACGACGTGGGGGTGTGATCGGCGAGGCGGCCCGGGGTGGACATGTCGTAGTGTAACGGATTCGGCTGGGCTCAGGTGTCAGGCGCGTCCGCGGGACAGCGGGGGAGCGTGAGCCGTGCCGTGGTGCCCGTCCCCGGGACGCTCTCCAGCACCAGGGTTCCCCCCCACCCCTCCACCAGCCGGCGGCTGATCGCCAGCCCCAATCCACTGCCGCTGGTGCGGGTGGAAAAGTGCGGCTCAAACACCCGCGGCAGCACCTCCGGGGCAATCCCGGTGCCGTCGTCAGTCACAGCCACGGTCACCTCACGCCCGGTGGCGGAAACCGTGACCCGCACCGTGCGCGCGTCGGCCAGGCGCGCATTCTCCAGCAGGTTGAGCAGCACCTTGGCCAGCTCCTCGGCGCGGCCGTGCGCGCACACCACCGCCCCCGCCGCCGCCCGCACCTCCAGCGCCCAGTGCACCGGCCCCTCGTGCCCCAGCTGCTCCAGCGCCACCACATCGGCGGCGACGCGCCCCACGTCCACCGCCTCCAGGGCGGCCCGCGCCTCCGGTGCCGTCCCGTAGCGGCTGAAGGCCCGGGCAATGCCGTCCAGCCGGTCGATCTCCGCCAGCACGCGCGTGACATTCGTGTCCAGCACCTGGGCGAAGTCGCTTCGGCCGTCGCGGAAGGCGCGACGCAGGTGCTGCACCCCCAGGCGGATAGGGGTGAGCGGATTCTTGATCTCGTGCGCCACCTGCCGCGCCATCTCCCCCCAGGCCAGCACGCGCTGGGCGGACGCCAGCGCCGTCACGTCGTCCAGCGTGAGGACCGCCCCTCCGGCCAGCCGCGTCAGGCGCCCCCGCAGCTGACGCCCCGACAGCACCAGGTCAAACTCGTCATCCGGCGCCGAGCCGGCCAGGAACGCGAGGCACCGCGGCGCCACCGCCGGCGGGAGCGCCAGGGCCGGGGCCAGCCCTCCCGCCTCCGCGCGAGGCGCGACACCGGCGGGCATCCCCAGCAGCTCCGCGGCCTGCGGATTCACCAGCACCACCCCGCCCTGCTGATCCAGCGCCAGCACGCCGCTGGCCACCTGCTCCAGCACCGCCGCCGTCTGCCGCTGAGACGCCTCCAGCGCAGCGCGGCTGGCGGCCAGGTCACGCGCCATGCGGCCGAACGCCTGATACACCGGCACGAACTCGCTGGTGGGCGCGGTGCCCGGCAACCGGGGCCGACGGCCCGCCGCCAACGCCAGCGCCGCCTCGCGCAGCGCGCGCACGGGCTCGGCCAGCGTGCGCGCCGCCCAGCCGCTGGCCACCACCGCCGCCAGCGCTCCCAGCAGCGCCACGCACAGCACCAGCATCCCCAGGTCGCTGCGCCGGGCATCCAGCGCGAACTCGTCCCCGCGGGCGGGGGTCGCCAGCACGGCCGCCGCCCCCGCGTCGAGCTGTCGATACCCGACCAGGGCGGAGCCGCCGCCCACCGGGACGCGGGCCGTGACAAAGCGCTCGTCCGGGGAGAAGGAGTCGGCGGCTCCCAGGGCCGCGGGGAGCAACCGCCCCAGCGGGGCCAGCGCGGCCAGCAGCGGATCGCTGGCCCCGGCCAGCACCCCGCCCTCGTACAAGAACAGCGGCGCTCCGGTGGCCGACGGGGCCGCCCCAAACTGGCCGGCTGCCCGTTCCGCCTCGGCCACCCGCAACGCCTCCCGGAGCAGGAGCTCGCGAGCCGCCCGGTCGTTGTCCTGCAGTTGCAGCCCGCCCCAGGCGGCGAACGCCAGCGCCGGCGCCAGGAAGAATCCCACCAGCGCCCCGCTCAACCGCACCCGGAACGACCGGCGCCAGCGCCGCCGCCGCCACGCCAACAGCCGCCCCATGCCGCCGTCCGCCACCCCCGTCAACAGCCAGAGCACCAGCACCACCGCGACGTCACTGGCGATCAGCAACACCCCGCGCGTCCAGAGCGCATCGGGCCCGCCCATGGGCACTTCCACCAGGACGTGGCGCAGGTCCGGCGCCTCGCCCGCCACCGCATCCCCGCGCATCGTCGCCCCCACCCGCCGCCACACGATGGGCGTGGCCCCCTGATCGCCCGGAGCGGCCGGGAGCAGCGCCAGGCGGAAGGGCGGAGGCGCCTCCTTCGCCCCGCTGACGCCGGTCAGCAGCCGGAAGGGATCGGCGGGCAGCAGGCGGGTTCGCGGCGGGACCGCCACCGTGGTCACGAACCCATCGGCGCTGGGGATGGCCGCCACCAGCAGGGTGGCCGGACCGTCAGGCACGGTGCGCAACTCGATTTCCCCGCTGCCTCGGGCCAACGCAGCCACCCCCGCCTGCACCCCCAGCGTGTCCACCACCGGCGCCAGCGTCACGGCAGCGGCTGGCACCGAGTACGAGGTGGGCGTCCAGTCCACCAGGCGCGCGGGATAGCCGGCCCGCGCCAATTCACTGGCGGCGTACCGCCGCACCAGCGTCTCCCCACGCCCACCGCGGGCCGGCTGCTCGCCCCACTCCAGTGCGAGACGGACCAGCAGCCGCGTGGCATTCTCGTCGGTCTGCGACAGGCGCGCCAGCTCCTCGGCGGCCAGCGCCTGGCGCGCACGGACACTGCTGCCCCACGCCAGCGTCACCGCCCCGCTGCCGGCCACCACCGCCGCAGCCACCACCTGCGCCCCGCCGCGCCGCGTGAACGCCAAGGCCGTGATGGCCACGATCCACGGCACGGTGAACCAGTCGGGCCAGCGGCCGGGGGATTCCCACAAGAGCGGCGCCGCCCCGGCGCACGCCAGCGCCAGGAGCGGGGCCACGGCGGCGGGTCCCCCGCGAGCCCCCCCCAATGCGGCCCGCCCTGCCGCCGCCCCCGTCGCCAACAGGCAGGCGGCCACCAGCGCCAACGCCAACTGCCACCCCACCCACAGCCCCAGGTCCGCCCCGGCCGCGGGCCACGCGATCCCGCGGGCCAGGTCGCGCAGGAGATACGGCCCCCCCACGGCCGTGACCGCCACCAACAGCGCCGCCAGCGGGCGCGAGGGGCGCTGCCACGCCGTACGGAGCACCGCCAGGCACACCACCAGCCCCAGCACGGCCGTGCCCAGCAGCCCCGCCAGGGTGGCGGTGAACGGCCCGCCCCCCGCCACGAAGTAGCTCGCCGGATCGAACAGCGGCGACACATTGGACAGGCTGGACAGCGGAGCCACCGCCACCAGCGCCAGTCCCCCAAGCGCCGCCAGCAGGCGGTGCCCCGTGCGGGCCGGGCGCCGCCACGCCACCACCAGCCACCCGGCCAGCGCCACGAGCAGCAGCGCCCCGGTGCGCAGGCGCGCCTGCTGCAGCAGCTCCAGTCGGGTTGCCTCCGATGGCAGGGGCAACGTGCGCACGCGGGCCAGGCGGCGCGGTCCGTCCGGCACCAGCACCACGGTGCTGCGTGGCAGCACCGACGACGAATCCGGCGATTCCACCTCCGTCACGCCCGGCGCATCGGCGCCCGGGGCCAGCGCGCGCAGCAGCGACAGGGCCAGGCGGTCGGCGGGTGGCGCGGCCGCCACCAGCCCCACGGCCATCACCTCGCGCCCTCCGCGGCGTGCCACCGCCACGAGCGAGCTGTGAAAGGTCCCCTCGACCAGGCGCACCCCGGCCTCCCTCCCGGGTTGCACCGCGGTCCGCAGCTGTCCGGCGCGTGCCACCAGCCGCCCCCCCTCGAACGCCAGCAGGGCCGTCTCCGCGCCCCCAGGCCCCGCCGGCCGCGACAGCGACGGTGGGGCCGCCCCCGTCCAGTCGGCCAGCGCCCGATCCGCGTCCGCACGCAACGCCACCCCCCATTGCTCCAGCGCGGAGGCAACCCGGTTGGCCCGCGTCTCCTGTTCGGCCGCCGACCACGCAGGCCACGCCCGCGACACGCGGTCGTAGCGCTGGGTGTCCAGCACCGCCACCAGCGTGGCCAGCACCAGGGCCCCCGTGCTGCTCCACGCCAGCCAGCGGGGCGCCGCCACGCGGGGTGCAACGCCGACCGCCGCCGTGGTCGCCACCACCACCGCGAGCACCCGTCCCCATCCGGGCGCCCCCTGCCACCAGGCCAACGCCACCAGCCCCGCCGCCATGGCGGCCACCCATGGGGCAGGCCAGCGGAACGCGGGGTCACGGACGGTTACGGGGCGGGGCGGGTGGCGCATGCGGGCACAATACCCCGGCAACGCCGGAATGGCGAAGGCACGCGTCCGGAGGGCGCGGCAGGGCCGGGCACGGGAGCGTCCCCCGGGGTCGGGGCCGTGGGCATTACCTTCACGTCATGCCCGCCACCGTCCGCCTGTGCCCCGTCGCCCCCCACCCCCGGCGCCTCCTGGCCGCCCTGGTGGCGGCCAGCGCGCTGGCCGCGATGGGCGGCGGGGCCCAGCCGCAGCCGCCGGGGGAGCGCCTCGAC
>JBILKP010000159.1:0-6235 GCA_044376625.1 Gemmatimonas sp. | reverse complement strand
AGGGTGAGGGAGGCCACCGGCACGGTGACCGTGACCGGGACGCTGTCACGCGCCGCATCGCTCTGCGCCGTGACGTGCGTCGTCCCCGCGCCGACGGCGGTGACCACCCCCTGGGCGCTCACCGTGGCCACTGCGGGAGCCGAAGAGCTCCAGGTGATGGACCGCCCGGTGAGCGCGCCTCCCGTGGCATCCCGCAGGGCGGCCGCCAGGGGCTGCGCCTGCCCGGGCTGCAGCGCCAGCGCGGCGGGGGTGAGCGTCACCTGGGCGGCGGGGATGGGCGCCACCTGGAGCGCCACCGTCCCCGACACCCCCTCGCTGGTGGCCGTGACCGTGACCGTCTCCGACGTCCCGCCGCGCACGGCGCCGGCGGTCACCACGCCGGCGGCCGACACCGCCGCGACGGCGTCGTTGCCGCTCCCCCAGGTGACCGCGCGACCGGTGAGCAGGCGGCCATTGGCATCCAGCACCGCGGCCACCAGCGCCGCCGTCTCCCCGAATCGGAGCGTGGTGACGGGGGCGGTCACCGTCACGCGCGCTGCCCGGGGCGGGGCCACGGGGCGGTCGCCGCCGCACCCCGCCAGCAGGAGGGAGATCAGCACGGGAACCAGCGCGGAAACCCGCACAGGCGCCACGATCGTGCCGTACGCCGCGCGGTGAGAGGACTGGGGCATGGGTCCGGCGGAGTGGGGCCGCACCCGCGCGCATCCGCGGCGCCAGGTGGCCGTGGGCAACTTGGATTCCGGGGATCGTCCCCACAAGACCGGGCGCACCGCCCCCGGCACGGAGGTCGGTCGCTCGCGGCGGATGCCTGCCGGTGGCGGCGGCGGGGGAGCCAGCCCCCCGCCCCTAGTTGCGGCCGCGCTCCCGGGCCCGCTCCATCAGCGCCACGATTTCCTCCACCGTCTGGCGCCCCTGGTCCTCTGCATACCACTGCATCTTGCGCGCAAACAGCTCCGCGTCGCCCAGCACCCCCCGCTGCGACAGCAGCCATCCCTGCAGCGCCGACGGGCGTTCCACCCAGGCCCCGCGCTCCACGTAGTCCGCATCCAGCAGGAGCACCGTGGGGGTTGCCCCGCGCCCATCGGGGGTGCGGTGGGCCTCCATGATGGCGCGTCCCTCGGCGCTGCCGATGATCCGCAGCGCGACCCCGGGCACCTGCTCCATGAGCCGCGCCACGTATGGGATGGTGTTGACGCTGTCCGAGCAACCGTCCACCGCCACCACCAGCAGCTTCCACGGGCCGCCGGTGGCGCGCGCGCGCGCCACCAGGGCGTCGGGGAAGGCGGCCTGCGCGGCGTGGCGCTCCCACTCGGCCTTGCGCTGCTGCGCCTGCGCCACGAAGGCGGCAAAGGGGCGCCCCCCGTCGAAGAGGGCGCGATAGGTGGAGTCCACGCACGCCGCGGCGGGCGGCCGGGCGGCGCCGCACGCCAACGCGACGCCGGCCAGGAGGGGAAGGAAGGGCACGGGCTACTCCTTGGCGGGGGCCTCGAGCGCCCCCGGCTCGCCTTCCCCAACCGCCGGCCGGTCGTCCGCCACCCGCCCCAGGTACCCCGGCAGCTCCACGCCGGCGATGTCACGCAGCACGTGCATCATGGGAGGGAGCGTCCCCGCCATGCTCTGCAGGAACCCGCTGGCGCCCCCCTTGCCGTTCCCCTGCCCCGAGTCCCACACGATCACCTTGTCGAACTTGATGTTCGAGATCGCCTTGGCCGACGTCTCCGCCAGCGTGTCCAGGTGCTCCACCAGCAGCAGCTGGTAGGCCTCCTTCGCGCCCCCCGCGGCGGCGACGATCTCCTTCATCGCCTCGGCCTTGCGCGCCAGGATCTCGTACTGGCCGCGCGCCTCCGCCTCCAGCTTCACGAAGATTGCCCGTGCCTCCGCCTCGGCCGCGATGCGCCGCGCCTCGGCCTCCGCCTCGGCTTCCACGATTGTGCGGGCCTTGGCCGCCTTGGCCGTCGCCTCCAGCCGCGCGCGCTCCTCGGCCTCCACCCGCTCCGCCTGCGCCAGCGCCGCCCGCGCCATCGCGCGCGCCTGCGCCTCCTGCACCGCCGCCTCCGCCTCCCGCTTGCGCGTCTCGGCCAGCTGGAACGCCTCCGCCTCGCGCACCGTCAGCGTGGCCCGCGTGCTCGCCACCAACGCCTGCGACGTGGCCTCCCCCTCGATCGCCTTGGCCTCGGCCTCCGCCACCGCGATGCGGCGCGCCCGCTCGGCGTCCTTGATCTGCGCGTCGCGCTCGAACGCCGCCCGCTGCTCCCCCACCCGCTGCTCCTTGTCCAGCTCGGCCATGCGCACCGCCTGCTGGCGCTCCGCCTCCTTGATCTGCGCCTCGCGCTGGTACATGGCCGTCTGCTCGCCCACCGCCTGCTCCTTCGCCACCTCCGCGATGCGCACCAGCTTGTCGCGGTCCGCCTCGCGCACGCCGATCTCCCGGAACTTGAGCGCGCTGGCCACCTGCACCGACCGCTCCCGCTCCGCCTCCGCCACGCGCACCTCGCCCAGCTTCTCCTGCTCCGCCACGTCGCCGCGCGCCTGCTGCACCGCCATCGCCGCCGCCTTCTTCCCGATCGCCTCGATGTACCCCGAGTCGTCCTTGAGGTCGGTGATGTTCACGTTGATCAGCACCAGCCCGATCTTCTTGAGCTCCGGCTCCAGCGACGTCTGGATGCGGTGCAGGAACGCCTCGCGGTCGCGGTTGATCTCCTCGATGCGCATCGACGCGATCACCTGCCGCAGCTGCCCGAAGATGATGTCCTGCGCCTGCCGCTTGATCTGGTCGTGGGTGAGCCCCAGCAGGCGCACCGCCGCGTTGGAGCGCACCTCGCTGTCCGTGCCGATGGCCACCGTGAACACCGACGGCACCGCCACGCGGATGTTCTCCAGCGACAGCGCGTCCTTGAGCGGGATGTCGATCTGGATCGGCTCCAGGCTCAGGTACGCGTACTCCTGGATGACCGGCCACACGAAGGCACCGCCCCCGGAGATGCACCGCGCGGTGCCGTCCCCCCCCACCCGCCCCGAGATCACCAGCACCCGGTTGGCGGGGCAGCGGCGGTAGCGCGTCACGAACAGCACCACCAGCCCGGCCAACGCCAGCGCCGTGACGGCCGGGGTGACCACCCCCAGGAGGCTGATGTCCTGCAGGAAGGTGCCGTCAAGCTGGAACAGCGCGGAAGCCGGGGTCATGCGGGGTCCTCGAGGAGGGTCAGGGTGCGGGATACCACCACGGTGTCGGACGACAGCACGTCCACCACATGGACCGGCGTGCCGGAGGAGAGGGGATCGCCCGCGGTGACGGCGTCCACCTCCTGGAACCGGTCGTGCGCCACCAGGTGCACCTTGCCGGTGCCCGCGCGCGCGCCGGGGATCCCCAGCGACACGGTGGCCGGCAGCCCGATGGCGCCGTGCAAGTCGAAGCTGCGGTCCTGCTCCAGCCGCTTGAGGGCGCGCAGCGCGGCCGCCATGGCCACCGCCGCCCCGCCCCCCACGACCAGCGCCGGTGGCAGCGCGAGCCACCCGGGGACCCCCAGACGCACGAGCCCCAGCCCGGCAATCCCCAGGAAGGCCGCCGCCGCCGACAGGGCGCGCACCGACAGCAGGTGGAGGCCGTCGCCCCCGTGCGCATCGTGGTCGGCCCCGCCGTGGTCCCCCACGCCGAACAGCCCGAGCCCCAGCTGCAGCAGGAGCAGCGTGGCGCCGATGACGAGACAGGTCAGGTAGAAGGTCGCCATTGGTGCGGAAAGGAGTGTCGGGTAATCTGGTGGCGTGCACCGGGACAGCGCACCCCGCAGCGCCGACGTATTTTGTCCCTACGCGCGCCGCAGCCCCGGGTTTCACGCCGGAGCCGCGCGCGCAGTGACGCGCGGGGCCCTCGCCCGATTATCGACAGGGTCCCCGGTCTGCGCACGCCGGTCCGGGGGCCCGGCTCCGCCCCCCACTTCCCACGCGCCCATGGACTCGCTCGCCCAGCTGCACCCGCAGGTCGTCCACTTCGCCATTGCGCTCCTGTTCGTGGGCGTCCCACTGCGCCTCCTGTCGCTCAGCGGGAAGATCGGCTTCGCGAAGCACGCCGCCACGCTGCTCCTGTTGCTGGGCACCGCCGCGGCGGCGGTCTCGGTGAAGTCGGGGGACGACGCGCACGGCCCGGTGGAGCGCATCCCGGGGGTGCGCAACGCCGTGGTGGAGCACGAGGAGCAGGGCGAGCAGGCCCGCAACATCTTCCTGGCGGTGGCCGCCATCGAGCTGCTGGCGCTGGGGTTGGGCGCGCGCGGCGCCGCCGCCAAGGTGGTGCAGGGCGCCTACCTCGCCTCGACGCTGGTGGGCGCCTATGGGCTGGGGGTCCTGTACGAGGCGGCCGAGCACGGCGGCGAGCTGGTGTACAGCTACGCGGGGGGCCCGGGGCTCCGCAGCGGCGACACCACCGACGTGAAGCGCCTCCTCATGGCCGGCCTGTACGCGCAGGCGCAGGCCGACCGCAAGGCCGGGCGCGGCGCCGAGGCCGCGCGCCTCACGCAGGAGATGGCCACCCGCTTCGGCGACGACACCACCGTCAAGTTCCTGGTGGTGGAGTCGCTGCAGAAGGACACGCGGGACCTGGCCGGCGCGCTGGCCGCGGCCCGCGCCATTGCCATCGACACCGCCAGCGCCCGCTGGGCCGCGCGCCAGGCCACCGTCATTGCGGACCTGCACCTGGCCATGGGGCACGCCGACAGCGCGCGCGCGGTGCTGGCGCCCGCCGTGGCCCGCTTCCCGCAGAACGCGCGCCTCAAGGCCAAGCTGGATTCGCTGCCCTAACCGCCGGCGCCGTGGATTGCCTGTCGCGAGGGGGGCACCGGTGGCGACGGTGCCTCCCCAGGGGCGTCGTGGCCGCCGCGCTGGCCTGCCTCGCGGCGGCGCCGCCCGCCGCCGCCCAGCCTGCGCCCCCGCCCCCACGCCTCGCCGCCGCCTGGCTCACCGCCCCCGTCACCATCGACGGGCGGCTGGACGAGCCCGTCTGGCGCACCGCCCCGGTCGCGGACGCCTTCGCCCAGCGCACCCCCTTCAACGGCCAGCCCGCCTCGCAGCGCACCGAGGTGCGCGTGGCCTACGACGCCGACGCCATGTACGTGGCGGTGCGCGCGCACGACACCGCGCCCGACTCCATTGCGCAGCAGCTGGGGCGCCGCGACAGCGACGAGATCTACTCCGACCGGTTCTTCGTGGGCTTTGACAGCTACGGCGACCGGCGCACGGCCTTCGTCTTCGGCATCACGCCGCGCGGCGTCCTCTCCGACGTCTACCTCTCCAACGACACCGACGAAGACCCGTCGTGGGACGGCGTCTGGAACGCCGCCGCCACGGTGGACGGCGGCGGGTGGAGCGCGGAGCTGCGCATCCCGCTCTCGCAGCTGCGCTACGATGTGCGCGCGGGGGGCGCCGGCGCGTCGCGCCCGTGGGGGATCAACTTCGTGCGCCTCATCGCGCGACTGGGCGAGGAGGCGTACTGGGCCCCCGCCCCGGCCGACGCCCCGGGGGTGGTGAGCCGCTTCGGCACGCTCACCGGCCTCGATTCCCTCCGCCCCCCCTCGCGCACCGAAGTCATCCCGTACGTGCGCACGCAGCTGGAGACCACGCCCGGCGACCTTCGCAGCCGCTTCACCCCCGCCCGCGCCGGACGCGCCGCCGTGGGGGGCGACCTGCGCGTCAAGCTTCCGCAGTCGCTCACCCTCACCGCCACGGTGAACCCCGACTTCGGCCAGGTGGAGGCCGACCCGGCGGCCGTCAACCTCACCGCCTTCGAGCTGTTCTTCCCCGAGCGCCGCCCCTTCTTCCTGGAGAACGCCGACGGCTTCGCCTTCGGCACCACGCGCACGCTCAACGACAACGACCCGCCGCGCTTCTTCTACAGCCGCCGCATCGGCCGCCCGCCGCAGCGCCGCCCCGCCGGCCCCGACGTGACCGACGTGGGGATCGCCCCGCAAACCCCCATCGCCGGCGCCCTCAAGCTCTCCGGCACCACCCCGTCCGGGTGGCAGGTGGGGGTGCTCAACGCCGTCACGGGGCAGGAGGAGGCCGAGGTGCTGACCACCGCCGGCACCGTGCGCCGCGAGCGGGTGGAGCCGCGCAGCAACTACCATGTCTCGCGGGTGCGCCGCCTCCTCCGCGGCGGCAACACCGGCGTGGGGGGCTTCCTGGCCGACACGCGGCGCGCGCTCGCCGACAGCGCCCTCGCCCTGCGCCTCCCCTCGGCCGCCACCGT
>JBILKP010000158.1:0-6260 GCA_044376625.1 Gemmatimonas sp. | reverse complement strand
TGGACACCGTGACCTTCACCCTGGCCGCGGCCCCTCTGACGCTGGGCCCGCGCCGCGCCGCCGTGACGGCCGCGGTGGGCGCGCCCACGCTGCTGGACAGCGTGCTGGTGCAGCTCGCCACCCCGGGGGCCACGTGGGACGCCTCGTCGCGGCGGTCGGACGGGCGCCTGCTGCGCGCCAGCGGCACCGCGGGCGACTACCTGGTGTGGACGCGCACCCCCACGACGGCGGGGACCTCGGTGGACACCGTCACCGTGCGCGGCTCCGACGGCGCCGTGGCGACGTTCACGGACACGCTGGTGGTGCGCGATGCCGCCACGCGGGTGGTGCTGGCGCGCAGCGGGGGGAGCCGGACGGTGGTGCTGGGGCGGGGCGGGGGCGCGGACTCGGTGCAGGTGGGGATCCTGGGGACGGCCGGGGCGTCGCAGACGTGGTCGGCCACGGCCAGCGGGCCCACGCTGTTCCTGCACCGGCGCGACGCCTTCACCACCGCAGCCACCGGCGGGGTGCGCGACTTCGTGCGCTTCTCGCGCGTGCTGCCGCTGCTGGAGCCGGGGCGCCACATCGACACGATCGCGGTGAACATCGCCGGGGTGGCCACGCCCCCCGCGCTGTTCGTGGATACCACCGTGGTGACGGCGCCGGGGGTGGTGGCTGGGGACGCCGACGTGAACGGGACGGTGAACGGCGCCGACGCGGTGGTCGTGCTGCGCCACCTCGTGCAGCTCCCCGTGGCGCCGCGCGCCAACGTGCGGGTGGGGGGGGACGCCAACTGCGACGGCGTGGTGACGGTGGCGGACGCGCTGATCCTGCTGCAGGTGGAGGCGGGGCTCATCCCCGGCGGCAGCTGCGTGGGACGCCCCGCCTCGGGCGGCTAGGGGCGCCCCGGGCGCCCGCGGGTCAGGGCACCGCGGCCGACGCCGCCACCGTCACCAGCGACCCCGCCAGCACCGTCACCGGTGCCGGGTTCTCGTTGGCGATGAGCACCACCGAGAAGCGCCCGGCGACGTCGTGCACCGCCACCGAGGCGAAGCCGCGGATTTCGCCCGTGTGCGACCAGATCGGGCGCCCCACCAGCTGCCGGCGGACGATCCCCAGCCCGTACCCCTCATCCCCCGCGGTGGTCATCATCTGCGCCAGCGAGGCGGCATTCACCAGCCTCCCGGTCATGAGCCCCTGCCACCAGCGGGCGAGCGCCTCGGGGGTGGAGAAGTACGCGCCGGCGGCCCACGCGGCGCTGTAGGTGGAGGCGCGCGCGTCCATCACGTTCATGGTGCCCCCCACCCACCCGCCCGGGAGCGGGCCGGTGGGCGCCTCCCGCTGGTCCAGGAAGGGGGCGGTGAGCCCCAGCGGCGCCAGCAGCTCGTCGCGCACCTGCTGGTGCAGCGGGCGCCCCCCTGCGGCCTCGGCCACCAGCCCCGCCAGCTGGTAGTTGGTGTTGGTGTAGCGCCACCCGGTGCCCCGCGCGAACAGCGGGGGGCGCAGCAGCCCCAGCAGGCGCTGCGGGGTCCACTGCGCCGCCGGGTTGGCGAGGATGGAGTCGCGGTAGCCGGGGAAGTCGACGACGTCGTAGACGCCGCTGGTGTGGTTGAGGAGCTGCCGCACCGTGATGGCCGGATCCACGTGCGTGATGGGGGGGAGCCACCGGCTGAGGGGATCATCCAGCGACAGCCGTCCCCGCTCGGCCAGCCGCACCAGCAGCGTGGCGGTGATGGACTTGGAGATGCTGCCGATGCCCAGTCGCATGGCGGTGTCCATGGGCACGCCGGGCGCGGAGAGCCCGGCCACGCCGCGCCAGCTGCGGCCGTCGGCCAGCACCACGGCCGCCGAGAGGCCGCGCAGGGGGACGGTGCGCACGGCGCTGTCGAGCACCCGCTGCAGCCGGGCGGTCCACGCCGTGTCCACCACCGTGGGGGCTGGGGGCGGCGCGTCCGGGGCGGCAGGCGTGGACGCGGCGCACCCGGCGGCGGCCGCCAGCAGTGTGGCCGCCAGCAGGGCTGCCGCGAGCAGGGCGGCCGGCCGCGGCGGGCGCGCGCGCCTGGGGGCGGGGGTGGGTGGACGCATGGGAGGGAGCCGTGAACGAGACGGGAGGGACGACTACGGGAAGAGACGATCCGGCGAGGGCGATGTTAGTCACGTGCGGTTGCGGGGGCCCGCCGGACGGCTGCACAATAGCTCCATCGCGGTCTCCTTCCCTTGACCCCCCCTCCCGTGACCGTCCCCGTTCGCCGCCTGCTGGCCGCCCTTCCCCTCCTGGCTGCCGGCGTCCCCGGCGCGCTGCACGCCCAGCAGACGCTGACCCCCGAACTGGCCGCCGCCATGCGCCAGCTGGGGGCCGTGCAGCTGTCCCCCGACGGCCGGTGGGTGGCGTACACCCTCACGGTTTCCGACCTCAAGGAGAGCAGCACCAACCCCGACCTGTGGATGGTGCCCGCGGCGGGCGGGGCGCCGGTGCGCCTCACCAATCACAAGGCGGTGGACGACCAGCCGCGCTGGTCCCCCGACGGGCGCTACCTCGCCTTCCTGTCCTCGCGGGGGGGCAAGCCGCAGCTGTACCGGCTGGCGGTGGCCGGGGGGGAGCCCGAGGCGCTCACCGAGTCGAAGACCGGCGTGCAGGCGTTTGCCTGGTCCCCCGACGGGGCGCGGATCGCCTTCGTGGCGCCGCGCGACCCCACCCCCGAGGAGGAGCGGAAGACCAAGGAGAAGGACGACCCCATCGTGGTGGACCAGAACCACGTCCCGGCGCGCCTGCAGCTGCTGGAGGTGGCCACGCGCACGGTGACGGTGCTGTCGAAGGGGGACTACCAGGTGATGGACCCGCGCTGGTCCCCCGACGGCCGCCAGCTGGCCTTCGTGACGGTGCCCACGCCCAAGGCCGATGACATGCGCTTCAGCGACATCCGCGTGATCGACGTGGCCACCGGCGCCGAGCGCACGCTGGTGGGCACGCCCGGCCCCGATGCCAGCCCTGCGTGGTCCCCCGACGGGCAGTGGATTGCCTTCACGACCAACCCCAACAAGGCGTCGGCCATGACGCAGTCGCGCCTGGCGGTGGTCCCCGCCGCCGGGGGCACGCCGCGGATGCTGGGCGCCGACTTCCTCCACCAGCCCGGCGCCCCCGCCTGGTCCCCCGACGGGCAGCAGCTGTGGTTCTGGGCGCAGGCGCGCACGCGCACCGAGCTGTACCGCATCCCGGCGGCTGGTGGCGCCGCCACCCGGGCGAGCGACCTCGCCGGTGCCGGCGGGGTGTCCGTGTATGCCCCCCCGTCGCTGTCGGCGGATGGCAAGGCCGTGGCCTTCGGGCGCAGCGCCATCGACGCCCCCGAGGAGGTGTACGTGGCCCGGCTGGACGCCCCGTGGAAGCAGGTGGCCCTCACCACGAACAACCCCGAGGTCGCGGCCCTCTCGCTGGCCCGCGGCGAGGTGATCCGCTGGAAGAGCAAGGACGGGATGGAGATCGAGGGGGTGCTCACCTATCCGGTGGGGTACCAGCCCGGCCGTCGCTATCCCACCATGGCGGTCATCCACGGCGGGCCGTCGGGGGTGTGGACCGAGGCATTCGGCGCCACCTGGTACCACCCCGCGCAGGTGTATGCGGCGCAGGGGTGGCTGGTGTTCCAGCCCAACATCCGCGGCTCCAGCGGTTACGGGGACAAGTTCCAGGGCGCCAACTACCGCGACTGGGGGGGCGGCGACTACCAGGACATCCAGAGCGGGCTGGACGACCTGGTGAAGCGCGGGGTGGCCGACTCCACGCGCCTGGCGCAGACGGGGTGGAGCTACGGCGGCTACATGACGGCGTGGACGCTCACGCAGACCAACCGCTTCAAGGCGGTGTCGGTGGGGGCGGGGCTCACCAACATGTACTCCATGTACTCCACCAACGACCTGCAGCTGGTGCTGGAGGACTACTTCGGCGCGGAGCCGTGGGACGACGAGCAGGCGTACCGCCGTGCCTCGGCGATGGTGCACATCAAGAAGGCCCGCACGCCCACGATCATCCTGCACGGGCAGGCGGACACGCGCGTCCCGGTTGGCCAGGCGCAGGAGCTGTACATGGGGCTCAAGAAGAACGACGTGCCGGTGGAGCTGGTGCTGTACCCGCGCGAGCCGCACGGGCTGCTGGAGCCGCGCCACATGGTGGACAAGCTCGCGCGCGAGCTGGCGTTCTTCGCCAAGTACGTGCTGGGCCCCCGGACGCTGCAGTAGGGGGCGGCGCGCGCGGCGGCGGGGCGACGGGACCGGGGAACGCGCAGGCCAGCCGCCCCGCGATGGCGGCAGCGCCCCGTGCGAGGCACGGTGCGCGCCCCGATATTGCAGGGACCTCGGGTACGGTCGCGCGGGTCTCGCGTCCGGGGCCCTGCGTTGTCCCGTCGCGTCCCCCATCCCCTCTTCCTCCCCTCCTGTCCGTGTCGCGCCGTCGCGTCTCCTCCGTACCTGCCGGGTGGCGGGTGCTGCTGCCGCTGCTTGCGGTCGGCTGGCCGGGCGCCGTGCCCGCCCAACAGCGCGAGGCGCGCGCCCCGCAGGACAGCGTGCGGCGCGACAGCACCGGCGCCCAGGCGCTCACCGGGTTGCGGGTGCGGGCGGCGTACGCACCGCGGGTGGTGGGGAGCGCCGCCGTGGTCTCGTTGCGCCCCGACTCGGTGCCGCTGGGGGCGGTGGCCCCCACCATGGCGGACGCGCTGCGCCGCCTTCCCTTCCTGTACACGCGCACCAATGCGCGCGGCGAGACCGAGCTCTCGGTGCGCGGCGGCGAGTCGCGGCAGGCGGCGGTGTTCTTCGAGGGGGTGCCGCTGACGCTGTCGTGGGATGCGCGGACCGACGCCTCCATCGTGCCGTTGGCGGGGGTGGCGCGGGTGGACGTGGTGCGCGGGCTCAGCTCGCTGCTGGCCGGCCCCAATGCCATCGGCGGCGTGGTGACGGCCCGCCTCTGGGAGGACCATGAGCCGGGGCGCCGCCCCGAGCGGATCACCCGCACCGACCTGCAGGTGGACCAGTTCGGCGCGCTGCGCACGGCGCTCACCGCGGGCGGGGCGCTGCACCACACCCCCACGAGCACGGTGGCGGTCAAGGCCGGGGGCGGATGGCGCTCGCAGCCGGGGCTCGCGCTCCCGCGCGGGGTGACCGACCCGGGGGGCGACGGGCGGCTGCGCCTCAACACCGATGCGCGCAGCACCGACCTGTTCGCCGCCGCGCGCTACGAGCACGCGCAGGGGCGCTACCTCTCCGCCATGGTGACCGCGCAGGAGGGGGCGCGCGGGGTGGCCCCGGAGCTGCACCTCAACGCCCCGCGCCTCTGGCGCAACCCCGAGGCGCGCCGGCGCGTGCTGAGCCTCTCGGCGGGGACGGGGGCGCTGCGCAGCCGGCTGGGGGTGGGGGACGTGGAGGTGGCCTACGGCCTGAACCAGGGGTTCGTGCACATCGACAGCTACACCGACCGGCGCTACGGGACGGTGCAGGCCGTGGAGCTGGGGGACGACCGCACCGGGTCGTTGCGGGTGGCGTTCGACCAGCAGCTGGGCGCGCGCGCGGCGCTGCGCGGGGCGTACACCCGCGCCGACGTGACCTACCTGGAGACGCTGGGCTCGGCGGCGCCGGTGCCGTACCGGCAGGCACTGTCCAGCTCGGCCGCCGAGGTGGACCTGTTTCCCACGCGGCGGCTCACGGTGAGCGCCGGGGTGGCGCTGGACGAGGCGCGCACCACCGAGGCCGGCGGCCGCCCGCCGCTGGGGCGCACCGACGGCACCGGCTGGCGGGCCGGCGCCACCTGGCTGCTGCCGCAACAGGGGGTGCGGCTGCACGCCAGCACCAGCACCCGGCGCCGCTTCCCGTCGCTGCGCGAGCTGTACGTGGGGGCGCTCAACCGCTTCGCCCCCAACCCCGCGCTGCGTCCGGAGACCTCGCGGCAGGGCGAAGTGGGGGTCACGGTGGCGCGTGGCGCCGTTGACGGCCAGCTCACGCTGTTCACCTCGCGGCTGGAGGATGCGGTGGTGCGCACCACGCTCCCCGACCGTCGCTTCTACCGCGTGAACCGCGACCGGCTGGACAGCCGCGGCGCGGAGCTCACGGCGGGGGTGACACGCGGCGCGGTGTCGCTGCGCGGCGACCTGGTGGTACAGCACGCGCGAATCACCGACCGCACCATCGCCGACCCCGCGCAGCGCGAGCCCGAGGACCTGCCCGCGCGCTATGGATCGGTGCTGGCCAGCTGGACGCTGGAGCGCGGCGTGGAGCTGCAGGGGCGGGTGCGGGCGTTGGGG
>JBILKP010000032.1:0-18109 GCA_044376625.1 Gemmatimonas sp. | reverse complement strand
GCCGACGGCACGCGCAACACGCGGGCCTTCAAGAACGACCTGGCGTCGTCGGAGCGCACCACGATGATCGCGTACTGGCAGGGGTACTACTCGGTCATCTCCTCGTCCGTGGACGTGCTCACCGCCATCCGCAAGAACAACCTCGTCATCGGCAGCGCGGCCAACACCCGGCGCGCCGAGGCCGTGGCGGAGCTGATGCGCGGCGCCGCCCTCAGCGGCATCGCCCTCAACTACGACAAGGGCTATGTCATCGACGAGAACACCGACCTGGCCAAGCTGGAGTACAAGAACCGCAAGCAGGTCCGGGACGCGGCGGTGGCGGCGCTGAACAGCGCGGCCACCATCGCCGCGGCCAACAGCTTCACCACGCCGGCCGGCTGGACCAACGGCACCGCGTACACCAACACCCAGATCGCCGCGCTGGCCCGCACCATGGCGGCGATGACGCTGGCGTACTGGCCGCGGACCGCCGAGGAGAATGCCAGCGTGGATTGGGCGGCGGTGGCGCAGCTGGCGTCGGCCGGGATCTCCGCCGGGAACAACAAGTTCGACTTCACCTTCACGGGTGACGGCTGCAGCTCCTGGTGCCACGAGATCCTGTACTGGTTCAACGCCTTCGACGGTGGCCGCGTGAGCACCCGCGTGGCGGCGCTCCTCGACCCGGCCACGCAGCGCCATCCGTACCCGGACGGCGGCAACCCGCAGCCCAACTCGGCAGACCGGCGCCTGGGCGACGGCTCGTTCGGCCCCGACGACGATGACTTCGCCGGCTACTTCGGCACCGTCCCCAAGACGGCCCGCGCCGGCAGCGACTTCGTCTACTCGCGCGAGGAGATCTTCCGCCCCGCGCGCGGCATGTACCACCAGTCGAACATCGGCCACATCCGCTACGACCGCTCCGGCGAGCAGGCCACCAACGGCATCTACGGCGGCTTCGGCCCCGCGCCGGTGATCTCCCGCCACGTGAACGACCTGGTGTGGGCGGAGGCGGAGCTCCGGCGCAGCGGCGGCAGCCTGGCCACCGCGGCCAACCTCATCAACAACACCCGCGTGGATCGGGGCGGGCTGGCCCCGGCCACGGCGGCCGAGGGGCAGGCGGCGCTGCTGGCCAAGCTGGTGTACGAGCAGGAGGTCGAGCTGCTCGGCCTCGGGCCGCTTCCCTTCTACCAGCGCCGCCGCGTGGCGGGCGGGTTGCTGGCGGGGACCCCGCGGGAGATGCCCGTGCCGGCCAAGGAGCTGGGCGTCAAGGGCGAGGCCTTCTACACCTTCGGCGGCACCGGCGCCGCCAACAGCACCACCCCGCCGTGATCCATCCTCCGCCACGCCGAGGTGGGCATGGCGGCGGGGAGCGGCAGCGCACGGCCCGGGCAAGTGCCCGGGCCGTGTTGCGTGCGGGGGGGACGGTGGCCACCCGCCTGCTGCTGGTGCTCCTGCCCGCGCTGGCCTGCGCGCGCGCGCGCGACAAGACCGCCGGTGGCGGGGCCATCGCGCCGCCGCACCTTGATGCCGCGGTGGCACCCTCGGTGCCGCGTGCGGCGGTCGCATGGACGTGGACGCAGGGCGTGTGGCGGGGACGGGTGGCCGGTGACTCGACGGCGCGCTGGGTGGTGCGGCCGCGGGTCGATGACGTGGCCACCCAGCGCCTCTGCGGGTTCGTGGCCACCGGAAGCGGGATGCCCGCACGCCTGCCCGAAGGGTGGCCGGTGGATAGCGCGCTCCCGCGGCTGCTGGTGCGCGCGGTGGAGGGCGCCGAGCTGGTGGGGCTGCGCTACGTGACGCCGGGCGCGCAGGCCCGCTACTGGTTTGAGGGGGTGGCACGGTCCGGAGCCTGGCGCGTGAGCCTGCAGTGGCCAGTGACGTCGGACCCCACCCGCCCCATCCGGGCCACGGCCACGGATGCGGAGTTCGAAGCGGCGCTGTCCCCCTCGTTGCGGGCGCTGGACACGTTGGCGGCGGCGCTGGCGTGGCCCGCCGCCCCCCGGTGGAGCCCCGGGCCCCTCCTCCCCGAGGCGGAGGCGGAGCAGGGGGCGGTGATCCTCGCGCGCGATTACCCGGACCAGACGCTGGCGCTGTCGGTGGCATGTCCCCAGGCGTCGGTGCTGCTGCCGGTGCTGGCCCGGGTGGACCAGCGTCTGCGCATCCCGGTGCGGCGCGGGGATCGGGTGCAGGCCCGCGGCACCGTGCTGGACGGGGCGGTGCGGTTGTCATTTGACGAGGCCCCCCCCGCGCCCGGCGCGGACCCCGGGGAGCGAGCGCTGCTGCGTACCCCCGTTCCCGAGGCGGTCATCGTGGCGCCTGCCGATGGACGCGTGACGCTGCGCGTGCGCCTGCTGGTGGTGCCACGCGCCCAGCAGTCGGCGCAACCGGTGGTGGTTACCGTGGCGGTCCGCCCGCCCCGCTGACGCCCCCGCCGCCACGGGACTCGACGGCCCCTGCTGCGCCGGAGCGGCGGGGGTCGCCACCCGCCGTCACCGTGCGTCCCTCCAATCGCACCGCGGCGCCGTATCCCTCCCGCAGCTCGCCACGCAGCGAGATGAAGGTGAGGGCGTAGCCCAGCGCGCGCAGCCGCGCGACGACCTCGGGGGAAAACCCGTCCTCCAGTTGCACCGTGGGGCGCCCGCCGGCCCCGGCGCCGCCGCCCGGAAGGAAACGGGGAAGTTCCAGGGCCCCTTGCGGCCCAAGCCCGAAGTCCAGCGCGCCCACCAGCGCCTGATAGACGGCGGCCGTGATCCACGCATTGCCCGCCGCCCCCACGGCAAACACCGGCCGCCCGTCCCGGTAGGCGATGGTGGGGGCCAGGGTGCTGCCGTGGCGGGCAAAGGGGAGCCGCGCGCCGTACTGGGACGGGTCGGTGCCATACGAGGTGAGCTTGTCATTGCTCAGGAATCCCAGCCCCGGCGTGACATGGAAGGTCCCGCCCCACGTGCCCAGCGTCTGGGTCACCGCCACCACGTTGCCGTCGGCGTCCGCCACGGTGAACGCGGTTGTGCCGGCGGCATGGCACGCGCCCGCCTCGGCGGCATGGTCGTCGCCGCAGGGCAGTGCCTCCCGGGCGGGCGGCTCAGCCGCGGCTGGCGCCGCACCGGGTGGCGGTGCCAGGCAGGCCATCGGCGTCCCGCGCAGGTCGGCGGCGGTCAGCGCCCTGGTGGGGGAGAAACACCCCCACCGCACGCGCGCCGTGTCGCGGCTGATGATGGGCTCCACGTGTACCGGCCAGAAGGCCGGGTCGGCAATGCGGCCCCGCGTACTGGGCACCAGCTGCCAGGCGGTCAGCATGGCGTGCAGCGTGGCGGCATCGTCGGTGTAGGCGCGCGGGGCGGCGTGCTGTTCCAGCAGGTTGAGGCGCGCCACCAGCTCCGCCCCGCCGCTCACGGGCGGGGCGCTGGAGAACACCGTGTAGTCGCGGTAGCGCCCGCGCACGGGGGCACGCTCCACCGCGAAATAGCGCGCCAGGTCGCGCTCGGTCATGGCATTACCGCCCGCGCGCAGGTCGGCCACCCACCGACGGGCCACCTCCCCCTCGTAAAAACCGGCGGCGCCGCGCTCGGCCACCTGCTCCAGCACCCAGGCCAGGTCGGGGTTGCGCAGCGTGTCCCCCGCCGCCCGCGGCGCTCCCCCCCGGAAGAAGAGCGCCACGCTCCCCGGATACTTGCGGAAATGATCCTGCTCGGTGGCCAGGGTGGTGGCCAACCCGTCGCTGATGGCGTAGCCCTCGCGCGCGGCGCGGATGGCCGGGGCCAGCAGCGCCTTCCAGGGAAGCCGCCCACTGCCGTGGCGCTGCCACGCCAGATGCATCCCCGCCACCGTGCCGGGGACGTTGGTGAGCACCGGCCCGTCGGCGGGATAGCGACCATTGACCAGCAGCGCCCGGTTGTCCAGCCCGGCCGCTTCCGGCACCCGGCTCATGAAGTCGATGAGTGCGGGGGCCTCCATCCCCGCGCGGGCGATGAGCATCTGCCCGTACCCGCCAATGCCGCTGGCGTCGGGCTCCACCACCCCCAGCGCAAAGCTCACGGCCACGGCGGCGTCCACCACGTTCCCCCCCTGCCGGAGGATCTCCAGCCCCGCAGCGGTGGCCACGGGATGCGCGGAGGAGACCGCGGCGCGCCCGCGCGCCTCGGCGCGCAGCGGCGGCCGTTGCCGCAGCGTGGCATGGAGGATGTCGTCCAGGGCGCGCTCGGAGGTGGCGGCCACCGCGCGCGGCCGTTGCACCTCGCGCACGGACCGCCACGCCGCCAACCGGTCGGCAGCGTCGGGCGTGCTGAAGTACAGCTGGGTGCTGCGCTCCCAGAGGCGATCGAAGGCCTCGGCGTTGGCCGCCGCACGCGGCGTGGCCGCGGCCGGGCCAACCGGGTGCGCGGCGGCATCGGGGGGCGCGGGCGCCAGGAGGATCGCCAGCGGCGCCAGCGCGCCCTCCTGGCGCAGCGCGCTGCGGTCCAGCCCACGGTCCGGGTCGCCATTGTACCCCACCGTCACCGGGGCCACGGGCGCCACGGCCAGCTCCGCGCCGTCCGCCGACCACGCCACCTCGGCGCGATGCCGGGACACCGCCTGCCGCCAGCTCCCGCTGATGGGGACAACGATCACCCCGGCGCGTCCGGCCAAGGCCAGCCGGTCGTCCGGTCCCCAGGCCAGCGCCTCCACGGTGCTGTCCGCGGTGACCCGCTGCTCGGGAGGGATGTCGGTGGGGCGCGTGGCCGGCGCCGGCACGAGCGACACGGCCACGTGGCGATGCGCCTCCTCCGCCACGATGAACGCCACCCGCCGCCCGTCCGGGGAGAGGCGTGGATGCAGCTCGGTGCGCTCGAAGCGCGTGAGGCGATGCTCGCGACCGTCGGGCTCGCGCACCCACAGGCGGCTGGCGCTCCCGCGCCCGCGCGTGAACAGCAGTTGACCGAATGCGGTGTACCCCTGCGGCGCGGCGTCGCCCTCCGCGCTCCCGGTCAGGCGCACGGCCGCCTCCGCGATCGCTGCCGCATGCACGGCCGCGCTGCCCGTTGCGCCTGGGGCCGCGCGCCAGGGGCGGGACCAGAGCGTGGACCGCCCGGCGCTGTCCGCCGCATACAGCAGGGCGGCACCGTCGCGGGTGAAGGACGGGTCCCGGTGCCACGCGCTCCCCGCCGTGACCCGGGCCCCCGGGCCGTCGTTCGCCACGACCACGTGCCCGTCCACCGCGTAGGCCAACGCGCCATCGGGGCCGAAGGCGGGGGTGCGTGCGCCCACCACCTCCGCACCGGCAGCGCCTGCGCCGTCGCCGCCCCGCTCGATCCGCACCGACGTGATCACCGCCCCCTCCTGTACGCGGTCCATCACGTCCCGTCCGGTGACCACCTCCCCGAACACGGTGTAGTCGTGGTCCAGCCGCACGTTGTCCACGAGGTTGAAGAACAGCTGGCCGTCGCCGGTGTCGCGCCCGCGCGTGGAGATCCCCAGCGTGCCGCGGCGATGCCGTCCCCCCACTTCGTCGCGCATGAACTGCACCGTGGCCGGGTCGTACTCGTCGGCGCCCGGGCTCCCGCCCTGGAGCACGAAGTTCGGGACCACGCGGTGCAGCGTGCGCCCGTCAAAGGCGCCCCCCTGCGCGAGCGCCACGATGGCGGCCACCGTGGCGGGGGCCTCGTCCACATCCAGTCGCACCGTCATGATGCCCAGGCCGGCCATGGTCACCACCGCCGTGGCGCCACGCAACGACGCCAGCAGCGATTCGGCGGGGAAGGGGGGGACGGGGAGTGCGCGGGTGCGCGGCGCCACGGGCGTCCCGGTGCGGGCCGACAGCGCCTGGGCCGCACGCGCGGCCACTGCCGGGTCGGCGTCGTCCAGCCACCGCTCGAACCACGCGGTGGGCGTGCCGCCTCCCGCCTCATCCACGCGCTCCAGCAGGGCCACGCGCGGATCGCGCCAGGTGATGGGACGGCTGCCGGTCAGCCGCTCGAAGGCCTCCACCAGGGCGGGGCGCGCGGCGCCCAGCGCCGGGGAGCCCTTGAGGAACTCGGCTCCCGCCAGCACCAGTCCCGCGTGATCGGCCCGCAGGGCGCGCCGCGCATCGTCCACCGAGGTGATGGCCGCGGCGGCCACCGTGGGAGCCGCGTCCCGCGCCAGGCGCCGCAGCGTCACGCTGTCCTTGGCCAGGCGAGCCGCGGTCACCGCCCACATGCGCGCCTGGAATTCCGGCGCGTCGGCCAGCCGCCGCACGGCCGCCCCCGCTTCGGGCGCTCCCATCCGCGCCAGCGCCGCAGTGGCGTGCGCCCGGTGCTGCCACGTGGTCCCCGCGCGCGCCTGCGCCGCCAGCACAGGCCCCGGGCACCTGAGCTCGCCCAGCAGGTCCAGCGCCAGGAGCGCCACGTGCGCGCTGGGGTCCTCCACGTGCGCCGCGGCGCGCGCGCAGCTCCCCGCCACGCGCAGGGCCTGCCAGCGCACCATCGGTTCCGCATCGTCCACCCACCGCCGCCCCAGTGCCACCGCCGCGCGGCGCACGTCGGGGTCCGGGTCGCGCAGGGCGGCGTCCACCGTGGCCCCATCCCGGTCGCCGGCGGCGGCAAGCGCCAGCAGCGCCAGCAGGCGGTCGGTGCGCGGCGTGGTCGCTGCCTGGGCCACCTCGCGCAGCTGCTGCACGGTGCCGGCGGCCGGGCGTGCGGTACGAGCGGTGCGCCGCAGGTACGCCTCCAGTCCGCGCAGGGCCCCCGTGCGCGCAGCGCCCGCCTCCGCCAGCGCCGCGGCCAGCTGGTGCTCGGCCGCGCTGTCGGCCGCCGCCCGCCGTCCCCAGCTTTCGTACAGGGCGCCGCGCACCTCCAGGTCGGCTTCCTCGCGCAGCACCGACCGCCAGTCGGCAGGGCGCCACGCGGCGGCGGCGCCACTTTGCCCCAGGGCCCACGCGGCCGTGGCGCGCACCCCCGCGCTGGGGAGCGTCAGGAAGGGGCGGAGGGCGCCCAGCAGCCCCGGCTGTTCCAGGCGCCCCAGCGCGCGGGCGGCCAGCCGCTGCAGCGCCGGATCCCCGCTCTCGCGCGCGGCGCGGAACAGCGCGGTGTCCGCGCGCCGCGCGTGCTCGGCCTCCAGCAGGGCGTAGCGCGTGGGCGGGACCACGACCACCGCCGTGGGACTCGCCGTGCGGGCCGGCGGCGTCCCGGTGGGCGCGGCGAGCAGGGCCAGCGGGGCCACAACGAGAGAGCGGAGGGAGAGGCGCATGGTGGGGGCAGCCGGGTTCAACGGGGGGCGGGCACTGTGGGTATGATACAGGGAATGCCCCGGGGGCGAATCCGCCAGTTGGCCGCCCCGTGACCACCACGTGGAGCCCTGATGTCGCGCCGCCTTCGTTCCGTCCCCGTCATCCCGCTGGCGCTGGCCCTCCTGGGCGCCAGCGCACTCCGTGCGCAGCCTGCCTCCGTCAACCGCCACGGCAATCCGCCGACGGTGCAGCCGGCCCCCACCACCGGGGCCATCGACGTGCGCGACCTGCGCATTCGCCTGTACCAGTTCGCGGACGATTCCATGCAGGGGCGGCAGGTGGGGCGGCTGGGGAACAAGAAGGGGACGGACTACCTCGCTGCCGAGGCGCAGCGCCTGGGGCTCCTCCCGGGGGGGGCCAACGGATCGTACTTCCAGGTGCTGCCGTACCACCTGCGCCGCTTCACCGAGCACTCGCGCGTGGCGGTCAACGGCAACCCGCTGGCGTGGAACGTGGACGTGGTGGCGGTGCCGGGGTTGCGCGCGCCGCGCCCCATCCTGAACGCCGAGGTGGTGTTTGGCGGCGTGCAAGGGGACACCAGCACCCAGATTTCCGCGGCGCAGGCGGCGGGGAAGGTGGTGGTGCTGCTCCCCGCGCCGGGTGGACGGGGCGGGCAGGGGCAGGCGTTCCAGGTGCGTGCGGGGTTCCAGCGCGCCCGCGGGCGCTTTGACGACGCCGTGGCCGTGGCCACGGTGGATCTGGACGGGCTTTCGCCGGCGCAGCGGGTGGCGCTCAACGAGCCGGTAGTCGCCACGCAGATTGCCGCACCGCGGATGGCGCCTGCGGCTGCCGCGGGCGCGGCGCCGGTGGACTCGCTCCAGCTACTCAGGGACCAGCTGGCGCAGCTGCAGCCGCAGGCGGTGCTGCGCCTCACCACCGCCGGGGCAGCGGCGCTGTTCGCCCGCCCCTCGCTGGACGGCATCACGGCGGGCACCACGGGCGGCCGCCTGAACGCCGCGCTGGACTTCGTGGAGACGCCCACCGACTACGCGCGCAATGTGGTGGCCATCATCCCCGGCAGTGACCCGGTGCTGACGCACCAGTACGTGGCGGTGGGGGCGCACAACGACCACGTGGGGTTCACCACCCCCGTGGACAAGGACTCCGTCAAGGCCTTCAACGACATCCGCAACCGGATGCTGCTGGCCAACAACATGGAGCCGCTGGGGCCCGCGCAGGTGGCGGGGATCCGGGTGAACATGGACTCGATCCGGCGCGTGCATCCGCAGCCGCGCCTCGACTCGATCAACAACGGCGCCGACGATGACGGCTCCGGCTCGATGGCGGTGCTGGAGATCGCCGAGGCGATCATGGCGATGCCGGTGAAGCCGAAGCGCTCCACGCTGTTCGTGTGGCACACCGGCGAGGAGGGGGGGCTGGTGGGCTCGGCGTACTACGTGCGCCATCCCACGGTGCCCATCGACTCGATCGTGGCGCAGCTGAACATCGACATGATCGGGCGCGGGCGCGCCGAGGACCTTCCCGGCGGCGGCGACGATTATCTGGCGGTGGTGGGGTCGTTCTTCGACTCCAAGGACGTGGGCGACGCGGTGCGGCGGGTGAACAAGGGTGCCCCCCGCCCCCTGGCGCTGGACTACAAGATCGACGAGCCCATCGCGTGGGCCGGCTACAACAACATCTACGGGCGCAGCGACCACTACAACTACGCCCTGCAGGGGATCCCGATCGCCTTCTTCTTCACGGGGCTGCACGGCGACTACCACCAGCGCTCCGACGAGCCGGAGTTCATCGATTACCCGCACTACGCGCGGATTGCCGGCTTCATCCGGAACCTCACGGTGGAGCTGGCCAACGGCCCGCGGCCGCGGCTCAACGGCACGCGGCCGGCCAAGCCCAAGGTCATCGTCCCCTGAGCGACGACCGCGTCGCTGCGCCCTGCCCCTGCCCCCGCCGTCTCCACCATGTCCCACCCCGAGTCCCCGGACCATCCGCCGCGGCCCGCGTCGGCGGTCGACCGGCAGCGTCTCGACCTGCTGCGCGAGGCGCTGCTGGCGGTGCACAAGGCGCTGCTGGACGCCGAACGCGGGCGGTTCGAGCAGGCGCATGGTCCGGTTGCCGGCGCCAGCGCGTTCCTGCAGCTGGCCATCCACCACGACTGGTTTGCGTGGCTGCAGCCGGTGACGGCCACCGTGGTGCGCATTGACGAGCGCACGATGTCGCGGCGCGCGCCGCTGCTGGCGCACGAGGTGCCCGGGCTGGTGGCCGAGGCGCACGCCCTGCTGCGCCCGGATGCCGAGGGGACACCCTACCAGCGGCAGCTGGACGTGCTGCTGCGCGAGGTGCCCGGGGTGGCGGTGACGCTGCGGGCGGTGGTGCAGGGGATGGCGGGGGTTGATCGCGGGGCCCGCGGATGACGGCGGCGGGCGGGGTCCCGGTGTGGGAGGATGGCCAGTGGACGCCGCTCCCCACGTTGGAGGGCCCCGTGGACGCCGAGTGCTGCGTGGTGGGGCTGGGGGGGACGGGGCTCACGCTGGTGCACGCGCTGCTGGCGCGCGGCGCCTCGGTGGTGGGCGTTGACGCTGCCGACGTGGGCGCCGGTGCGGCGGGGCGCAACGGCGGCTTCCTGCTGGCCGGTGCCTACGACTTCTACCACGACGCCGTGGAGCGGCACGGACGCGCGCTGGCGCGGTCGCTGTACGAGGCCACGCTGGAGGAGATGCCGCGCATCGCCGAGGCCGCCCCGGGGACGGTGCGCGGTGTCGGGTCGCGGCGGGTGGCCGCCAGCGACGCCGAGGTGCGCGACTGCGAGGCGCAGCGGCGCGCCATGGCGCGCGACGGGCTGCCGGTGGCGTGGGACGATGGCCCGCACGGCCCCGGGTTGTTCTTCCCGCACGACGGGGCCTTCAATCCGCTGGCGCGGTGCCGCGTGCTGGCGCGGCGCGCGATGGCCGACGGCGCCCAGCTGTTTGCGCGCTCGCCGGCGGTGACGGTGGAGGCGGGGCGGGTGACCACCCCGTCGGGAGCGATCCACTGTCGTCGGGTGTTCGTGGCCGTGGACGGGGGGCTGGAGTTGCTGCTCCCGGAGCTGGTGGGGCGGGTGCGCACGGCACGGCTGCAGATGCTGGCTACCGCCGCCGCCCCCGAGGTGTCCATCCCCACCCCCATGTACTACCGCGACGGGTACGAGTACTGGCAGCAGCTCCCCGGTGGCGA
This sequence comes from Gemmatimonas sp., assembly GCA_044376625.1. GTDB lineage: Bacteria > Gemmatimonadota > Gemmatimonadetes > Gemmatimonadales > Gemmatimonadaceae > Gemmatimonas. The sequence goes on along the minus strand of JBILKP010000032.1, from coordinate 7,713 downwards.
AGTGGCGCTGGGGGGCTTTCGCGACCAGGGGGGGGAGGCGGAATGGGGGATGGACCCGTCGCCCACGGCGGCCATCCAGGACCGGCTGGAGGCACTGCTGCGGGGGCGGCTGGGGGTGCGGGCGCCCATCACCCATCGGTGGGGCGCGCTGGCCTCCTTCACGCCCACGGGCCTCCCGGTGGTGACGCTGGCGCGCGAGGGGATCTGGGCGCTGGGGGGGTACAACGCCACGGGCAACGTCCTGGGCGCGCTGTGTGCCAAGGCGGTGGTGCCCGCGGCGCTGGACGGCGCGACGGCGCCCATGCGCCGACTGCTGGGGGAGGCGTGGACTGCGCACGGCCCCTAGATTGCCGTCGCTTGCCCTCCCGTCCCCCGGGCCCCGGGGGTGTCTCCCTTCCCGCCCATGACCATTCGCCGCCGTCACGCCCTCGTCCGTCGTGGGGTGCTGCTGCTGCCGCTGGTCTCCCTGCTGGTGCTTCCGCCCCGTGCGTCCATGGGGGCACAGCCCCCCGCCGGAGCCGCGCAGGCGCCTCCCCCGTTGCCGGTCACCCCCAAGGTGCCCACCTCGCATGCCGGGCTGTTTGCCGCGCGCGACGCGCGGGCCGTGGCGGCCATCGGGTACCTGCGCTGCTTTCAGGGGGCGGTGACGGCGCTGCGCACCGGGGCGCTGGGGCAGGTGCCCACCGGGTGGTCCATCGCCTGCCTGCAGCAGGGGCGCGAGTGGCGTGCGGTGTTCGGTGAGCTGACCGAGGAGGCGCCCGGCTTTGCGGTGCGGCGCCAACTGGCGTTGCGCGGTGACGGCGCCGTGGTCACCGACCCGGTGGACACGGCGCGCGCCGGCGGGGTCGCGCGCGCGCTGCTGCGCGGCCTCTCGGCGCCCGTGCCGGGGCGGGGGGTGGCCGAGTTCGTCCCGCTGGTCCTGCACCAGGGGACGTACACGGAGGTGTGGTTCCTGTCGCCGCCGGCCGATCCCGCGCGGGTGGCGGTGGGTGGCGACTCGCTGATCCAGATGAACAAGGAGGGGCTGCGTGAGCTGGGGCACAGCAAGCGCACCCCGCCGGTGCGCCTGCTGTCGGTGCCCATCACCGGGGAGCGCTGGACGCTGGGCAGCGCGGAGGTGACGCTGCCGCTCCTGAGCGAGCTGATGGTGGCGCACATGGCCGCCGACCTCATCCCCGAGGTGACGGTGCGCACGCAGCGCTACGAGTCCACCTGGTCGCGCCGCACGGGGCGCTGGACGCACCGCCGCCGGTGAGCGCCTCCCCGCTGCAGCTGCGCGCGGCGCGCCCCGAGGACGTGCCGCTGATCCGCACCCTCATCGAGGGGCTGGCGGCGTACGAGCGGCTGCGCCACGCGTGCGTGGCCACCGACGAGAAGCTGGCCGCCACGCTGTTCGGCCCGCGCCCGGCCGCCGAGGTGGTGCTGGCGGAGTGGGAGGGGACCCCGGCGGGGTTCGCGCTCTTCTTTCCCAACTACTCCACCTTCCTGGCGGCGCCGGGGACCTACCTGGAGGACCTGTTCGTGCTCCCGGCGTTCCGCGGGCGCGGGATCGGGCGCGCGCTGCTGGCGCACCTGGCCGCGCTTACCGTGGCACGCGGCGGGGCGCGGCTGGAATGGTCGGTGCTGGACTGGAATGAGGACGCCATCCGCTTTTACCGGGCGCAGGGTGCCGTCCCCCAGGATGAATGGACCGTGTACCGGGTCACGGGCCAACCGCTGCTGGACCTCGCACAAGGAGCCGCCTCCCATGGCACCCACGACTGACGGATTCACCGCCCCCCTGTCGCGCCGGGCCGTGGTGCAGGCGCTGGCCGCCGGCATGGCCGGGGGCGCGCTGCTCCCCGGCATGGCCTCCGCCCTGACGGGGGACGGCCCCCCGCGCCTCGACCGTCTTGGCTTGCAGCTGTACACGGTGCGCGCCGCGCTGGCCAAGGATGTGGAGGGGACCATCGCCGCGGTCGCCGCGGCGGGGATCACCGAGCTGGAGTTTGCCGGCTACTACAACAAGGACGCCGCGTGGTGGCGCGCGCTGATGGCGCGGCACGGGCTCACCGCCCCCACCACGCATGAGGCGCTCCCCGCCACCGATGACGGCTGGGGTGCCATCTTCGAGCGCGCGCACGGCATGGGGCACGCCATGGTGATCGTCCCCTACGTGGGGAACGAGTTCCGCGGCAGCCGCGCCGCCTGGCAGCGCCTGGCGGCGCGCCTGACCGAGGGGGCGACGCGCGCCAAGGCGGCGGGGCTGCGCTTCGGCTACCACAACCACGACTTCGAGTTCACGCCGGTGGACGGCACCACCGGCTTCGACATCCTCACCACCGAGACCGACCCCAGGCTGGTGGAGCTGGAGCTCGACCTGTACTGGACGGTCAAGGCGGGGCACGACCCGCTCGCGCTGTTCGCCCGCTGGCCCGGGCGCATCCACTGCTGCCACGTGAAGGACGCCGGCCCCGCCCCCCAGCGCGAGATGCGCGACGTGGGGGCCGGCACGATCGACTTCCGCACCATTTTGGCCGCGGGGCGCGCCGCCGGGCTGCAGCACTGGTTCATCGAGCACGACAACCCCGCCGAGCCGCTCGCCTCGGTGCGCGCCAGCGCCGCGCACCTCAAGGCGCTGTGACCGTCCGCCGTCGTCCCACCCCTCACCGCACGACCGCATGAGCAGCCAGCCCCGCCGTCCCGTCTACGATGTCTGTGTCGTCGGCTCCGGAGCCGGCGGCGCCATGGCCGCCTACGAGCTCACCCGGCAGGGGGCCCGCGTCGTGGTCCTCGAGGCCGGCCCCTGGTGGGACAACGCCAGGGACTCGGCCATGCTGAAGATGCCCTGGGACACCCCGCTGCGCGGCGGCAGCACCCCCGAGCGCCCCTTCGGCGAGCATGACGCCTGCCTGGGCGGGTGGGACATCCCCGGCGAGCCGTACACCGTGGCGCAGGGGTCGCAGTTCCGCTGGTGGCGCGGGCGCATGCTGGGCGGGCGCACGAATCATTGGGGGCGCATCTCCCTCCGCTTCGGTCCGCGCGACTTCAAGTCGAAGTCCCACGACGGGCTGGGGGACGACTGGCCCATCGGCTACGACGACCTCAAGCCGTACTACGACCGGGTGGACCGGCTCATCGGCATCTTCGGCAGTCGCGAGGGGCTGGAGAACCACCCCGATGGAGAGTTCCTGCCGCCCCCCGCGCCGCGCTGCTACGAGCGGCTGGTCATGCAGGCGGCGAAGAAGCACCAGGTCACCTGCATCCCCGCGCGCCTGTCCATCCTCACCAAGCCGCTGGGGAACCGCGCCCCCTGCCACTACTGCGGGCAGTGCAACCGCGGCTGCATGACCAACTCCAACTTCTCCGCGCCCAACGTGCTGCTGTTCCCGGCGATGAAGACCGGGCGGCTCACCATCGTGTCCAATGCCATGGCGCGCGAGGTGACGGTGAACGCGCAGGGGCTGGCCACGGGTGTCAGCTACATCGACAAGAAGACGGGGCGGGACGAGCACGTGCAGGCGCGCATCGTGGTGCTGGCCGCCTCCAGCTGCGAGTCCAGCCGCATCCTGCTCAACTCCAAGTCGTCCCGCTTCCCGCAGGGGCTGGCCAACAGCAGCGGCATCGTGGGGAAGTACCTGACCGACACCACCGGCACCGACGTCACCGGCTACATCCCCGCCATGGAGCGCACCCCCGCGCACAACTGCGACGGCGTGGGGGGCGGCCACGTGTACATGCCCTGGTGGCTGGACAACGCCAAGCTGGATTTCCCGCGCGGCTACCACATCGAGATCTGGGGGGGGCGCACGATGCCCAGCTACGGGATGCTGGGCGGCATCCACCGCTACCCCGACGGCGGTGGCTACGGTGCGTCGCTCAAGGACAGCTTCCGCAAGTACTGGGGGACCACCATCGGCTTCTCGGGGCGCGGCGAGATGATCCCCAACGAGAAGACCTTCTGCGAGCTGGACCCCGACCGGAAGGACCAGTTCGGGATCCCGGTGCTCCGCTTCCACTTCCAGTGGACGGACCACGAGTACAACCAGGTGAAGCACATGCAGGAGACCTTCCGCACCCTGATCGCGGAGATGGGGGGGCAGGTGTTCTCCCCCATGCCCACCAAGGCGCAGGGGTACGGGATCAGCACGGGCGGGCAGATCATCCACGAGCTGGGGACGGTGCGCATGGGGGACGCCGCGTCCACCTCGGCGCTGAACGCGCAGTGCCAGGCGTGGGACTGCCGCAACCTCTTCGTCACCGATGGCGGGCCCTTCGTGTCGCAGTGCGACAAGAACCCCACCTGGACCATCCTCGCGCTGTCGATGCGGGCGGCGGAATACATCACGGCGGAGCGCAAGGCGGGGGCCCTCTGATGGAACGCCGCGACCTCATGAAGCTCCTGGCCACGCTCCCCGTGGGGGCCTTCGCCCTCTCGCACGAGGAGGTGGCCACGGTGGCCGAGCACGTGCACGCGCTGGGGCTGGACGAGCAGGGGGCGCAGGGCAAGCCGCGCGCGGCCTTCACCCCCAGGTTCTTCCAGCCGCTGGAGTGGCGCACGGTGCGGGTGCTGGCGGACATCGTGATCCCGCGCGACGCGCGCTCGGGGAGCGCCACTGACGCGGGCGTCCCCGAGTTCATCGACTTCGCCGCCACCTTCTACCCCGGGCACCAGCCGCGGCTGCGGGAGGGGCTGGGGTGGATCAACGCCGAGTCGCGCGCCCGCTTCGGCGCGGCGTTCCCCGACGCCACCCCCGCGCAGCGCATCGCCATCGTGGAGGACATCGCCTGGCCCGCCAAGGCCAAGCCGGCGCACCGCTCGGGCGTCCAGTTCTTCAACGCCTTCCGCGACCTGTGCGCCAGCGGCTTCTACACCACGCGCATGGGGGTGAAGGACCTGGGGTATGCGGGGAACGTCCCGCTGGCCCAGTGGACCGGCTGTCCCGCCGCCGCCAACCGGCACCTCGGCACCTGACCTTCCGCCCGGGAGACCCGCCATGAGCGCCCCCGCCCTGCTGCGCAGCCCATACCCCGACGTGGAGATCCCCGACACGCCGCTGGTGCCCTTCGTGCTCCAGCGCGTGGCCGTCCATCCGGACAAGCCCGCCATCGTGTGCGGCGCCACGGGGCGCCGGTACACCTACGGCGGGCTGGCGCAGGCCATCCGTCAGGCGGCGGCGGGGCTCCACGCGCGCGGCATTCGCAAGGGGGACGTGGTGGGACTGGTGAGCCCCAACCTCCCCGACTTCGCGGTGGTCTTCTACGCCTGCGTCACCATCGGCGCCGTCTGCTCCACCGTGAACCCCATCGCCACCGCGGAGGAGATCGGGGCGCAGTTCGCCGACAGCGAGGCGGTGCTGCTGGTCACCATCCCCGACCTGCTGGCCAAGTGCCAGGGCGCCGCGCGGCTGGCGTCCACGGTGCGCGAGATCGTGGTGTTCGGCGAGGCGGAGGGGGCGGTGCCGTACGCCGCCCTCTTCGCGCATGGCGACGAGCCGCCCGCCGTGGCGGTCGACCCGGCGCGCGACCTGGCGGTGCTCCCCTACAGCAGCGGGACGTCGGGGATCCCCAAGGGGGTGTGCCTCACGCACCGCAACCTGGTGGCCAACCTCTGCCAGATGCGGGGGCTCCCCGACCGGCTGTTCGGCCCGGACGACCGCGTCCTGGGGGTGCTGCCGTTCTTTCACATCTACGGCATGGTCGTCATCATGGGGGCCGCGCTGGTGGAGGGGGCCACCATCGTGTCGCTGCCGCGCTTCGACCTGGAGCAGGCGCTGCGCGTGATGCAGGAGCACCGCATCACGGTGGCCAACGTCGTCCCCCCCATCGTGCTGGCCTTGGCCAAGCACCCGGCGGTGGCGCAGTTCGACCTGTCGGCGCTGCGGGTGGTGTTCAGCGGCGCCGCGCCGCTGGGCGCCGAGCTGGCGCAGGCGTGCGCGCAGCGGCTGGGGGTGGTGGTGCGGCAGGGGTACGGGCTCACGGAAACCAGCCCGGTCACGCACATCCACCCCCTGGCCCCGCTCCCCGAGGACCATGCGTCGGTGGGGCCGCCGGTCCCCAACACCGCGTGCCGCCTCGTGGATCCGGACTCCGGCGCCGATGTGCCGGTGGGGGAGCGCGGCGAGCTGTGGGTCCACGGCCCGCAGGTGATGCGGGGGTACTTCAACAAGCCCGAGGCCACCGCGGCCTGCCTGACGGCCGACGGCTGGTTTCGCACGGGCGACGTGGCGGTGATGGACGCCACCGGCTGGTTTCGCATCGTCGATCGGGTGAAGGAGCTGATCAAGTACAAGGGACTGCAGGTGGCGCCGGCGGAGCTGGAGGCGGTGCTGCTGTCGCACCCCGCCATTGCCGACGCGGCGGTGATCCCGGTGCCGGATGCGGAGGCGGGGGAGATCCCCAAGGCATTCGTGGTCCTGCGGGCGCCAGTGGAGCCGGAGGCCATCATGGCGTTCGTGGCCGAACGCGTGTCGCCATACAAGAAGGTGCGCCGCGTGGAGCTGGTGGACGCCATCCCCAAGTCGCCTTCGGGCAAGATCCTGCGCCGGCTGCTGGTGGAGCGGGAGCGGGCGGCGGCCGGGCACGGGTGAGTGCGCCCTGACGGCGGCAGGGGCGGCACGGGGAGGCGCGGGGCGCTGCCGCATGCGCGGGGGCTGGCGGTGGTGGCCGCGCTGGTGGCCACCGCCGTGGCCGCGTCTCCGTTGGCGGCCCAGCGGCGCTTCACCACCACCCACCGGTGCACCGAGGCGCAGCGTGCCGCGGGGTGCCTGATTGTGCTGGGGTCGGGGACGCCGGTGCCCGACCCGGCCCGCGCGGGGGCCGCGTATGCGTTGGTCTACGGCAGCCGCACCTTCCTGTTCGACGCCGGCGCCGGGGTGATGCGGCGCGCCGCCGAGGCCGGGCTGGCCATCGACGGCTTCACGGGCGTGTTCCTCACGCACCTGCACTCCGACCACACGCTGGGGCTCCCCGATGTGCTGCTCACGTCGTGGGTGATGGGGCGCCGCACCCCGCAGCGGGTGGTGGGGCCGCCGGGCACACAGCGCCTGGTGGCGCGCCTGCTGGAGGCGTGGCAGGAGGACATCGCCGTGCGCACCGAGGGGCTGGAGCGGGGGCAGCCGGGGGGGTACCGCGCGGCGGTCACCGAGGCCACCGACGGGGTGGTGTACGACAGCGCCGGCGTGCGCATCACCGCCATCCGGGTGCCGCACGGCAACTGGGCCCACGCCTTCGCGTGGCGCATCGACACGCCGGGGCGGCGCGTGGTGCTGTCCGGGGACACCGCCCCCTCGGATGCGCTGGCGGAGGCGGCGCGCGGCGCCGACGTGCTCGTCCACGAGGGCTATCCCGCCACCCGGGTCACGGTGGAGAACCGTCCCGGTGGTGAGCTGTGGCCGCGCTACCTGGCCACCTTCCATGCCAGCGATGAGGAGGTGGGGGCCCTGGCCCGGCGTGCCGGGGTGCGGCAGCTGGTGCTGTCGCACCTCGTGCGCATGGGGGGGACCGATGCGGAGCTCCTGGCCGGGGTGCGGCGCGGCGGCTATACCGGACCCGTGGCCATCGCGCAGGACCTCGACGTGTACGCGACGCCTCCCGCCCCTTAGTTTCTGCGCATCACCGGGGCGCCCCTGCGGGGGCCCCGCCCTTTCCCCCTCACCGCCTTCCCATGCCTGGACAGCGCCTTGGTATCGGCTTCATCGGGTCGGGCTTCAACGCCCGCTTCCACATGCAGGC
>JBILKP010000157.1:0-6316 GCA_044376625.1 Gemmatimonas sp. | reverse complement strand
AAGCGCGGAGGCCACCATCCATACGTAGAACCCGCCGGGCATTTGGGCGAACATCCGGAAACCGTACTTCTGGGGATCGCGCCGGTAGAGCCTGATCCAGTTCCCCACCAGCGCCCACGTGAAGAGGGTGGGCCACCATTCACGCAGCACCCTACCGCCCCCCCGCCTTGTCGTGCCCCGCCGCCCCCGCGTCCCGATCACGCGCGTCCGGCGCGCCGGTGCGCACCCCCGTTGTCGGGTCCACGGCGATGGAGTGCGCGGTTCCCTGCTGCCCCCCCACGCGCACGTCGTGCCCCAGCGAGCGCAGCGCCGCCACCACGCCGTCGTCCATCCCGCGCTCCACGGTGAGCCGGTTGGGGAGCCACTGGTGGTGGATGCGCGCCGCCTGCACCGCGTCGGCCACCGGCATCCCGAACTCCACCAGGTTCAGCACCACCTGCAGCACGGTGTTGATGATGGTGCGCCCCCCGGGGCTGCCGGTCACCGCCAGCAGCTGCCCGTCCTTGGCGAGGATGGTGGGGCTCATGCTGGAGAGCATCCGCTTCCCCGGCTGCGCCTGGTTGGGGAGGGTGCCAATGAGCCCCGTGCTGTCCGTCAGCCCGGGCTTGCCGTTGAAGTCCCCCATCTCGTTGTTCAGCAGGAAGCCGGCCCCGTCCACCACCGCCCCCAGCCCGTACCCCGCCTCCAGCGTGTACGTCACCGACACCGCCATCCCGTTGGCGTCCACCACGCTGTAGTGCGTGGTCTCGTCGCTCTCGTACCCCTGCGTCACGTCGGCGGGGGACGACGGCGAGGCCCGCTCCCGGTCGATGGTGGCGCGCAGCTGGGCGGCGTACCCCTTGTCGGTGAGCCGCGCCACCGGCACCGCGGAGAAGTCGGGGTCCCCCAGGTGCACGGCGCGGTCGCGGAAGGCGCGGCGCATGCCCTCCGCCAGCAGGTGGAGGTACGGCGACGTGTTGTGCCCCAGCCCCTTGAGGTCGAACCCCTCCAGGATGTTCAGCATCTCGATCATGGCCGTCCCGCCGGAGCTGGGGGGCGCCATGCCGATCACCTGCACGCCGCGATAGCTCCCCACCAGCGCCGGGCGCTCCTTGGCCTGATACGCCGCCAGGTCCGCCTCGGCGATCAGCCCGCCGTGCCGCGCCATTTCGGCGGCAATGAGCCGCGCCGTCTCCCCCGTGTAGAAGCCGTCGCGCCCCTGGTCGCGCACGCGCGCCAGCGTCTTCCCCAGGTCGGCCAGCACCATCCGGTCGCCGGCGGCGTACGGCTGCCCGTTCTTGTAGTACGCCGCCGCCGAGGCGGGGAACGCCGACAGCCGCCGCTGCACCGAGGCCAGCGACGCCGCCAGCCCGGTGGGGACGAGGAACCCTTCGCTGGCCATCCGCGCGGCCGGGTCCACGGTCTTGGCCCAGGACACCTTGCCGTACTGCTGGTGCGCCAGCGCGAAGCCGGCCACCGTCCCCGGTACCCCCACGGCCACGTGGGTGTTGTGGTGGATGCGGGCGGAGTAGTTCCCGGCCGAGTCCAGGAACATGGTGGGGGAGGCCTTGGCGGGGGCCTTTTCGCGGAAGTCGATGGTGGTGGCGCGCCCGTCGGGGAAGCGGATCACCATGAAGCCGCCGCCCCCGATGTTGCCGGCGGTGGGGTAGGTGACCGCCAGGGCAAAGCCGGTGGCGATGGCGGCGTCCACCGCGTTGCCACCGTTGGCCAGCACGTCGCGTCCCACGGCCGAGGCCAGGGCGCTGGCGGAGACCACCATGCCGCCAGTGGCGGTGGCGGCCGGGAGGGGCTGGCGCTCCTGGGCCGGGCGCTGGGCGCGGACCGGTGTGGCCACCGCCGCCAGGGGGGCGGCCAGCGCCAGCAGGAGGCCGAGGCGCCCGAGGGTGCCCGGGGCGGCATGGCGGCGAGCGGGAGCAAGCATTGGCGCGGGGCGGGTGGGGGGGTATATTTCGAGGCTCCCCCGGAACACCGGGGGGCCGGGTGCCCGCCGGAACTGCCGGCGTGGCGATGAGCCCGGAGGGTGCCCGCGTGCCGGCCACCGCATCGAGCCGTTCCAAGATGCGGCGCCGGCGGGCCGGGCACCAGCAGGACGCGACCCCACATCCCGAGTGTATCCGATGGCCGTGAAGATCCGTCTCCGCCGCGAAGGGCGGAAGAAGACCCCCATGTACCGCATCGTCGCCGCCGACTCCAAGAGCCCCCGCGACGGCCGCTTCATCGAGATCCTCGGGCAGTATCAGCCCCGCACGGGCGAGAACGCCCTGGCGCTCAAGATGGATCGCGTGAACCACTGGCTGGACGTGGGCGCCACCCCCACCGACACCGTCCGCTCGCTGCTGCGCCGCGCGGGCGTGCTGAAGGCGCGCCACGAGGCGCGGCTGGCGGCCAAGCTGCAGGCGTCGGCGGTGGCCCTCCCCGAGGGTGGTTCCGAGGGCTGAGTTGGGCCCCCTGGTGGCGGTGGGCACGGTGAAGCGCGCGCACGGGGTGCGCGGCGCCTGGGCCGTGGAACCGATCATCGACGCGCCGGACGTGGTGTTCACGTCCGGCGCGGTGCTTTACGCCGGCGACCGGGCGGGGAACCCGGTGCTGGAGGGGGGGGCGCCGGTGCCGCTGCACCTGGAGGACGGGCGCCCCATGAACCGCGAATGGCTGGTGCGCGTGCGCGAGGTGACCGACCGCGACGCGGCCGACCTGTGGCGCGGGCGGCAGCTCCTGGTGGAGGCCGACCGGCTTCCGCCGCCTGACGAAGGGGAGCTGTACCTGCACACGCTCATCGGCATGCAGGTGGCGGTGGAGGGGGAGGGGCTCAAGGGGACCGTCCGCGACGTGTACGACGCGCCGCAGGGGTACATCCTGGAGGTGGAGACCGCCACCGGGCGCCCACTGGTGCCGCTGGTCCCCGAACTGCTGGTGCAGGTGGACGAGGACACCCGCACCCTGGTGTTCGCGCCCCTCCCCGGGCTGCTGGACTAGCCCGCCGTCCATGCTGCAGGTCACCATCGTCACGCTCTTCCCCGAGTTCTTCACCGGGCCGCTGGGGCTGTCCATTCCGGCGCGCGCGGCGGCCGCCGGCGCGGTGTCGTACCGGCTGGTGGACCTGCGCGCCCACACGCACGACCGGCACCGCACGGTGGACGACTACCCCTTTGGTGGGGGGCCGGGGATGGTGCTCAAGCCCGCCCCGTTCTTCGAGGCGGTGGAGTCGATCGGTGCGCCGGCGCCCATCGTGCTGCTGTCGCCGCGCGGGCGTCGCTTCACGCACGCCGACGCCGAGCGCTTTGCCGCCGGCGCCTCGCTCACGCTGCTGTGCGGGCACTACAAGGACGTGGACCAGCGGGTGGCCGACCACCTGGCCACCGAGGAGCTGTCGCTGGGGGACTTCGTGCTCAGCGGCGGGGAGCCGGCGGCGCTGGCCATCGTGGACGCCACGGTGCGGCTGCTGCCGGGGGCGCTGGGGGACGAGGACAGCGCGCGCACCGACTCGTTCTTCGGGCGGGGGATCAGCGCCCCCAGCTACACGCGCCCGGCCGACTTCCGGGGGCATGCCGTCCCCGACGTGCTGCTGGGGGGGGACCACGCCAAGGTGGCCGCATGGCGCGACGCCGAGGGGCTGCGGCGCACGCGGGAGGCGGAGGCGCGCGACCGCGCCGATTGGGCCGCGCGCGAGGCCTCCATCGCCGCGCGTGAGGCGGTGCTGGCCGCGGCGGAGCAGGCCGCCGCCGAGAAGGCGCGGAAGAAGGCGGCCCGGAAGGCGCGCCGGGGCGGCGGGGGGGGCGCATGACGCTGCGCGTGTTCGTCACCGGCGGCACCTTCGACAAGGAGTACGACGAGCTGGCCGGCACGCTGCACTTCCGCGCCACGCACGTGGAGGAGATGCTGCGCCGCGGGCGGTGCCGCGTCCCGGTGGCGGTGGAGGTGCTCATGCTCGTGGACAGCCTGGAGATGACCGCGGCGCACCGCGCGACCATCGCCGCGGCGTGCGCCGCGTGTGCCGAGCGGCACGTGGTGATCACGCACGGCACCGACACCATGGTGGAGACCGCCGCCGTGCTGGCGGCCGACCACGCCCTGGCCGGCAAGACGGTGGTGCTCACCGGGGCCATGGTTCCCTACGCCTTCGGCAGCTCCGACGGGCTGTTCAACCTGGGGAGCGCGCTGAGCTTTGCGCAGGCGCTGGCGCCTGGGGTATACGTGGCGATGAACGGGCGGGTGTTCCCCGCCGGGCGCGTGCGGAAGAACCGCGTGCTGGGGGTGTTCGAGGAGGCCGGCCCCGAGGGGTAGCGCGGTTGCCCGCTTCTTGCCGTGCGGGGGGGCGCGTGACTCCACCCTCCAACCCACCCGCCCATGCGCTCCAGTCTCCGCCGTGCCCTGCCCGTCACCATCATGGGGGTCCTGCTTGCCGCGTGCACCCCGGACGTGACCGGCGTGGCCGACCCCGCCTCGCCGGTCCTCCGCGGGGCCGCCACGCTGCCGGCGCTGCTCCACCCGGGGCCACAGATGGTGGCCAATGAAGTGCTGGTCCGGTTCCTCCCCGGCGCCACCGGCCCGGCGCGCAGCCGCGCCCTGGCCCGCGTTCGCGGTACGGTGGCGGAGCGCATCGTGACCGTGGCGATGCGCCAGGCGGGCGACCAGGAGGGCGTCACGCTGGTGCGCACGCCGCTACCGCCACTGCAGGCGGTTGCGGCCATCGGCGCCGACTCGACGGTGGAGTACGCCGAGCCCAACTGGATCTACCAGGCGGATGCCGTAGCCGACGACCCCTACCTCACCGATGGCAGCCTGTGGGGGATGACGGGCCAGTACGGGTCGGGGGCCTCCGCCGCGTGGGCGCAGGACCGGGTGGGATCCGCCAGCGTGGCCATCGGCATCATCGACCAGGGCTACATGTACACCCATGAAGACCTGGCGGCCAACGCCGGGACCAACCCCGGGGAGATTGCGGGGAACCGGGTGGACGACGACGGCAACGGCCTGGTGGACGACGTGTGGGGGTGGGACTTCGACGGCAACAACAGCTCCGTCTTTGACGGGGTGGCTGACGACCACGGCACCCACGTGGCGGGGACCATCGGGGCCGTGGGAGGCAACGGAGTGGGCGTGGCGGGGATGGTGTGGCAGGTGCGCCTGCTGGGCGCCAAGTTTCTGGGGACCCGGGGCGGCACCACGGCCAACGCCATCAAGGCGGTGGACTACTTCACCGCGCTCAAGACGCGCGGCAGCAACCCGGTCAACATCGTCGCCACCAACAACTCGTGGGGCGGGGGCGGCTACTCGCAGGCGCTGCGCGACGCCATCACGCGCGCCGGTGCGGCCAACATCCTGTTTGTGGCGGCCGCGGGGAACAGTGCGGTGAACTGCGACCTGTTCCCCTGCTACCCGGCCGCGTATACCAACGCCAACGTGATCGCCGTGGCAGCGCTCACCAGCAGCGGTGCCCGGGCGTCGTTCTCCAATTACGGCGGCACCACCGTGGACCTGGGGGCGCCCGGGAGCGGGATCTGGAGCACGGTGCCGCTCAAGGCGAAGCGGGGCACGGCCTCCGGGTATGCCGCCTATTCCGGGACCTCCATGGCCACCCCCCACGTGACGGGTGCCGTGGCGCTCTATGCCGCGCTCCACCCCGGCGCCACGGCGGCGCAGGTCAAGGCGGCCATCCTGGGCGCCACCGTGCCCACCGCGTCGCTGGCGGGTGCCACCGTCACCGGCGGCCGACTGAGCGTGTCGGGATTCTGACGCGGGTGGCGGCTACTGGCCGCCTCCCGGTCCACCCTGCAATTTCCGCAGCGCCGCCCGAGCCGGGCGGCGCTCCGTGTTTCCACTCCTGCCCGCCCCCCGGACCTCCGCATGGCCAAGATCAAGGTGGTGAACCCCGTCGTCGAGATGGACGGCGACGAGATGACGCGCATCATCTGGCAGTTCATCAAGGACAAGCTGATCCTGCCCTACCTCGACCTCCAGCTCGACTACTACGACCTGGGGATCCAGCACCGCGACGCCACCAACGACCAGGTGACGATCGACTCGGCCGAGGCCACCAAGCGGCACGGCGTGGCGGTGAAGTGCGCCACCATCACCCCCGACGAGGCGCGCGTGGAGGAGTTCGGGCTCAAGAAGATGTGGAAGAGCCCCAACGGCACCATCCGCAACATCCTGGGGGGCGTGATCTTCCGCGAGCCCATCATCATCTCGAACATCCCGCGCCTGGTGCCGGGGTGGACCAAGCCCATCGTGGTGGGGCGCCACGCGCACGGCGACCAGTACAAGGCCTCCGACTTCAAGGTGCCGGGCCCCGGGACGGTGACCATCACCTACACCC
>JBILKP010000031.1:0-18310 GCA_044376625.1 Gemmatimonas sp. | reverse complement strand
GAGGCGAAGCCCTCGGCCAAGGCGGTGGCGAAGCCCGAGCCCTAGCCCGAGCCCAAGCCCAAGCCGGCCGCCACGCCGGCACCTGCGCCCAAGGCTGAGGCGAAGCCCGCGGCCAAGCCGGAGGCGAAGCCCGAGCCCAAGCCCGAGCCCAAGCCCGAGCCCAAGCCGGCCGCCACGCCGGCGCCTGCGCCCAAGGCTGAGGCGAAGCCCGCGGCCAAGACTGAGCCCAAGCCCGAGCCCAAGCCCGAGCCCAAGCCGGCTGCCACGCCGACTCCCGCCCCCAAGCCCGAGGCGAAGCCTGTAACAAAGCCCGAGCCCAAGCCCGCCCCGGCAATCGATCACTCCGCCCAGCCCATGGCGCGCCGCACCCCCGTCGACACCGACGGCGACACGCCGGCGCAGCCCGTCAATCTCAAGCCCCGCATCAGCGTCACCTTCGACGACACCCCCATCCGCGACGTCATCGCCCTGTTCGCCAGGTTCTCGCGGCGCTCCATCGTCGTGGGGAAGAACGTCCAGGGTACCGTCACCGCCGACATCGCCGACAAGCCCTGGGATGTGGCCCTCCAGGCCATCCTCCAGGCCCAGCAGCTCTCCGCCACGGAAGACGTCAGCGGCCTCATCACCGTCGACAGCTACGAGGCGCTGGCCGCCACCCAGGCGCTTGAACCCCTGGTCACCCAGGTCGTCGAGATCAACTACGCCCGCGCCACCACGCTGCGCGCCACCGTGCAGGCGCTCCTCGCCCGCGACTGCACCGGCCTGTCCACCATGGCCACCGGACGCGACATGGGCATGCCGATGAACCAGGGCGGTGGCGGCGGCGGGCAGGGCGGCCAGCAGATGCAGGGCGCCGGGTGCGTCATCCGCGGCGCCGTGGCCGCCGACAGCGCCACCAACCGCCTCATCATCACCGAGGCCCCCTCGCGCCTCCCCGAGATCGTCTCCCGCATCAAGCAGCTCGACTTCCGCACCCCGCAGGTCACCATCAAGGCCAAGATCGTCTTCGTGAACCGCACGGGGATCCAGGACATCGGCCTCGCCTACGACCTCGGCACCGGCAACAAGCAGTTCTTCCAGCAGCTCGTCCCCCGCATCGATCCCAACACCCTGCGCCCCGTCGACACCGACGGCGACGGGGTCCCCGACGCCACCGGGGGCGGCACCGCCTTCGAGGGGCCGGCCCGCATCGCCCTGGGCGGCAAGGCCATCGCCGGCATCGCCAACGCCAACAACGCGATCAAGCCCAACGCGCTCAACCTCATCTACAGCACGGCCCTGGGCCGCTACCAGCTGAGCGCCTTCCTCAACGCCCTGCAGACCTCGTCGCTCGCCGACGTCCAGTCCGAGCCCTCGGTCACCATCGTCAACAACCGCAACGCCGAGATCTTCGTCGGCCAGGAGATCCCCATCCGGGTGATCGATGCCAGCGCCGGCGGGCAGGGCGGCGGGGGCGGCGGCGGGGGCGGGGGGGGCGGCGGCGGTCAGGGACAGCCCAACGCCGCGACCTTCTTCCCGCGCGCCACGGTGTCCAAGGAGGAGGCCGGCATCAAGCTGTCGGTCACCCCCCAGATCACCAACAACCGCATGGTCCTCATGACCATCAAGGCGGAGAACTCCAGCGCCGAGATCTCGGCCACCGACGTGGGGGTCATCTTCAACCGCCAGCGCGCCGAGTCGCAGGTGCTCGTCGCCGACGGCGAGGCCGCCGTCATCGGCGGCCTGACGGTCACCGAGACCACGCGCTTCCGCAGCGGCATCCCCGTGCTCATGAACCTCCCGTGGGTGGGGCGCCTCTTCTCGCAGAACACGCGCACCGAGACCAAGCGCGACCTGCTGATCCTGGTCACCCCCCACATCCTCGAGGACGGCCCCGTGCCGCCCGCCGGGCGCTGAACCGGAGCCCCGTCATGCGTCGTCGCTCCATCGCCCGCGCCACGCGCCACCGCGTCGCCCGCCTCGCCCTGGTCGCCCTCGCCGGCACCGCCGCGTGCGGGGGCGAGGAGGTGCTCGATCCCCCGTTCCGCGACGCCATCCGCCCGCGCGTCGCGGTGGCCAAGGGGGGCGAGGCCCCCGATTCCCTCCTCGCGGTGGCCGTCACCGCCACCGACAACATCGGGCTCAAGCGCGTCCGCCTCCTGCTCGACGGCGGCCTCACCGCCACCTTCGACACCACCTTCACCAGCGCGGTCACCACCCTGACCGTGCAGGTGCGCATCCCCGTCCCGCGCAGCGCCCCGGTGGGGGCCACGGTCATCGTGCGCGGCATCGCCACCGACGGCGCCGGCAACTTCTCCGACACCTCGCGCGTCGCGCTGGCCATCGGCAACCTCGAGCCCCCGCTCGCCGCCATCACCTCCCCCACCGCCGGCTCCCCGGTGGTCTCCGGCAAGTCGCTCGTGCTCTCCATCACCGGGCGCGCCCGCTACAAGGTGCGCACCCTGGGGTACGACATCACCGGCGCCTACCGGCATCGCGACTCGGTCACCTTCACCGCGCCGCTCCGCGATTCCATCGCGCGGCTCGACACGCTGGTCATCCCCGACACGGTTCGCGGCGCCACCATCCAGGTCACCCCCTTCATCACCGACTCGCTCAACCAGCGGGTCTCCGGGGCCCCGGTGTCGTACGCCGTCCAGAGCCCCGCCAACGCCAATACCATCCCGGTGGTGCGCACCGGCGTGGCCACGCGCATCGAGGTGGCCGACACGGTGTTCGTCGAGGCCACCGATCCGGTCGGCATCACCACGCTGGGCTACGAGATCCGCACCCTCGCCGGCCAGCTCCTCGCCATCGACTCCATCGGCTCCACCGGCGCGTTCTCCACCCTGGTCCGCACCTTCCAGGTGCGCATCCCCGTCGCCGCCTTCCCCACCCCCGTCACCGTCACGGGCTTCGCCCGCAACGCCAACGGGCGCCGCGACGTCGCGCGGCTGGGCTCGGGGGGCGTCCGCCTCGACACCGCGCAGGTGGTGGCCGGCTACACCGTCCCCCTGCCGGGCGGCGGCACCATCGCCGACGCCATCTACGTCCCGCGCACCGACCGCCTCTACCTCTCCAACATCGAGCGGAACTGGCTCGAGGTCTACAACCTCGCCGACTCCACCTTCCGCACCCCCATCAGCGTCGGTTCCCGCCCCTGGGGGCTCGCCCCCTGGCCGCGCAACCGCGATGGCGTCATGGGCGACACCCTGCTGGTGGCCAACTCCGGCGGGACCAACCTCAGCTACGTCGACCTGCGGCAGGGCGCCACCGGGCGCGAGGTGTATCGCTACGCGCTGCCCAACATCATCGTCTACAGCGTCACCACGGTGCGCTCGTCGACCTCCGACCAGCTCATCACCCAGCGCACGGTCTACGACTTCAGCGACCGCCCCCAGTACCTGGCCACCTCCTGCACCGGCGCCAACGCGCCCGGCGCCCCCTGCGAGGATGTGGTGGCGGTGTACTCCACCGCCCCCACCCCGGGGCAGACGGTCCCCTTCCCCAACCAGGGGACCATCCGCTGGGAGAACCTCTCGCGGCGCGCCTCGCACTTCTTCTTCGAGCACGCCATGGGGCAGTCCAGCGGCCGCTCCGACACCCTGGAGATCGTCCGCTTCGCCGCCAACGGCGTGGGCGCTGATTCCACGCTGCTGCCGTACCGCCAGCGCGTCTTCCGCCCCGACGGCACCTTCTACGACTACTCCATCGTGGCGCGCATCGACGCGCTGGCGTTCCGCGACACCACCTTCGTGCGCAGCTCCGGCAACTTCCGCCGCGCCGTCTTCGGCGAGGGCGGCCCCGTGCGCGGGAGCCGGGCGCTGGCCTACGACGCCACCCGCGGCCTGGACCCCTCCACCCCCCTCCCCGTCATCGACCGCGGCATCTCCCGCGCGGTGGACGTGAGCGACTTCGTCGCCAACGCCTTCGCCCGCGTGGAAGGGGTGGGGATCAACTTCGATGGCGAGATCTCGGCGGTGAAGGGGGACTCCACCTACCTGTTCGATCCCACCCTCCGGCTCCAGGGGATCCTGCAGTCACGCTCCAGCCGCGGGGGGCTGGATTTCCACCCGTTCAACACCGGCCCCAACTCCACGCCGCTGCGCACCCGCCTGGCCTTCGTCGCCTCCTCCGAGCCGGTGATCGACGTCTTCGACACCTGGTGCTACCGGCGGATCGCCGCGGTCGCCATCAAGGACCCCATCATCGGCCCCGTGCGCGCCACCATCCGCCCCAACGGCCAGATCGTCCTGGTGGGGGCCACCCCGCGCGGCGTCACCGTGGTGGCGCTCCCCGACAGCTTCTCCAGCACCTGCGGCTGATCGGCGCGCAGCGGGGGCGGCGCCCCGTGCGCGCGCCCCGCGCCCACGACTAGGTTGGATGACGCCATCACGGTCCCCGCGGTGGCGTCTCCCGTTTGCCCCGCTCGCATGCGCCTGCTTCGGTTGACCACCGCCGGGGAGTCCCATGGCCCCGCCCTGACCGCCGTGCTGGAGGGGATCCCCGCCGGGGTCCCGCTCCTGGCGGCCCACGTCGACCACGACCTGGCCCGGCGCCAGCAGGGGTACGGCCGGGGGCGTCGCATGCAGATCGAGACCGACCGCGTCACCATCCTGGGGGGCGTGCGCGCCGGCGAGACGCTGGGCGGCCCCATCGCGCTGCAGGTGGCCAACCGCGACTGGGGCAACTGGGCCGCCATCATGGACCCCGCCCCCCGCGACGACGACGCCGCGGGGGGGCGCAAGCGGCAGGTCACCCGCGTCCGTCCCGGACACGCCGACCTCACCGGCGTCCTCAAGTACGACCGCACCGACGCTCGCGACATCCTGGAGCGGGCCTCCGCCCGCGAAACCACCGCCCGCGTGGCGGCCGGCGCCGTGTGCCGGCAGCTGCTGCGGCAGGTGGAGATCCACGTGGGGTCCCACCTGGTGCACCTGGGCGGGGTGGAGGCCACCCCACCGGCCCCGCTCCCCGCCGATCTCAACGCGGCCGCCGACCAGTCGCCCCTCCGCACCCTGGACCCCGCGGCCGAGGCGGCCATGATCGCGCGGATCGATGCCGCCAAGCGCGAGGGGAACACCCTGGGGGGGATCTGCGAGGTGGTCGTGACCGGCCTCCCGGTGGGGCTCGGCTCCCACGTCAGCTGGGACCGCCGGCTGGATGGGCGGCTGGGGCAGGCGATGCTGTCCATTCCCGCGGTGAAGGGGGTGGAGATCGGGTTGGGCTTCGGCTGTGCGTCCCGCACGGGCGCCGAGGTGCACGACGAGATCGAGGCGGCCCCCGGACGGGTGCGGGCCGGCCATGTGGCGCGCCGCACCAACCGCGCCGGGGGCACGGAGGGGGGGATGACCACCGGGGAGCCGCTGGTGATTCGGGTGGCCATGAAGCCCATCGCCACCCTCATGCGCCCGCTGGCCACCATCGACCTGGCCACCGGGGCGGCCGCGTCTGCCGCCGCCGAGCGCAGCGACGTGACCGCCGTGCCGGCGATGGGGGTGATCGCCGAGGCGATGGCCGCCCTGGTGGTGGCGGACGCGCTGCTGGAAAAGTGCGGGGGGGACTCCCTGGGGGAGCTGCAGCGCAACCTGGCCGGGTATCTGGCGGGGATGGATCGCCACGCTCCCCCCACGCCGGCGTGACGCGTCCGCTGCGTCGGGTGGGGCCGGCTGGCCATCTGGTGCTGGTGGGGCTCCCCGGGGCCGGGAAGTCCACGGTTGGGCCGCTGGTCGCAGCGGCGCTGGGGCGGCCGTTCCTGGACTTCGACCGGGAGCTGGCGGTGCGCGGTGGGCAGGCGGTGGCGGACCTGTTCGCCGCCGGTGGGGAGCGTCGTTTCCGCAATATGGAAATCGCCCTGACCCATGAGCTGGCCCACGCCCCCCCAATGGTGCTGGCCCCAGGCGGCGGGTGGATCACCAACCCCGGCGTGGTGGCACGTCTCCGGCCGCCCGGGGTCCTGGTCTACCTGCAGCTCCGCCCGGACACCGCCCTTGCGCGCCTGCGCACCGACGCGGTCGTCCGTCCCCTGCTCCAGGGCACCGATCCGGCGGCGCGCCTGACGGCGCTCTGGGAGCAGCGCCACCCCCTGTACGGCACGGCTGACCTGCTCCTTGATGTGGAAAACCTTTCGCCGCAAGAGGTTGCCGAGTCCGTCGTGGCGCTTGCCCGGGATCACGCCCTCGGGGTAGGTTAGACGATGGCTGATCGGTGGACCCGAGTACTGGATGCCTTGCGACGGCGCTTCCCCGAACCGGCGGAATCGGGCGCCGTGGCCGACTTTCTGGCGGCCCAGGGGTACAATCGGCGCCAGATCGGTGAGATTCTTTCACTCCGCGCCGCGCAGGAGGCCCAGCCCTCGGCGTGGCGCGGCGACCCCGTCCGCACGGGCGACCTGCTGCGGGTGCAGGGACCGCATGAGCGCGGTCGGTTTTCGGCGGAGGCGTGGGGGTACCTGCTGGCCTTGCGGGCCACGGGGGCAGTGCCGCCCGTGGCGTTCGAGCACCTGGTGGAACGCGCGCTGATGCACATGGAAGGGCGCATCGAGTTGGCCGACCTTCGCCTCATGGCGGAAGCGGCCGGGCTGGATGCTGCCCCCGGTCACGACGCCCGTTCCCCGTTCCACTGACCTGATGCCCATCAAGAAGTCCGTGACCACGTCGGCCGCCAAGGCGCCGGCCAAGAAGGCCGCCAAGAAGACCGCCAAGAAAGCCGCCAAGGCGCCCGCCAGGAAGGCCGCCGTGGCGCCCGCCAAGGCGCCAGCCAGGAAGGCCGCCACGAAAGCCGCCACGACGCCCGCCAAGGCCGCCGCCAAGGCGGCGCCCGCGCCGCGCACGGTCGCCCGGAAGGCCGCCCGCCCTGCCACCAAGGCGCCTGCCCGCCGCGCGGCTGCCGCCGAGCGCGACGGCAGCGACGAGGCCCTCGACGCCGTCCCCGCCAACGGGACCGCCTTGGTCATCGTCGAGTCCCCCGCCAAGGCCAAGACCATCGGCAAGTACCTCGGCCGCAGCTACACCGTGCGCGCCACCGTCGGCCACGTCCGCGACCTCCCGGCCAAGAAGCTCGGCATCGACCTCGAGCACGGCTTTGCCCCCGAGTACGTCACCATCGAGGGGAAGGAAGACCTCCTCGCCGACCTCAAGAAGATCGCCCGCGGCGCCCGCGAGGTCTACATCGCCACCGACCCCGACCGCGAGGGGGAGGCCATCGGCTGGCATGTGGAGCAGTTCTTCACGCAGCCGCGCCGGCAGGCCGTCACCGCCCCCATCCGGCGCGTGATGTTCCACGAGATCACCAAGGACGCCGTCCAGGCGTCCATGGCGCGCGCCACCGACATCGACACCCGGAAGGTCGAGGCGCAGCAGGCCCGCCGCGTCCTCGACCGCCTCGTGGGCTACAAGGCCAGCCCCGTCCTCTGGAAGACCGTCAAGAAGGGGCTCTCCGCCGGGCGCGTGCAGACCGTCGCCCTCCGCCTCATCGTCGAGCGCGAGCGCGAGATCCGCGCCTTCACCCCCGTCGAGTACTGGAGCGTCGCCGCCGACCTCCGCAAGGGGCAGGTCCCCTTCACCGCCAAGCTCCACCACATCGACGGGCGCAAGCCGGAGATCGCCACCGGCGACGAGGCCGGCCGCATCCTCCGCGACCTCGACGGGCGCACCCAGTTCCCCGTCACCGAGGTCAAGCGCCGCGAGCGCCGCAAGAACCCCGCGGCCCCCTTCACCACCTCCACGCTCCAGCAGGAGGCGGCCAAGAAGCTCGGCTTCGGCTCCAAGCGCACCATGCGCCTGGCGCAGGACCTGTACGAGGGCATCGACATCGGCATCGACGGGGCCACCGGCCTCATCACGTACATGCGCACCGACTCCACCCGCGTCTCCGAGGTGGCGGCGCAGGGCGCGCGCGACGTGCTCCGGCAGCAGTTCGGCGAGGCGTTCCTCGCCGCCGGCCCCCAGCTCTACCCCAGCGGCAAGGCCAACGCGCAGGACGCCCACGAGGGGGTGCGCCCCACCGACCCCGCGCGCCGCCCCGAGCAGCTGCAGCGCTACCTCACCGCCGACCAGTTCAAGCTGTACCAGCTCATCTGGCAGCGGTTCATGGCCTCGCAGATGGCCCCCGCCGTCTTCGACACCACCACGGTCGACTTCAACATCCCCGCCGGCGAGCGGCAGTACCTGTTCCGCGCCACCGGGTCGGTGGTCAAGTTCCAGGGGTTCCTCGCCCTCTACAAGGAGGCCCGCGAGGAGGGCGACGCCAAGGCGCTGGAGGACGAGCAGGCGCTTCCCCCCCTCGAGCAGGGGGAGCAGGTCCCCGTCCTCGGCATCGCCTCCACGCAGCACTTCACCGAGCCCCCGCCGCGCTTCTCCGAGGCCTCCCTCGTCAAGGAGCTCGAGCGCCTCGGCATCGGCCGCCCCTCCACCTACGCGTCCATCATCTCGGTGCTCGCCGAGCGGCGCTACGTGCAGGTGGAGCAGCGCCGCTTCTTCCCCACCCCCCTCGGGGAGACGGTGGAGAAGGTCATGGTGAAGAAGTTCCCGCAGGTGTTCAACGTGGGCTTCACCGCGCAGATGGAGGAGGAGCTCGACAAGATCGCCGAGGGGGAGATCGCGTGGGTGCGGGCGCTGGGGGACTTCTGGACCCCCTTCCAGGCCACGCTCAACGACAACGACCTCGACGTGCTCATCGCCGAGGCGCACGACCTCTCCGCGCTGGCCACCGAGCGGTGCCCCACCTGCGGCGGGCGCCTGGTGGCCAAGGGCGGCTTCTTCGGCCCGTTCGTGGCCTGCGAGCAGCATCCCAAGGGGTGCAGCTACACGCGCCCGATCGCCGGGGAGAAGAAGCCCGCCGTGCTCACGAGCCACCTGTGCCAGGAGTGCCAGGCGCCCATGGTGGTCCGCCACGGCAAGTCCGGCGACTTCCTGGGGTGCAGCCGCTTCCCCAAGTGCCGCGGCACGCGCTCCATGCCCACCGGCGTCAAGTGTCCCAAGGACGGCGGCGAGATTGCCGAGCGGCGCAGCAAGAAGCGCGGCAAGGCGTTCTACGGCTGCGAGAACTACCCCACCTGCGACTACGTCTGCTGGGACAAGCCGGTGCTGGAGACCTGCCCCGAGTGCGGGTACGCGGGGGCCGAGGCCAAGGCCAGCAAGGCGCGGGGCAGCTATCGCAAGTGCCTCAAGTGCGGCAACGAGTGGGACGTGGTGGCGCCGGAGGAGGTCGCCGAGGTCGCGTGAGCGCCGCCCCCGACGCCGCCGTGCAGGTGGTGGGCGGCGGCCTCGCCGGCTGCGAGGCGGCGTGGCAGGTGGCGCAGCGCGGTCACGACGTGGTGCTGCACGAGATGCGCCCCGGGCGCGGCACCCCCGCGCACCGCACCGACGCCCTCGCCGAGCTGGTCTGCTCCAACACCTTCAAGAGCACCGAGGTGGGGAACGCCCACGGCCTCCTCAAGGCCGAGATGCGCCAGCTCGGGTCGCTCATCCTGCAGGCCGCCGACGAGGCGCGCGTCCCCGGCGGGACCGCGCTCACGGTGGACCGCGCGCTGTTCGCCGAGGGGGTCCAGCGGCGCATCCTCGCGCACCCGCGCATCACCGTGGTGCGCGGCGAGGTGGACGCCCTCCCGGCGGTGGGGATCGTGGCCACCGGCCCCCTCACCTCCGACGCGCTCGCCGCGGCGCTGCGCGCGCGGCTGGGCGTCGAGGCGCTGGCCTTCTACGACGCCATCGCCCCCGTGGTGGCCGCCGAGTCGGTGAACGTGGACATCGCGTTCCGCGCGTCCCGGTGGGGCAAGGAGACCATGGACGGCGCCGCCGAGGAGGGCGCCTACCTCAATTGCCCCATGGACCGCGACCAGTACGAGGCGTTCATCGACGCGCTCGTGGCGGCCGACCAGTTCACCGCGCACGCCTTTGACGAGGTGCCGTACTTCGAGGGGTGCATGCCCGTGGAGGAGATGGCGCGTCGCGGGCGCGACACCCTCCGCTTCGGCCCCATGAAACCCATCGGGCTGCGCGACCCGCGGGCGTCCCGCGCGCCGTGGGCCGTGGTGCAGCTGCGCCAGGAGGACCGCGCCGGGCGCATGTGGAACCTGGTGGGGTTCCAGACCCGCCTGCGCATCCCCGAGCAGCAGCGCGTCTTCCGCCTCATCCCCGGGCTGGCCGACGCCGAGTTCCTGCGCTTCGGCTCCATCCATCGCAACAGCTACGTCAACGCCCCCGCCACCCTCACCCCCGCGCTCACGCTGCGCGACGCCCCCGCCACCTTCCTGGCGGGGCAGCTCACCGGCGTGGAGGGGTACACCGAAAGCAGCGCCACCGGGCTGCTGGCGGGCCTCAACTGCGTGCGCGTGCTGGAGGGAGCGGCCCCCGTGATCCCCCCGCCCACCACCATGCTGGGGGCGCTGTACCGCTACCTGCGCGAGGCCGACCCCGCGCACTTCCAGCCCATGAACGCCAACTTCGGGCTGCTGGACGAGCTCACCGGCGTGCCCCCGCGCCTCCTCCGCGACAAGGCCGCCAAGCGCGAGGCGTACGCCGCGCGGGCGCTGGCCGTGCTGGACGCGTGGCGGCGGGAGCATGGCGTGACGCCCGTGGCGGCGGACGCGGTCGTGGTGGCCGCGTCGTAGCGCGCGGGGCGCCGGTGTCCGCCCATCCCGCCGATGCGCTGCTGGAGGCGTTCCTCGCGCACTGCGCCAAGGAGCGCGACCTCTCCCCCAATACGCTCAAGGCCTATCGCGGCGACCTGGAGGCGCTGGCCGCGTGGCTGGGCGCCACCCGCGGCGTGGCGGGGTGGCAGTGGGAGGCGCTGGGGCGGCGCGACCTGCGCGAGTACCAGGCGCATCAGCTGGCGGCGGGCGCCGCGCGCCGCACCCTGGCGCGCCGGCTGTCGGCCATCCGCGCCTTCTACAAGTGGCTGCACCAGGAGGAGGTGGTGGACGCCAACCCCGGGCGCGCCCTGCGCGCGCCGCGGCTGCAGCGCACCCTCCCCGCCTACCTGGACCGGGTGCAGGTGGAGCACCTCCTGCAGCACGCCGCCACCCGTGCCGACGGGGGCGACCCCGCCGCGGTGCGCGCCCTGGCCATGGTCGAGCTGTTCTACTCCAGCGGCCTGCGCCTGAGCGAACTGCGCGGCATCGACCTGGACGACCTCGACCTCGTCACGCAGCAGGTCAAGGTGCGCGGCAAGGGGCGCAAGGAGCGCATCGTGCCGCTGGGCGACCACGCGCAGCGGGCGCTGCGCCGCTGGCTCCCCGTGCGCGAGGCGCAGCTGGCCCAGGCGGCCAGCCGCCGGGTGGCCTCGCCGCCGGCCGTGTCTGCTGCGGGCGTGGCGCGGCGGCCGCGCGCCGACCGGCAGGCGCTCTTCACCGGGCCGCGCGGCACCCGCCTCACCACGCGCGCCATCCAGTACGCCATGGTGGCACTGTTCAACGCCGTGGCCCCCGGCGAGGGGCTGTCCACGCATGCGCTGCGCCACACCTTCGCCACCCACCTGCTGGACGCCGGCGCCGACCTGCGGGCCGTGCAGGAGCTGCTGGGACACGCCAGCATCGGCACCACCCAGGTGTACACCCACACCAGCACCGAGCGGCTCCGCCAGGTGTATCGCCAGGCGCACCCCCGGGCGTAGCGCGCGCGTCGCGTGGGCGCGGCGTGACAGCCCCCTACGCCGGCGTGCCGCCCCCCAGGATCGTGGCCGCGCGCGCCGTGTCCAGGTTGCCACCGCACAGCACCACCCCCACCGTGGCCCCCGCCAGCTCAGGCGCCAGCGCCCGCACCCCCGCCCACCCGGTCGCCCCAGCCCCCTCGGCCAGGTTGTGCGTCACCTGCCACAGGGCGCGCACCCCCTCGGCGATCGCGTCCTCGGACACGGTCACGAACCCGGCCAGCCCCGCGCGCAGCGCCGCCATCGTCAGCGCATAGGTGGAGCCCGTGGCGATCCCCTCCGCAAAGGTGCGCACCGGCGCCCCCGTCCGCGGCACGCCGTCATGCCACGCATCGTGCTGCGCCGGCGCTCCCGCGCTCTGCACCGCGTACACCCGGAGCCCCGGACGCATCGCCGCCGCCACCACGCACGCCCCCACCGCCTGCGAGCCGCCCCCCAGCGCGATCACCAGCGCGTCCAGCGCGGGGACCGCCTCCAGGAACTCCGCTGTCATCGTGGCCGCCCCCGCGATCACTCCGCGGTCGTTCGTGGAGTGCACCACCGTGCGCCCCTCCCGTTCGGCGATCGCCGCGCACGCCGCCACCGTGTCGTCGTAGCGCACCCCGGCTTCCACCAGCGTGGCCCCCAGCGCGCGGATCCCCGCGTTCTTCTCGGGGTTGTTCCCCTCCGGCACGCAGATGGTCACCGGGATTCCCAGCCGCGCCCCCGCCCACGCCAGCCCCAGCCCGTGGTTCCCCGTGGTGGCGGCAATCACGCCGCGCGCCGCCGCGTCGGGGGGCAGCGCCGTCAGCGCGCTGGTGCCATTGCGCACCTTGAACGACCCCGTGGGGAGGTGGTTCTCGTGCTTCAGCCACACCCGCACCCCGTGGCCGGCCAGCGCGTCCAGCCCCGCATACGCCCGCACCGGCGACGGGTCCAGGTGCGGGCGCAGCCGGGCGCGGGCGGCGGCCACGTCGGCAAAGGTCACCGGGAACGGGTCAGCTGCGGGGGCGTGGGCCACGGGCGCCTCGGGAAGGTGGCGGGTCGGCGGTCGGGGGGGGACGGCGGGACGGATGGCGAAAGCTACGGGCGGGTGCATAACTTTTCACGAATGCCGCATGACCATTCATCCAGCGCGCCCCCCGCGCCGGGCGCCCGGGCCCCCCGGGGCGCCGCGCACCGCGACTTCCTGAACTTCGCCGACGTCACCCCGGGTGAGGGACGGGCGCTGCTGGCGCTCGCCGAGCGCATGCGCACCGGCGCCTACACCGCGCGCCCGCTGGCCGGCAAGGCGCTGGCCATGCTGTTCATGAAGGCGTCCACGCGCACCCGCATGTCCTTCGAGGTGGGAGCCACGCAGCTGGGGGGGACGGCGCACTTCCTCTCCCCGCGCGACGTGCAGCTGGGGCGCGGCGAGCCCATTGCCGACACCGCGCGCGTGCTCTCGCGCTACGTGCACGGCATCATGATCCGCACCTTCGCGCACGCCGACGTGGAGCTGCTGGCCGCCCACGCCGACATCCCCGTCATCAACGGGCTCACCGACCTGTCGCACCCCTGCCAGGTGCTGGCCGACCTCCTCACCATGCGGCAGCACCTGGGGGAGGTGCGCGGCAAGGCCGTGGCGTGGATTGGCGATGGCAACAACATGGCCAACTCCTGGATCGAGGCGGCCGCTCACTTCGACTTCCCGCTGCGGCTGGCGTGCCCCGAGGGGTACGACCCCGACGCCGGCTTCCTGGCCGCGGCCCGCGCCCGCGGCGCCGAGGTGCGGCTGCTGCGCGACCCGCGCGAGGCCGCCGAGGGCGCCGACGTGGTCACCACCGACGTGTGGGCGTCGATGGGACAGGAGGAGGAACAGGCGCGCCGGGCGCTGGCGTTTGCCCGGTACCAGGTGGATGCCCCGCTCATGGCGCGCGCGGCCCCGCAGGCGATCTTCCTCCACTGCCTCCCCGCGCACCGCGGCGAGGAGGTGACGGCGGAGGTGATCGACGGGGCGCAGAGCGCGGTGTGGGACGAGGCCGAGAACCGCCTGCACGTCCAGAAGGCCATCATGGCGGTGCTCATGGGGGGGGAACCCCTGGGGCCCGCCTCCGCTCCCTGACCCGCCATGCTCACTGAAGGCACCCTCGCCCCCGACTTCACCCTCCCCACCGACACCGGGGAGCCCCTCACCCTCTCGTCGCTCCGCGGCCGCTGGGTGGTCCTCTACGCCTACCCCAAGGACGACACCTCGGGGTGCACCACCCAGGCGTGCGAGTTCCGCGACCTGTTCCCCCGCTTCGACGCCACCCGCGCCGTCATCCTGGGGATCAGCCCCGACTCGGTCACGTCGCACCAGAAGTTCAAGGCCAAGTACCAGCTCCCCTTCACCCTCCTGGCCGACGAGGAGAAGGTCGCGCTGCAGGCCTACGACGTGTGGAAGGAGAAGTCCATGTACGGGCGCAAGTACATGGGGGTGGAGCGCACCACCGTCGTCATCGACCCCGAGGGGCGCATTGCCCGGGTGTTCGAGAAGGTGAAGCCCGCCGGACACGCCGCCCTGGTGATGGCGGCGCTCCCGGCGGGGTAACCGCCCTCACGCCCCGCCCGTCTCCGTCGGGCGCCACGCGGCGAAGCGGTCGGCCACGTTCACCACGGCGTGGCCGTGCCGCTGCAGCAGCGCCGCCGCGTGCGCCGAGCGGGCCCCGCTGCCACAGTGCACCAGCACCGGCAGGTCGCGCGGAAGCGCGTCCAGCGCCGGCAGCAGCCGCGTGTGCGCCACGTGCAGCGCCCCGGGGATGTGGGCCAGCGCATGCTCCCCCGCCCCGCGCACGTCCAGCACGCGCACCCCGCCCGCGAGGCGCCGCGCCTCCAGCTGCGCCATGGAAATGCTGTCGATGCGCGCCACCGCCGGCGCTCCCTCGGGCGTGGCCATCCACGCCGCCAGCGCCGCCGGGGTCACGTAGCCGCGCAGGTCGTCCAGCCCGATGCGGATGAGCGCGCGCACCGCCTCGTCCAGCCGCGCCTCTTCCACCACCAGGTAGATCGGCACCCCCTCGCCCACATACGAACCGGCGATCGACGCGAACTGGAAATCCAGCTCGCACAGCAGCGACCCGGCCACGTGCGCCGGGAGGAAGTCCGCGCGCGCCCGCGTGTCCAGGATGGCCACGTCGGTGCGCCCCGCCAGCGCCCCCAGCGCCGCCGCGTCCAGGGCTGGCACGGTGGGCACCCCCCCCAGCACGCGCGGCCCCACCGTGTTGTCGCGCTTCATGCGCGCGAAGTACAGCGGCGGCTCGGGCTGCCCGCTCAGGATGTAGTCCACGAACCCCGCCTCGGAGTCCGCCGCCAGCACCGCCGGGTTGTGGCGCAGCTCGTACCCCACGGTGGAGGTGGGGATGTCCCCCAGCGACTTGCCGCAGGCGCTCCCGGCGCCGTGCGCGGGCCACACCTGCACGTGCGGCGCCAGCGCCCGGAACCGCTGCAGCGACTGGTACAGCTGGCGCGCCCCGGGCTCCTGCGTCCCCGCCACGCCGGCGGCCTGCTCCAGCAGGTCCGGGCGCCCCAGGTCGCCCACGAAGACGAAGTCGCCGGTGATCACCGCGATCGGCTCGGTGGCGCCGCTCCCCTGGTCGATGACGGTGTATGCCACATGCTCGGGGGTGTGCCCGGGAGTGTGGAGCACCTCGAATGCGATGTTCCCCACCGAGAAGCGGTCCCCGTCGCGCACCAGGCGGTGCGGGTAGGCGGAGCCGCGCAGCCACTCGTACTGCCAGTCCTCCCCGCCCTCGGCGCTGGCGTACACCGTCACGCCGCGCTCGGCGAACTCGCGCAGCCCCGAGAGGTAGTCGGCGTGGATGTGCGTGTCGGCGGCGGCCACGATGCGGAGCCCGTGCTGGGCGGCGAGGTCGAGATACCGGTCGATGTCGCGCTCGGGATCAAAGACGATCGCCTCGCCGGAGCGGGGGCAGCCGACCAGGTAGGCGTATTGGGCAAGCGCGGGGTCCAGCAGCTGGCGCACGAGCATGGCAACCTCCAACGGGAGCGGATGCACGGGGGGACGGCGCCGTCGCCGTCGCCGCGCCGGGGCCATATATTCAGATATAAGCACGTCAGCATATTTTGCCAATCGGGGGTTCCCCGACAGCCATGCCCCCCGGGGCGGTGCCCCCGGGTGGCACCGCCCGGGCGCTCCGGGCATCTTTCCCGCTGCGGCTGGCGCGCCCTCGTGTCCCGCGCGCGCCGCCGTTTCCCTTGCCCCGCACCCGTCATGACTGCCCCCGAATCCGGCGCCCTGCGCCAGACCCCCCTGCACGACCGCCATGTGGCGCTGGGGGCCCGGCTGGTTCCCTTCGCCGGCTACCAGATGCCCGTGCAATACCCCGCCGGGATCACCGCCGAGCACAAGGCCGTGCGCGAGGCGTGCGGGCTGTTCGACGTGTCGCACATGGGGGAGGTGCTCGTGCACGGCCCCGACGCCATCCGCTTCGTGAACCACGTCACCAGCAACGACGTGGCCGCGCTGGCCGTGGGGCAGGTGCAGTACAGCACGCTGCTGCGTGACGACGCCACCGTGGTGGACGACCTGCTGGTGTACCGTCATGCCGACCACCTGCTGCTGGTGATCAACGCCAGCAACCGGGAGAAGGACCTGGCCCACCTGCGCGCGCACCTGGCCGGCTACGACTGCGTGCTGGAGGATGTGAGCGACCGCACGGCGCTGCTGGCGGTGCAGGGGCCGCAGGCCCCGGCGGTGGTGCAGGCGCTGGCCAGCGTGCCGCTGGGCGGGGTGAAGTACTACCACTTCACCCGCGGCGAGGTGGCCGGGATCCCCTGCCTCATCTCGCGCACCGGCTACACCGGCGAGCTGGGCTTCGAGCTGTACTGTGACGCCGCGGTGGCGGGGGCGCTGTGGGACGCGCTCATGGCCACGGGGCAGGTGACCCCGTGCGGGCTGGGGTGCCGCGACACGCTGCGCCTGGAGGCGGGGATGTGCCTGTACGGGCACGAGCTGGACGACCAGGTCACCCCGCTGGAGGCGGGGTTGGGGTGGCTGGTGAAGCTGGGGAAGGCGGAGCCGTTCTTGGGGCAGGCGGTGCTGCGGCGCCAGCACCAGGAGGGGACCGACCGGTTGCTGGCCGGGTTCACGCTGGACGAGCGCGCCATTCCGCGGCAGGGGGCCGGTGTGCTGGTGGGGGGCGTCCCCTTTGGCGAGGTGCGCAGCGGGACGCAGAGCCCCACGCTGGGGATTCCCATTGGCACCTGCTTCCTGCCGGCGGCCGCGGCGGTCCCCGGCACCCCGTTCGCCGTGGACATCCGCGGGCGGCAGGTGCCGGCGCGGGTGGTGCCGCTCCCCTTCTACCGTCGCCCGGGGAAGGGGTGAGCGCACGGGGCGGGGCGGTGCGGCGCGCGCCGGCGGACGAGGGGCTGGGGCTGGTGGCCATCCTCCTCTCCGACGTGGAGCCCGGGGTGCGCCTCAACGCCGCGCTGGAGGCGCGCGGGATCCCCACGGAGACCTACTCCCCCATGGACGACGTGCGCGGGGGGCTGCGCCGTCGCCGGCCGGCCATCCTGGTGCTCACGGGCGCGTTGCTCGACCCCAACCATGTGGCGCTGGTGCGGTGGCTGGCGTGGGAGAACGTGACCGTGGTGGGGTTCACCGACGTGGCCGACCCCGCGCTGGCCGAGCGGCTGGCGGAGCTGGGGTACGCCGATGCGTGGGCCAAGCCGGTGGTGATGGACGAGGTGGCAGACGCCGTGCGCCGCCGGCTGGAGCGGCAGCGGTTGGCCGAGCTCACCGGGCTGGTGGGGGAGTCGGAGGCGATCCGCGAGGTGCTCGTCAAGGTGGAGCAGATCGCGCCGGTGTCCAGCACGGTGCTCATCGAGGGGGAGAGCGGCACTGGCAAGGAGCTGGTGGCGCGGGCCATCCATCGGCTGGGGCCGCGGCGCGCGCGGCCGTTCATCGCGGTGAATGTGGGGGCGCTCCCCGAGACGCTGCTGGAGAGCGAGCTGTTCGGGCACGAGAAGGGGGCGTTCACCGGCGCGGCGGAGCGGCGGCTGGGGCGTTTCGAGCTGGCCGACACGGGGACGCTGTTCCTCGACGAGATCGGCGAGATCCCCTCCAGCACGCAGGTGAAGCTGCTGCGCGTGCTGGAGGAGCGGGAGGTGACGCGGATTGGCAGCGGGGAGCCGATTCCGGTGGATGTACGCGTGGTGGCGGCCACCAACCGGCCGTTGCGGGCGCACGTGGAGGAGGGGGCGTTCCGGGCCGACCTGTTCTACCGGCTGAACGTGCTGGGGATCTACCTGCCGCCGCTGCGGGAGCGGCGCGAGGACATCCCGCGGCTGGTGCGGCGCTTCGTGCAGGAGTTCGCCGCGCGGCACGAGCGCCCCTTCCACGGGATCTCGGCGGAGGCGATGGCGCTGCTGGTGGGGTATGCGTGGCCCGGCAACGTGCGGGAGCTGCGCAACCTGGTGGAGAGCATGGTGGTGCTGGCGCACGGGCGGGAGATCGTGGCCGACGACATCCCGCCGGAGATGCGCGAGGGGGGTGGGCGGCGGCTGCTGCCGGTGCCGATGGGTCCGGTGGTGCGCGAGGAGGCGCGGGCGCAGGGGCGCGAGCTGGAATTCATCGTGCGCTCGCTGGTGGAGCTCAAGCTGCAGGTGGAGGAGTTGCGTCGCCGGATGGACCAGGAGGGGCGGGTGGGGATGGTGCCCGGCT
>JBILKP010000030.1:0-18403 GCA_044376625.1 Gemmatimonas sp. | reverse complement strand
CCTCAGGCTGCGCCGAGGGGCCCCAGGTAGGAGGCGGCGATGCGAGGGCGTAGGTACCAATGGCGACCCATCGCCCCGAAGCCCTCGGCCCTCTCCCTCATACCCAGGGCCCCTCAGCGCAGCCTCAGGCAGGACAACCCCGCCACCGGCGCCCATGTCAGCTCGCCACGCCCCCGTAGCTGGCGTCCAGCAGCTCCACCGGGTGCACCACCGTCACCGGCTGACCGCCCTGCACCGCGCCCTGCAGCAGCAGCCCGGCGCCGATGTGCATGTGGCACCCGGGGTTCCCCGTGGCCACCACCTCCGCCCCTGACGCCGCCAGCTGCGTTAGCTTGGCCCCCAGCACCACCTGCGCCACCTCGGGTTCCACCAACGTGTAGATCCCGGCCGACCCGCAGCACTGGTCGGCGTCCGCCAGCGGTGCCCGCCGCAGCCCGGGCACCGCCGCCAGCAGCTGCTCCGGCGGACGCACCACCTGCTGCGCGTGCATCTGGTGGCAGGGCGGATCGTGCGCCACCCGCCACGGCACCGCCGCGCCCCCGCCCCGCACGCCGTGGGCGGCCAGCAGTTCGCTCACGTCGCGCGTGCGTGCCGCCACCGCCTCGGCGCGCGCGTGCCATGCGGCGTCGTCGTGCAGCAGGTGGCCGTACTGCTTGAGCATGGCCCCGCACCCCGCGCTGTTCACCACGATCGGTGCCGGGGCGCTCCCCTCGAAGGCGGCGATGTTGGCGCGGGCCAGCGCCCGCGCCCCCTCCAGGTCGCCCGCGTGCGCGTGCAAGGCCCCGCAGCACTGCTGCCCCGAGGGGGTTGCGCACGCCACCCCGTGGTGGGCCAGCACCCGCCGGGTGGCGTCGTGCACGTGGCCAAACAGCCCGTCCATCACGCACCCCGACAGGAGCACCGCAGGCGCCGCGCCGGGGGGCGGGGACGCCGGGGCACCCCGCCGCATCGCCAGCCGCGGGGCGGGGGTGGTGGCGGCCAGCATCCCCAGCGGGAACCCCAGCCGCTGCGGCAGCCGCGGCGCCAGCCACCCGGCAACCCCGGTGCCGCGCAGCACGCGGGCGCCCCACCACACCACGCGCATCAGGGCGGGGCGGCGGAACGCCCCCAGCACCGCGCGCAGCACCCAGGGGCGTCCGCGCACGGGGGCCAGCGTGGCGCGGGTGGCCTCCAGCAGCGCGCCGTACGGCACCCCCGACGGGCATGCCGTCTCGCACCCGCGGCACCCCAGGCACCGATCCAGGTGCGCCCCCACCGACGGGTCGTCTGCCGGCAGCGCCCCCTCCAGCAGCCGCCGCATCAGCACCAGGCGACCGCGCGGCGAGTCGTTCTCGTCCTGCAGCTGCACGTACGTGGGGCACGCCGGCAGGCAGAAGCCGCAGTGCACGCACGCGTCCAGCCCGGCGCGCGCCAGGTCCAGCGGTGAGCCCTCCAATCCGGGGGCGCAGGGGAGCGGCGTCCGTGCAGCGGACGAGGCGGGCGCGGGGGGCGCCGCGGAAACCGGGGGAGGGGTCACGGCGGGGACTCTCGCAGGGGCGGGCGACCTGGGGGCGGGCGCATCAGGGGCAGGGCGGGTTGAGCACTCCGTGCGGGTCCAGCGCGCGCCGCACGCCGGCCTCCAGCGCCGAGGCTGGGCGCGCCGGGAGCGCCCCCTGGTCCACCGCCAGCGCCAGTCCGTGCGGGGCCAGCCGCGGGGGCATCGCGTCGCGCAGCCGCGCCACGGCAGTGGCCAGCGGCTGTCCCGGCGCGCCCTGGTGGCTGCCGTCGGGGCCGGTCACTCGTACTCCGCCGCGCGCCGGGTCCAGCAGCCGCACGCCGTCGGGGAAGGCGGTGCCCACGCCGTCCCACAGCACGGCGGCGTGCGAGGGGGCGGTGCGCCACCGCAGCGCGTACGCCGAGGCCGGGACGGTGCGCAACCGGGGCCACCACACGGACGGGTCCAGCTGGGTATCCTGGGGCACGTGCCCCAGGGCGTCGCGCAGCGCGTCTGTAAGCAGCCCCCGCAGCGCCGCCACGCGGGACGGCGCGCCGGCCAGCCGGGCCACCAGCAGCGGCGCTTCCCCCGGCGCGGCGCGCACCAGCAGCGGCAACGGCACGCGCAGCGCCGCCAGCGCCGGCACCCATCGGGCGGCCGGCCCCTCCAGCGGAAACCCCGCGAGCTCGTCCACCGCGGGGCGGGCGTGCAGGCGCAGGCTCACCTCGGTGATGACGCCCAGGGTGCCCCACGCCCCGGTGGCCAGCCGCACCAGGTCGAAGCCGGCCACGTTCTTCACCACGCGCCCCCCCACGCGGACCACGTCGCCGGTGCCGGTGACCATCGTGAGCCCCAGCACCAGGTCCCGCACCGTCTTGTGCTCCAGCGCCAGCGGGGCGGCCGACGCGGTGGCCACGGTGGCGCCCACCGAGCCGTCGTCGGTGCCATAGGGGGCCACGGCCAGCTGCTGGCCGGCCGCGCGCGTCGCCGCTTCCACCGCGGCCAGCGAGGTGCCCGCGCGCACCGTGATCACCAGGTCTCCCGGCACGTACTCCACCAGGCCGTCCAGCGCCGCCACCGAGAGCGGTGGCGCGTCGGCGCGCGCCACCCCCCCCTGCAGCCAGGTGCCGCGCCCCACCACGCGCCGCGCCGCGCCCGTGCGGGCCGCCTCGCGCACGGCATCGGCCACCTCGTCCGTATGGGCCGGGGTCAGCATGCGCGCCCCGCGTCGGTTGCCGGCCCCGGCGCGCGGGCGGCCATCGGGTCAGCCACGGGGGCGTGCGGCGGGGGCCCCGTGCCATTCGCGGCAGGCGTGCACCGGCACCACCTTGCCCGGGTTGGCACGCCGCGCCGGGTCGAACACCTCGCGTACCGCGCACATCGCGGCCAGCGACGGGGCGTCGAACAGCGCCTCCATGTACGGCTGCTTGTCCAGCCCCACCCCGTGCTCGCCCGTGATGGTGCCCCCGGCGTCAATGCACACCTGCATGATCGCGCTCATGGCCGCGTGCACGCGGGCGGCCACCTCCAGGTCGGCGGGATCGTAGGGGATGTTGGGGTGCAGGTTGCCGTCGCCGGCGTGGAACACGTTGCACACGCGCACGCCGTGCGCCTCGCCAATGGCCTGCACCCGCGCCAGTACCTCGGGGAGGCGGGTGCGGGGCACCACGGCGTCCTGCACCACCAGCGCCGGGGCGATACGCCCCATGGCACCAAACGCCTTCTTGCGCCCCTGCCACAGCCGGGCGCGCTCCTCGGCGGTGGTGGCGGCGCGCAGCGCCCCCGCCCCCTGCGCCTCGCAGCAGCCGCGCACCAGCGCCATCTCGTCGTCCACCGCGCCCTCGGGGCCGTCCACCTCCACCAGCAGGATGGCCGCCGCGTCCGTCGGGTAGCCGGCGGCGAAGATGGACGCCTCCACCGCCTGGATGGTGGCCTGGTCCATCATCTCCAGCGCCGCCGGGACGATCCCGGCGGCAATGATCGCCGACACCGCGCGCGCGGCGGCGTCCATCGACGGGAAGGAGGCCAGCAGCGTCCGCACCGCCGCGGGGAGCGGCGTGCACCGCACCGTGACCGTGGTGGCCACGCCGAAGCACCCCTCGCTCCCCACGAAGCATCCCAGCAGGTCGGGGCCGTCGGGCTCGCCGAAGGGGTCGCCCAGCGTGGTCACGGTGCCGTCGGGGAGCACCACCTCGCACGCCAGCACGTGGTTGAGGGTGACGCCGTACTTGAGGCAGTGCGGTCCGCCGGCGTTCTCCGCCACGTTGCCGCCAATGGTGCACGCGGCCTGGCTGGAGGGGTCGGGGGCGAAGTGCAGCCCGTGCGGCTCCAGGTGACGGGCCAGCGTGGCGTTCACCACCCCGGATTCCACCACGGCCACGCGGTTGACCGGGTCCACGTGCAGCACGCGGTTGAGCCGGTTGAGCCCCAGCAGCACCGCCCCCTCCGCCAGCGCCCCCCCCGAGAGCCCGGTGCCGGCCCCGCGCGGCACGAAGGGGACCCCGGCCTCGGCGCAGCACCGCACCACGGCGATCAGCTCCTCGCGGGTGCCCGGGAACACGCCAACGCCCGGCACGGCACGGTAGCCGGGGAGCGCGTCGGCATCGTACACCGCCAGTTCGGCCACGCGGCGCTTGATCCAGCGCGCGCCCACGATGGCGGTCAGCGCCTGCACGAACGCATCGCTGAGGGCCCCCACCGCGGGGGGCCGGGGGAGCGTGACGGCCATGGCGGCAATCTAGCCGGTCAGCGCCCCGCCCAGGGGGCGCCGACCGGCCGGCGCGTCAGGCCGCGCCCCAGAACCCGGCCAGCGCGTGCCCGTCGGGGGACTCACGGAGCTTCTCGAACGCCCGCTCGCGGATCTGCCGGATACGCTCCCGGGTTACCCCCATCAGCGCCCCGATCCGCTCCAGCGTCATCGCCTCCGCCCCCTCGTCCAGCCCGTAGTACAGGTACAGGATCTTCCGCTCGCGCGGCGTGAGGTACTTCCGGAACACCCGGTCGATGAACTCGCGCATCAGCCGGCCGTCGGTCCCCTCCTCGATGTCCGCGTGCGTCTCCCCGGCAAACCGCTCCCCCAGGCTGGACGCCTCCCGGTCCTGCCGGTCCACCGGCGCGTCCAGCGACACCTCGGTGCTGCTGATCTGCCGGGCGTTGCGCACCTGCTCCACCGGCTCCTGCAGCATCTTGGACATCTCCTCGTCGGTGGGCTCACGGTTGAGCACCTGCGACAGGACCATCTCCGCCCGCCCCATGCGGATGAGCTGCGAGTTCTGGTTGAGCGGGATGCGCACGCTGCGCGTCTGCTCGGCCAGCGCCTTGAGCACCGCCTGGCGCACCCACCACACCGCGTAGGAGATGAACTTGACCCCCTGGTCGGGGTCGAACTTGCGGACCGCCTTCAGCAGCCCCTCGTTGCCGATGGCCACCAGCTCCGACAGGTCCAGCCCGTGTCCCTGGTACTTCTTCACGTAGCTGATGACGAAGCGCAGGTTGGCCGTCACCAGCCGCTCTGCCGCCGACGCGTCTCCCTTCTGCGCCAACCGGGCCAGCCGCCGCTCCTCGGCCGTGTCGGTGATGAGCGGGAGCTTCTGGATGTCGAACAGGTACTGGTCGAAGGCCGAGGAGGGGGAGGAGCGGAAGAATCCGCGGGAGCGGGAGTCGGTCCGGGGGGCAGCAGCCTGCATACGTCCTCGCCGTGCGGGGGGCCGGCAACCGGGGGGCGAGCGCCCCTCGGTTGGGATTGGGAGCCCACGATACAGCTGAGTGGGAATTTGGTCAATAAAAAATTTTGTGACCTGGGAACCCTCGCGCTCGGCATGAAACGTGCTGCGGCGGAAAACGTACGCCTCAGCCCTCCAGCGCCGATATCACCACCGCATCGGCCACCGGCACCCCCCATCGGCCGTCCGCCGGCTCCATCGCCCCGATCCCCCGCGGCAGCGCGTACCGCACCGCATCCCCCCGGGTCTTCTTGTCCCCGCGGGTGGCCGCCACCACCGCCGCCGCGGTCACCCCCTCCGGAAGCCGGTCGGGGAGTCCCGCCCGCCGCACGGCGTCCTGGACCGCGATCGCCACCCCCGGGGGGGCCACCCCCACCAGCTCGGCCATCCGGGCCTCCACCACCATCCCGATGGCCACCGCCTCCCCATGCGGGATGCCAAAGGCCAGCACCCGCTCCAGCGCGTGGGCGATGGTGTGCCCGAAGTTGAGGATCTGCCGCAGCCCCCCCTCACGGGTGTCCTCGGCCACCACGTCCGCCTTGATGTGGATGCTCCCGGCAATCAGCCCCGGCAGGGCGGGCGCCCGCCCCCCCTCCGCCGCCAGCGACGGCAGCGCCTGCAGCAGCGCCTCGAAGTACGCCGCGTCGGCGATCACCCCGTGCTTGAGCATCTCCGCCACCCCGCTGCGCAGCGTCGCCTCCGGGAGCGTCTGCAGCACGTCGGGGTCCACCACCACCGCGGCCGGATTGTGGAACGCCCCCACCAGGTTCTTCCCGTGCGGCGTGTCCACCGCCGTCTTCCCCCCCACGGCCGCGTCCACCATGGCCAGCAGGGTCGTGGGGACCTGCACCACCGGGACCCCCCGCAGGTAGGTGGCCGCCACGAAGCCGGCCAGGTCGGTGATCACCCCGCCCCCCACCGCCACCACCGTGGTGTCGCGCCCCGCCCCCCACGCCAGCAGCTCGTCGGTGATGGCGGCCCACCGCGCGCGCGTCTTCTCCTGCTCACCGGGGGGGATGGCCACCAGGCGGGTGGTGGCCTCGGGGAACTGCGCCGTCACCGCCGCACCGTGGCAGGCGGCCACCGTGGTGTCGGTGATGACCGCCACCCGGTGCGCCGGCGCGCACTCCCGCACCACCGAGGCCACCGTCGCCAGCACCCCCCGCCCGCACAGCACCGGGTACGCCACCGGCAGCCGCAGCGGCGGCGGCAGGGGCGTCGGCGGCGGGGGGGCGGACACTACCAGGTCACCTCGCCGTTGCCGGCGCGCTTGTTGGCCACGCGGGCCAGCATGAACAGCAGGTCGGACAGGCGGTTGAGGTACACCACCACCAGCCCCGGGAGCGCCACGTCCTGCATGAGGTGGACCACGCGGCGCTCGGCGCGGCGGCAGATGGTGCGCGCCACGTGCAGCGCCGCCGCCTTGGGGGTCCCCCCGGGGATGATGAAGCTGCGCAACGGCTCGAGCTCCTGCTCGCAGGCGTCGATCGCCCGCTCCAGCTCCTCGATGCGCTGCTCGTCGATGCGCGCCTTGGCCAGCTGCTCGCGCATCTTCTCGTGGTCGGGGGTGGCCAGCAGCGCGCCAATGGCGAACAGGTCGCGCTGGACCGGCACCAGCACCTCGTCCACGCGCGGCATCTGGAAGATGGACCGGGCAAACCCCAGCGCCGCGTTGAGCTCGTCCACCTCCCCGTAGGCCTCCACGCGCGGGTGGTCCTTCTCCACGCGGCCGCCGCCGAACAGCGCGGTGCCCCCTTCGTCTCCGGTGCGGGTATAGATCTTCATGCCCGCAACCTAACGCCCCCCCCAAGGCGCCCCGGAAGCGCTAGCTTTGGCGCATGCGCACGCATCCGATTCGCGACCTGACCATCCTGGGGGGCGGCCCCACCGGCCTCTTCGCCCTCTTCTACGCCGGCATGCGCGGGGCCACCGCGCAGGTCATCGACGCCCTCCCCGAGCTCGGGGGGCAGCTCACCGCCCTCTACCCCGAGAAGTACATCTTCGACGTGGCGGGCTTCCCCAAGGTCCTGGCCAAGGACCTCGTGCGGAACCTCACCGAGCAGGCGGCGCAGTTCCACCAGGAGCACGGGCTCCCCGCCCACCTGGGGCAGCGGGTGGTGGCGCTGGAGGAGGCGGACGGCCACCTCGTGCTGGTCACCGAGACCGACCGCTTCCCCACCCGGGCGGTCATCATTGCCGCCGGGATCGGCGCCTTCCGGGCGCGCCGGCTGCCGCAAGCGTGCGCCGCCCCGTGGTACGGCCGCGGCATCCAGGAGCTGGTGGCGCACCCCGACAGCTACCGCGACCAGGATGTGGTCATCATCGGCGGCGGCGACTCGGCCTTCGACTGGTGTGCGCAGCTGCGGCACCGCGCCCGGTCGGTCACGCTGGTGCACCGCAGCGACCGCTTCCGCGCCCACGCCGCCACGGTGGCCGAGGTGCAGGCCGCTGCCGCGGCCGGCGACGGCAAGGTGACGGTGCTCACCTTCCACGAACTGGAAGACGTGATGGGGGGGGAGTCGCTGTCGGGGATCCGGGTGCGGGACACCAAGACCAAGACCTCGCGCGACCTGCCGGCCGACGCGGTGCTCCCCATG
Organism: Gemmatimonas sp.; assembly: GCA_044376625.1. GTDB lineage: Bacteria > Gemmatimonadota > Gemmatimonadetes > Gemmatimonadales > Gemmatimonadaceae > Gemmatimonas. Next base: position 10,610 of record JBILKP010000030.1, on the reverse strand, counting down.
CTGGGGTACGTCTCCGACCTGGGGACGCTGCTCGAGTGGGGGCTGGACATCGAGAAGGACGAAATCCGCGTGGGGAGCACCATGGACACGGGGCGCCCGGGGATCTACGCGGCGGGGGACATCACCACCTATCCCGGCAAGCTCAAGCTCATTGCCGCCGGCTTTGCCGAGGCGGCCATTGCGGTGAACCAGGCGGTGCACTGGATCTACCCCGACAAGAAGGTGGCGCCGGGGCATTCGTCCAACCTGGCGATTTTCGGGCAGAAGGACGACTGACGCGGGCGGGGTGGGGGGGGGAGCGTTGCCTCCTCCCCGGGCCGCGCGTCCCACGAATGACCCGGTGGTGGGCGCCCCATGATGGGCGTCCGCCGGTCGTGTCCCTTGCCCCCTACGCCCCGCATGCTGTTCAAGCGCCCCGCCGCCTCCTTTGACACCCCTGGCCGGTCCCTGCTGGCGCAGGGGCGTGGGGCGTTGTCGGGCGGCAAGGCGCCTCGGCCGGGGACGCCCCCAAGCACCCCGGCCGCCCCTCCCGGGGTGGAGGCCGCGCTGGCGGCGGCGCTGGACGCCTTCGGGCGGGTGCTGGAAGGGGTGGGCGCCGGGGGTTTCGACATCCCCGAGCGGTCGGCCGAGACGCTGGCGCAGCTGACGGAGCGCTTCCGCGAGCACGTGGTCAACGGGCGGCACTTCACCGACGAGGCGCCCGGCGCGCCGGTGCCGCTGGAGGCGCGCCAGTACGCGGCGGTGGCCGAGTTCCTGGTGCAGCACAAGGCGGCGGAGAAGGCCTATGTCGAGGCGGCCCTGGCCGACCTGCGCGACGCCCTCTGGGCGTGCGTGAACCGGGTGCAGGCCGCCGTGGCCGCCGACGTGAAGGCCGACGCCGCCACCGGCGAGCAGGTGCACCGCGTGCACTCCGCCATCAACCGGCTGGAGACCGGCAGCGTCAAGCAGGAGGTGCTCCAGGCCATGAGCAGCATGGAGCAGATCGCCAGCGAGCGGCGGGCCACGCAGACCACGCAGTTCGGGGCGCTGGCGGCGCGCATCGACCAGCTGGGGTCGCAGCTGGAGGTGCTCAAGAAGGAAAACGAGACCGACCTCCTCACGGGGCTGGGGAACCGCAAGCGCTTCGACGCGGCGCTGGCGCGGGCGATGCAGATGGGGCTGCTCAGCCGGCAGCCGCTCACGCTGGTGATGCTGGACATGGACGGGCTCAAGGAGATCAACGACTCCTTCGGGCACCCGGCCGGGGACGCGGCGCTGCGGGTGTTCTCCGACTGCCTGGCCAAGGTGTTCCTGCGCAGCACCGACGTGATCTGCCGCATCGGGGGGGACGAGTTTGCGGTGATCCTCCCCAATACGGAGGCGCGGGTGGTGGCGCGCATGGCGGCGCGGCTGGTGACGTTTGTCGCCGAGACGCCGGTGCCGCAGGCGCCCGGCGCGCGGATGGGGGTGAGCGTGGGGTACTCGGGGCTCAAGGGGGGCGAGGCCCCCGAGGAGTGGGTGGCGCGCACCGACGCGGCGCTGTACAGCGCCAAGCGCGGCGGCAAGGGGCAGGCCGTCTCCGCCTGAGGCCCGCCGTGCGACGGCTCGGTTGACGCCCCCGCCGCGTCACGAGAGCTTTCTCCCATTCCCGTGCGCCACTTTTCCTCGCTCCTTCGTGCGTGCCTCGCGGCGGCGCTCGCGCCGTTGGCGGGGGTGTCGGTCGCGCACGCGCAGGGTCAGGCGTGCGAGCGGGGGGATCGCGAGGTGCGCGCGCTCCGCTTCACCGGGCAGGGCGCCGTCCCCGCGGCCACGCTGGCCGCCGCCATCGCTACGCAGCCGTCCACCCTGGGGGGGCTCCCCGGACTCGGCACCCGCCGCTGCCTCGATCCCGAGGAGTTCGGGCGCGATGTGCAGCGGCTGGCCACGCTGTATCGCCGGCTGGGGTTTCCCGAGGTGCGCGTGGACACCGTGGTGACGGTGCTGCGCCCGGGGGCGGTGGTGGTGACCTTTGCCATCCGTGAGGGGCTCCCCACGCGCGTGGCGGCGCTGGCGGTGCGCGGCGTGGGGGACGACCCGGTGATCCGCGAGGCGGTGCGCGACTTCCCGCTGGCGGTGGGGGGGCTCTTCGACCGCGGGGCGCTGGAGGCGGGGCGCGACTCGCTGGTGCGGCGGCTGCGCAATCGCGGCTGGCCGCAGGCGGAGGTGCTGCTGGCCTACACCACCAACGAGGCGGCGCGCAGCGCCGAGGTGGAGGTGCTGCTCGTGCCGGGGGTGCGGGCGCGGCTGGGGCGCATCGCGCTGGCGGTCGAGGGGCCGGGAGGCGTGCGGCGCGTCTCCGACGCCACCATCCGCCGTGCCCTCGCGCTCCAGCCGGGCGACTGGTACTCGGCGCGCGCCATCATCGACGCCCAGCGCAACCTGTACCAGACCGACGCCTTCCAGCGCGTGGAGCTGGTCCCCGACCGCGAGCAGCCGCCCGGGGATTCGGTGGTCAACCTCACGGCGCGCCTGGTGGAGGGGGACCGGTGGCTGGCCAGCGGCGGGGTGGGGTGGGCCACCCTCGACTGCTTCCGCATGCAGGGGACGCTCACCGACCGCGACTTCCTGCCGGCGGCGCAGCGGCTGGAGCTCACCGGCCGCGTGAGCAAGGTGGGGATCGGGGCGCCGCTGGACCAGGCGCCCGGGCTGTGCCAGGGGCAGGCGCGCGCCGACCCGTACAGCCGGTCGCTGAACTACTACACCGCGCTCACCGTGCGCCAGCCGGTGCGCGTGGACCGGCCGCGCGTGCCGTCGCTCACGCTGTTCAGCTCCACCCTCTCCGAGTACAAGGCGTTCCTGCGGCGCACCCCCATTGGCGGGGCGCTGTCGGTGGCCAACCCGTTCGGGGCCCGCGCGGCCGGCGCGGCCACCTACCAGGTGGAGCTCGGGCGCACCGAGGCGGAGCCGGCCTTCTTCTGTGCCGTGTTCAACGCCTGCGATGCGGAGGCGCGCACCTTCCTGCAGCGCAACACCCGCCTGGCCGCGCTGGAGCTCACGGTGGCGCGCGAGCGCGCCCCCGATCCGTTCCGCCAGCGCGGGGGGCACGCGCTGCGCCTCAACGTGCGCCACGCCAGCACGCTCATCGGCTCCGACGGGTCGCAGCAGTTCAACCGGGCCACCGGCGACGCCTCGTGGACCATGCCGCTGCGCGGCGGCGGCACGCTGCTGGCCCACCTGCGCGCCGGGGTCGTGCTGGGGGGGGGCGTGCGCCCCAGCGTGGGGGGCTTCATCCCGCCGCAGGAGCGGCTGTATGCGGGCGGCCCCACCACGGTGCGCGGCTTCCGCCAGAACGAGCTGGGCCCGGCGGTGTACATCGTGAGCGGCTACCGCGAGGTGGTGGCCGACGGCCGCACCACCTTCGAGGTGGACGGCACCACGGTGGTGGAGCGCGTGGTGCCCACCGGCGGGAACACGCTGGTGGTGGGGAACCTGGAGCTCATGTGGCCCAGCCCCGTGGCGCCGCGGCTGCTGCAGCTGGCCGCCTTTGCCGACGCGGGGCGGCTGTGGAACCGCGTGGGCGTGGGGGCGCCCGCGGCGCTGGCCGACGACGCGCTGGGGCTGCTGGTGACGCCGGGGCTGGGGATCCGCGTGGCCTCCCCCTTCGGCGCCATCCGCATCGACCTGGGGTACAACCCGCATCCGCTCCCCGCGGGCGCGGCGTACTTCAACGCGCGCGAGCAGGGGGGCGTGGCGCCGCTGTACTGCGTCAGCCCCGGCAATGCGCTGCGCGTCACCGCGCCGTCGGCCGCCGGGGCGCCCCCCGCGCAGGCCGCCGGCCCCTGTCCCTCCTCCTACCGGCCGGTGCGCGGGTCCGGGCTGCTGCGGCGGCTCAACCCCAGCATCTGGATCGGACAGGCCTTCTGAGCGCCCTCCGCATGCGTTCCCGCCGCCGCGTCGTGGTGCTCGCCACCGCTGCCGTCCTCCTGGCGCTGGTGGCCGGCGCGGTGGGGGGCGTGGCGGCGCTCACGCAGACGGTGCGCGGGCGGGCGGTCATCCGGCGCGCGCTGGTCCCCGTGCTGCAGGCCGCCATCCCCGGCCGCCTGTACGTGGGCGCCATCGGCGGCACGCTGTTCACCGACCTCACCCTGGACTCGCTGGAGATTCGCACCCCCGCCGGGCGCCCCTTCCTGGCCACCGGGCCCGTGCGCGTGGCCTGGGACCCGCGCGACCTGCTGGACCGCCGGATCGTGATCAAGGCGCTCGAGGTCACCCGCCCCGTGGTGGAGCTGGTGGACTACGGCAACGACGACTGGAACTGGCGCCGCGCCCTGCAGCGCGGGCGCCGCGCCGCCGGCCCCCGCGGCCGCGGCTTCGGCAGCTACATCAAGCTCGACACCGCCGTGTTGCGCGAGATGACGCTGGTGGTGCGGCAGCCGTGGGCGCTGTCCGACACCCTCCGCGGCGGCGCCCGCGACAGTGCGCTGGCCTTCAACCTCACGCGCCTCGACGGCGAGATCCGCCGTGAGGAGGGGCGGCTGGCGCGCGTCTACCGCTTCACCCGCGGCACGCTGGCGCTGGCGCAGGTGCGCCTCGCCGACCCCGACACCGCGGGGCAGGCGTTTGCCATCCGCCGCATGGACGTGGTGTGGGTGCTCCCCCCGTTCTGGTTCCGCCACTTTTCGGGGCAGGGGCGCATCCTGGGGGATTCGCTGTGGCTGGACGACGTGCGCTTCCGCCTGGCCAACTCCAAGGCCGCCGGGCGCGCCAAGGCGGTGTGGGGGAGCCGGCTCCCCATGCGCTACGACGTGGCGCTCCAGGGGGACACGGTGGCCTTCGCCGACCTCGCGTGGATCCACCCCACCGTCCCCCAGGAGGGGGGCGGGCGCACCGCGCTCACCATCCGCAACGACCCGCGCAACCTGGCGGTGATGGAGTACGGCCTCACCGACCTGGACGCGCGCGCGCTCAGGTCGCGGATGCGCGGGCGGATGACCTACGGCGTGGGCGGCCCGGTGCTGCGCGTCACCGACGTGGACCTCGACCTCCAGCCGGCCCACACCGACTTCCTCCGCTGGCTCAACGGCGAGCCGTTCCCCTACGACTGGCGCGGCGCGCTCACCGGGCGCGTGGCCGGCCGCGGCGGCCCCATCACCGACTGGCAGCTGGACGAGGCGCGGCTGACCTTTGCCGACGAGCACGTGCCGGGGGCGCGCACCAGCGGCACGGCGCGCGGGCGCGTCAACCTCTACACCCCCGCCGAGGCGATCCTCACGGGGATGGACGTGACGATCGCGCAGCTGGACCTGCGCACGCCGCGCTTCGTGAACCCCAACTTCGCCGAGGTCAACGGCGTCGTGCGCGGCACCATGCGCCTCGATTCGCTCTGGTACGACGCCCGGTTCTCCCGCGCCGACCTGGAGCACGTCGACGGCCCGGGGCAGCCGTCGCGCTTCACCGGCAGCGGGCGCTACACGCTGGTCCCCGAGGGGGTCATCATGGACGTCGACCTCCAGGCCGTCCCCCTCAACTACACCATGCTGTCGCGCTCCTACCCCACCATGCCGCTGCGCGGGCAGGCGGTGGGGCGCATTCGCGCGCAGGGGATCGCCGACGACCTGGCGGTGCAGACGGTGCTGGCGGGCGAGGGGGGGGAGATCACCTTCGCGGGGCGCGCCGACGCCACCGACCCGCGCGTGGCCGCCCGCGGCGCCTGGCGGCTGCGCGGCGGCAACCTGCAGTCGCTCTTCGGCGACAACCGCTTCCCGGTCAGCAACCTCAACATGGCCGGCCAGGCCGACTTCGCCTGGGAGTTCCTCCCCGACGCGGTGGGGACGCTGGACGGCACGGTGGACCAGTTCTCCACCGTCAACGCGGCGCGCGTCTTCGGCGGGGCGTTCCGCCTCACCTTCGACAGCGGGCACGTGCGCGTGGACACGCTGGCGGTGGAGAGCTCGGCGCTGCGGCTGGCGGCGCGCGGCGGGCTGGGGCTGGTGCAGGGGCGCCCCGACTCGCTGGTGGCGGTGGTGGAGGTGGACTCGCTGGGCGGGCTGCGCCCGTGGGTGACGGCGGTGGACAGCGGCGCCCCGGCGCTGGTGGCCCCCTCGGCGCCGCTGGCCGGCGTGGCCAGCCTGCGCCTGCGGGTCGCGGGCACGCTGGACACGCTCGACCCGCGCGGCGTGGCGGTGGCCGCGCGCGCGGCGCTGCGCGACGTGGCGGTGGCCGGCACGCGTGCCGCGCGGGTGGAGGCCTCGATGGACGTCGACGATGTGTGGCGCGGTGCCACCGGGACCTTCGCCGCCTCCGCCGATTCCGCCGCCGTGGGAGGCGTGCCCGTGGACGCGCTCACCGTGCGCGCCACCCTCCGCGGCGGGCTGGCCGAGGAGTTCACCGCGGCGGTGCGCACCCCCGCCGAGGCGCGCCTGACGGTGGCGGGCGGCGTCTCGCGGTCCGGCGACGCCACCCGGGTGCGCGTGGACGCGTTGGCGGTGCGCGTGGACAGCGGCGGGGCCCCCCCGCGCGGGCTCTCGCTGGCCATGCCGGCGGTGCTGGCCCTCACTCCAGGCGGCGGGGCGTCGTTGGACTCGCTGGTGCTGGTGCACACCGACACCGGGCGCCTGGTGGTGCAGGGGACGCTGGCCGCCGACAGCGCCGTGGCCGCGCGCCTGCTGGCCGACCGGCTCCCGCTGGGCGACCTGGGGCGGCTGGTGCCCGGCGGGCGCCTCGCGGGGGGCACGGTCTCGGCGTCACTGACGGTGGCGGGGACACGGGCCGCGCCGCGCCTGGGGGGCAACGCCACCCTGCGCGATGCCCAGGTGGGCGGTGTGCGGTTGGGGGACCTGTCGCTGTCGATGGGATACGACGCCCTGCGTTTGGCCGTGTCGGGGGCGCTGCGCCTGGCTGGCCGGACCGCGCTGGAGGCCACCGCCTCGCTGCCGATCGACCTGGCGTTGCTGCCCCGCACCGCCCGACGCCCCGACGCCCCGCTCACCGGGCGCCTCCGCTCGGTCGATGGCGACCTCGCGCTCCTCCCCGAGCTGGTCCCGTCGGTGACCGAGGCCGCCGGCCGCCTCCGCACCGACGTGCAGCTCACCGGGAGCTGGGCGCGTCCGCGGCTGCGCGGCGTGCTGCAGGTGGACAGCGGCGCCATGGCGCTCGGGGCGCTTGGCGTGCGCTTGGGCCGCGTGCGCGCCGACATCGGGCTGGATGGCGACACCGTGGCCATCCGGACGCTCCGGGCCGTCAGCGGCGGCCCCGGCGACTCCCTCGCCGTCCGCGGCACCATCGGCATCACGGAGAGCGCCAACCCCACCTTCGACCTGGCGCTGGTGGCCAACGCCTTCCAGGCGGTGGACCGTCCGCGCAGCGCGTCGCTGGTGCTCACCACCACGCGTCCCATCACGCTGGCCGGGTCGCTGGAGGCCCCGGTGGTGCGCGGCGCGGTGCGCGTGGACCGCGGGCGCGTGTACATCCGGGAGCTGGCGCAGCGGCGCGCCCTCGACCTGTCGGAGGGGGTGGAGGTGGTGGACACCAGCCGATTCGGCGTGAACGGGCTGCTCCCCACCGCGCCTGGCGCCCTCATGCGCGGCTTGCAGCTGGACGATGTGCGCCTGGCCGTCGGGCCGGATGTCTGGCTGCGGTCCCCCGAGGCCAACCTCAAGCTCGGGGGCGGCCTGCGCGTGACGCGCGCGCTGGGGCGTGACGGCGGCGCCCCCCGCCTGGCGCTGGCCGATTCGCTGGTGGTCGAGCGCGGCAGCTACCAGCTCAACCTGGGGATCGCCCGCCCGGGGTTCGACGTGGAACGGGGGGTGGTCCGCTTCTTCGGCGACCCCGACCTGGAGCCGGCCCTCGACATCACGGCGCTGCACACCGTGCGCGAGACGCGCGCCAACTCCAATCGCCAGGACGTGCGCATCCGCGTGCTCATCGGGGGCACCGTGGACCGCCCCACGCTGGCGCTGCGCAGCGCCGACAATCCGCCGCTCCCTGAGAGCGACATGCTGAGCTACCTGGTCACCGGCGAGCCGGCCTACGCGCTGCTGGGCACGCCGTACGCCGAGCAGGGGGCCACGCTCGCCCTGCGGCTGGCGGGGAGCTACCTCTCCAGCCGCCTGGCGGGCGGGCGCTTCGACGTGGTGCAGGTGGAGCCCACGGCCCTCAACCCCGGCGAGGCCGCCAACCTGCGGCAGAGCGGGCTGGGGATCCTGGCGTCCACGCGGGTGGGGGTGGGGGGGCAGGTGGCCCGCAACACCTTCGTCACCCTCAGCACGGGGCTGTGCGGGCTGGCGGCCCAGGGGAGCGGCACCGGCGACCCGCTGGCGCTCTTTGCCCAGGGGCTGGGAGCCAAGGTGGAGCGGCGCTTCGATCGCGGGCTGTCGCTGGCGGTGGGGCTCGAGCCGGGGTCCAGCGCGCAGTCGTGCGGACGGGTGGGGGTGAGCCGCACCTTCCAGCAGACGCCGCCGCAATTCGGGATCGACCTGTTTCGCAGCTGGACCTTTCGGTAACAGGACGCCCCTGCGGGCGTTTCCCCGCCGTGGCACCGGTCGTCACCGGTCGCAATGGTCGCCGTCCTCACCCCCGTCCCGTATCCGGCCCGCCACCCCTCCGTTCACCCGGAGGAGGCGGCCTTGGAGGCCGTGGATGCCGTGGCCTCCCCCGAGGCCCGGGCGCGGGCGGCCGCGGCGCACCTGCATGCGCTGGGGTTCCCCCAGGTGGTGGTGACGCTGCGCGACGCCTCGCTGCACCCCACCGTGGCAGTGACCGCCGGGAACCCCGACCTGGAGAGCCGCAGCTCCCCGCTCCACCCGCTCCCGCCGGCCGTGTGGCGCCGCTACCTGCCGCAGCTGGAGCGCTTCCGGGTGGGCGACGCCTATTGGCTGGACCGCCGCGATCCCTGGGTGGCGCGCGAGTTCTTCGGCGAGGGGCCCGAGACCGTCGAGGGATGGGATCCGCGCGCCCCGGGGCTGGTGGTGGGGCTGCTGCGGGGGGGCGACTGGACGCTGCTGGGGACGGTGAAGATGGTGGCCCCCGGTCCCGGGGCGCCGGGCCCCGAGCTGCTGCGGGTGGCGGGGAGCATCGTGCGCCATCTGGGGGCCCGCCTGGGGCACGACGCGCTGCGCGCGCTGGCCGAACGGCGGCAGCTCCGCCTGCACCGGCTGCAGGAGGCGGGGGCGTCGCTGGCCCGCTCGCTGGACGAGTCGGAGATCCTGCGGGACCTGGTGCGGCATGTGCAGCGGGCGGTCCCCGCCGACGGGGTGGCGGTGTTCGCCCCCGACCTGTCCGCGGGCACGCTGACCACGCTGCAGCGGGTGCTGCACGGCGTGGAGCGCCCGCAGCCGCCGATGGCGCTCCCCGAGGGGATCGTGGCCGAGGTGGCCCGCACCGGGCAGGCGCTGCGGGCCGGGGATCGCGAGTCGGACCGGCAGCGCGAGCGCGCCGGGCTCCGGGCGCTGCTGCCGCTGGCCGAGCTGCCGGACCACCCGGCGTCGGGGGCGGTGGTGGCGGTGCCGCTGCGCGTCGGGATGCGGCTGGTGGGGGTGCTGGTGGCCCACCATGCCGACCGCCACGTGTACGGCAGCGAGGAGGAGGACGTGCTGGCCACGCTGGCGGCGCTGGCGGCCACGGCGGTCACCAATGCGCGCCGCTACGCCGAGAGTGAGCGGGAGCGGCGCACCACCGAGGCGCTGGCCGACGTGGCGCGCGCCGTGGGCGAATCGCTGCGCCCGGGGGAGGTGCTCCGGCTGATCCTGCGCCATGCCGTCTCGCTGCTGGGGGTGCAGGGCGCCTGCATTGCGCTGCGCGAGCGCGACTACCTGCACATCGTGGCCGGGGTGGGGAGCGCGGGGGTGCTGGCCGGCGTGCACCTGCCGATGGAGGGGAGCCTGTTCGGCCAGGTGGTGCGCGGGCACGAGCAGCAGCGGCTCAACGAGGTGGCGGCCGATCACGCCGGGCTGGCGGCGGTGCAGCGGCTGGCCCCGGTGCAGCGGCTGCTGGCGGCGCCCCTGATCACGTCCCGCGGGGCGATCGGGGCGATTGCCGCCTTCAACCGGGCGCGCCCCTTTGGCGACGACGACCTGCGGCTGCTGCAGCGGCTGGCCGATCAGGTGGCGGTGGCCATCGTCAACGCGCGGCTGTTTGACGAGGTGGAGCGGGCCACGCGCGAATGGCGGCTGGTGTTCGACGCCAGCGCCAACGGGATGGTGCTGCTGGACGAGGCGTACACGGTGCGGCGGTGCAACAGCCGGGTGGCGGCGTGGTGCGGGCGGGAGATTGCCGCGTGCCTGGGGCGCACGGTGGCCGAGCTGCTGGACCCGGTGGCGCCGGGGGCGGCCCGGTCCATCGAGCGGCTGGCCGAGGTGGCGCAGGCGACCGGGCAGCCGGTGCGCGAGGCCGTGCTGCTGCTCTCCGGCGGGGTGCTGACGGTGCAGGTGGCCCCGATCCCCGGGACCGGCGGCGTGGTGACCTTCGACGACCTGCCGGCCACCGCTTGAGGGGGGGCTCCGGCGGCTGGGTTCTCCTGCCTGAGGCTGCGCCGAGGGGCCCTGGGTACGAGGGAGAGGGCCGAGGGCATCGGGGCGATATGTGCCCTATACGGGGTACCTGAGCCCTCGCATCGCCCCCTCTTGCCTAGGGCCCCTCGGCGCCGCCTGAGGCAG
>JBILKP010000029.1:0-18426 GCA_044376625.1 Gemmatimonas sp. | reverse complement strand
AGGCCAGCGCGCTGCTGGCGGGCGGTGCCGCGCGGGAGGGCGCATGAGCGCGGCCACACTGGTCCCCGGCGTGCCGGCGCTGGCCCGGTGGCGCGAAGCCGGCCTCGTGTCAGAGGGCGACGAGGCGCTGGTGCGCGTCCTGCTGGACGCGGCCCGGATGCCGGCAGACATGGCCCCCGAGGTGCCGCTGGCACTCGCCCTTGCCATCCGCGCCGCACGACTGGGCCACGTGTGCATCACCCTGCGCACCATCGCGGAGGATGCCGTCCGCGAGGCGGGGATCGAGGAGGACGACGCAGACGACCGCCCTGGCGATGAGGACCCCGCAGGGCGCAGCGCCACGCGGGCCGCGCTGCCCTGGCCCCACCCCGACACGTGGCGCGCGGCGCTGGCCGCCTCGCCGCTGGTGACGGTCGCCAGCGCCCACACCGCGATCGCCGGGGCGGTGCGCCCCCTCGTGCTGGAGGGGGACTGCCTGTACCTCGCCCGCCTGTGGCACGACGAACGCCGGGTGGCGGACCAGCTCTGCGCCCTGGCGCAGCGAGGCGCGCTGACGGTGGTCACCGGCGGTCCCGGGAGCGGCAAGACCACGCACATCGCTCGGCACCTCGTGGCGCGTGCGCAGGCGCCCGTGGACGAGGCGGCCCCGACGGTGCTGCTGGCCGCCCCCACAGGCAAGGCTGCGGCGCGCATGGGGGAGGCGCTGCGGCACGCGCTGGCGCGTGTGGGCGCCGACCCGGTGCTCCAGGAGCGGCTGCGCGCCCTTCATCCCGTCACCCTGCATACGTTGCTGGGCGCGCGCCCCGACAGCGACCAGCGGTGGACGCATCACGCGGGCAACCCGCTGACGTGCGACCTGCTGGTGATCGACGAGCTCTCCATGGTGTCGCTCTCGCTCCTGGCGCGCACGCTCGACGCGCTCCCCCCGGCGGCGCGGCTCCTGCTGGTGGGAGACCCCGACCAGCTGGCCAGCGTGGCGGCGGGCACCGTGCTGGCCGACCTGGTGCGTGGCGCCACCGCCAACGCAGCGCTGCAGGCCAGTCACGTGCAGCTCACCGGGTCGCACCGCTTCACGCCCACGGCAGGCATTGGCGCGCTGGCCGCCGCCGTGAACGGCAATCGGGCCGACGAGGCGCTGGCGCTCCTTGCCGCCGGCGATCCGCAGGTGCACTGGGTGAACCCCGGTGCCGGGTGGCGCGGGTCGCTCCCCGCGGCCGTCCTCGAGACGCTGGTGACGCAGGCGCGCGCGGTGACGGCCCACGCCCAGCGCGGCGACGGCGTGGCCGCGCTGGCCGAGCTGCACCGGCTGCGCACCCTGTGCGCGCACCGCGCCGGCCCCAGCGGCGCCGCCACCGTCAATGCGGTGGTGGACCGCGCGCTGCGCCTCCCGTTCGGGGATGCATGGCCCGTGGGGCGCCCCATCATGGTCACCCGCAACAACCGCGCGCTGGGGGTGGCCAATGGGGACCTGGGGGTGGTCGTGGACACCGACGCCGGCCGCCGGGTCGCCTTCCCGGCGGCAGGGCACACCGTGCGCCTGGTGCCCCCCGCCCGGCTGGAGGCAGTGGACACCGTCCACGCCATGACCATCCACAAATCCCAGGGCTCGGAGTTCGACGAGGTGGTGGTGGTGCTCCCCCCCGAGGGGAGCCCGCTGCTGCTGCGCGAGCTGCTCTACACCGCCATCACGCGCGCCCGGTCACGCGTGACCGTGGTGGCCACCGAGGGGGCCGTACGCGCGGCGGTGGGGCGCGCCGTGACCCGCGGTTCCGGGCTGGCAGAGCGGCTGGTGGGCGCGCCATCGGCATAGGCCGCGTCTGCCTAGACCACGCGCGCCGCGCCTGGCGTCACCCGCCGTCGGGCACCAGCCGCACCGCCACCACCGAGTCCAGCGCCGGGAACCACCGTGTGAGGTACGCGGTCCCCTGCCGCTTGATCCTGGCGTGGTTGGGCTCCTCGCCGTACTCGCCGTTGATCCGCTCCACCACGTCCATCCCCTCCACCACGGTGCCGAAGGGGGCGAAGCGCTGGCGATCCAGCGCGCGACGGTTGTCGCCGGTGCTCACGAACACCTCGGTGGTGCGCGAGGCGGGGCCGCTGGCGGCAAAGGCGATCGTCCCGCGCACGTTGGGCGTGCGCGGCGGGTCGTCGGGGATGGTGGCCTCGCGCCACCGCGCGCTCACCGCCGGGTCGCCGTGGATCCCCCACTGCGCCACGAACCCCGGCACCACGCGGTAGAAGCGCGTCCCCGCGTAGTAGCCCCCCTGCACCAGCTCGAAGAACCGGTCGGCCGCGCGCGGCGCCAGCGCGCGCGTGACCTCCACCGTGAACCCGCCCGCGCTGGTGGTGAAGGCCACCCGGTAGCGGTCGGGGCTGCGCAGCGGCTCGGCCGCCGGACCGGGGATGGACGGCGTGGTGGACGCCCGCTGGTCGGCCGCCGGATGGCGGGGCGGGTCGCCGCAGGCGGCGAGGGCCAGCAGGGCGAGGGGAGGGAGCAGGAGGCGCATTGGGGAGATTTGGCCCGCGGAACCGGCATGCACTACCCCGCCAGCGACTCCCGATCCGGCTCCACCCACCCCAGCCGCGCCTCGGGCGACATGAGCCGCTCGGCGCTCCAGTGGCGCAGCGGCAGCGCCCGGTCGCCATGCTGGGCCACCAGGTCATCGGCAAGCTCATCAGCCGGCCGCGACCGGTCGGCGCCGGCCACGAACCGGCCAATCACCCCCACGTAGAAGCGGGTGATGGTCTCGTGGTACCCCGCGTGGGCCGAGTTCCCCGTGCCGGTGGCCTCGTTGTAGCGCCGGATCCCCTCGCGCAGCCGCTCCAGTGCTTCGGCGACGGGGTACCGCAGCAGGTGCCACACCCCCACCCGCAGGTGCGCCTCGTGCGTCCAGGCTCCCTTGGGAAGGGTCCCGTCCAAGAAGGCCGCCGCCAGGCGATCCAGTGCGGGCACCGCCGGCTGGGAGGTGTGATCAGCGTCCACGGGCCTGCTGGACGCGCGCCACCGCCCCCACCACCAGGCACGCCAGTGCCACCACGTCGGCGGCAAACACCCGCTGCAACTGCGCGTTGGTTCCCCCCACCGTCCTGGCCAGCGCCAGGAAGCTGAGCACGCTCACGAACCCGGCCACCAGTGCCGCGGGCTGCCACGCGGGACGCACCGCGGCCACCAGCAGGAACACCCCCAGCAGGGCGAACAGCACGGCGCGATGGCGCATCAGGATGGCCAGGTTGGGTTCCTGCACCGGGATGCCGTACAGCGCCTCGAGCCGCGCGACCCCCAGCACGCCAACCGCGGGGAGCAGGTGGATGACGGCGACCACGGCAAGCATGGCGGCGACGAGGTGGCGCATGGGGCTCGGGAGATGGGGGAGCGCGTCGCGACGGATCGCCCGAAATGTCATATCGGGCGCCCCGGGGCGCCGCACGCCTGCGTGGGGCGCCCTACGGACGGCAATGCGAATGGCCAGCTTCCTGTATTGCTGTATATTTCCGGCGTGAAAGTCACCATCGACGTCCCCGACGACCTCTACTACCGCGTCAAGGCGCAGGCCGCCCTCAAGGCGCGCACCGTCCGCGAGGTGTCCATCGAGCTGTACCAGCGCTGGGTGGGCGACCTCCCGCCCGAGGGATCCGCCACCACCGCCGCCGAATGGGTGGACCAGTGGATCGCTCTGGGGGTGCAGGTCACCGCGCCGCTCCCCGTCACCGGAACGGCGCGCGACGAGGTGCACGCCGACCGCGGGCGTCTGGATCCCCCGGCGGGAGGTGACCCGGCGTGCTAGCCCACCCGGCCTCGCCCGCGGGATCCGCCTACACCGTGGATGCCTGCGTCTGGGTCGCCGCCTTCGACGTGGCCGACCGCTTCCATCGCGAGTCGGCTGGGTTCCTGCGCGAGGCTGCCCGGCGCGACGTGCGCCTGCACGCCCCGCGCCTGGTGCTGCTGGAGGTGCGCTGCGCCATCGCCCGCCGGTCAGGCCATGCCGAAGCCGGTGCGAGGGCCGAATCTGCGCTGCGCGCCGCCCCCTTCCTGCAGCTGCACGCCATGGATGAGCGCCTGTTGGACACGGCAGGAGAGTTGGGGGCGACGCAGCGGCTCCGCGCGGCCGACGCGCTGTACGCAGCCTGCGCCACCCTGCACCGCGCCCCCCTGGTCACCTGGGACGCGGAATTGCTGGCGCGTGCCGGCGCGCGGGATCCGCGGCAGCTGTTCGTCCCGTAGCTTTTCGCCGGTCGCTTCCCCCCTCCCCTCCGCCCCCGCCCGCCCATGCTCTCCCGGCGCGACTTCCTCGGCACCTCCCTCGGCGCCCTCGGTGCCGCCTCGCTCCTGACCCCGCGCGACCTGGCGGCCCTCCGCCCGGTGGCCCCCAGGAAGATCCTCATCCTGGGCGGGACCGGCTTCGTGGGGCCGTACGACGTGCGCCGCGCCCTCGAGCGCGGCCACCAGGTCACCATCTTCAACCGTGGGCGCTCGGCGCCGGGGCTGTTCGGCAAGGACGTCGAGGAGCTCGCCGGCGACCGCGCCGGCGACCTGTCCATCCTCAAGGGGCGCCGCTGGGACGTGGTCATCGACGAGTCCGCGTCGCTGGCCAGCGCCCCGGAGTGGGTGAAGAACTCGGCGGGGGTGCTGCGCGACCGCACCGACCAGTACCTCTTCATCTCCACCCGGTCGGTGTACCAGGACCTGAGCCGCGTCCCCATGACCAAGGACGCCCCGGTGCTCACCCTGGAGAACAGCCCCATCGCCGCGGGGACGCCACTCCCCTACGGCCACGCCAAGGCGTACGCCGAGAAGGAGGCGCTGGCGGCCATGCCGGGGCGGGTCACCATCGTGCGCCCCGGACTCATCGTGGGCCCCGAGGATGACACCGACCGCTTCACCTACTGGCCGGTGCGCATCGCGCGGGGCGGCGACGTGCTGGTGCCGGGGGACGGGAGCGACCACGTGCAGGTCATCGACGTGCGCGACCTGGCCAACTTCTGCATCCGCCTGGCCGAAGACCGCACGTATGGCACCTTCAACGCCGTGGGGCCGCAGGGGGGGCAGCCCTTCCGCGCCGTGGTGGACCAGATCCATGCCGCCGTGGGCGGCACCGGCCGCTATACCTGGGTGGACGCCGACTTCCTGCGCGCCAACGGCGCCAACCCGTATGGGCGCGAACTCCCCATGTTCCAGGTGATGCGCGGGCGCACCGCGGGGTTTGCGCGGTTCGACCTCACTCCCGAGCTGGCCGCGGGGATGACCACGCGCCCCATCGGCGAGACGGCGCGCGACACGCTGGCCTGGTTCCGCACGCTTCCCGCCGAGCGGCAGGCGGCCATCAAGACCGGGTTCACCCCTGAGCGGGAGCGGGAGCTGCTGGCCAAGTGGCGCGCGCGATGAGGCCGCAGGCCCTGGCGTCTCGGACCATCGGGGCGCCGTCGTGACGCTTGGCCTGGCCGTGCTTGCCGCGTTCGCCCTGCAGCAGTCGCCGCTGGCCGAGCCGCCAGTGGCGCCGGGCGCCACCCGGGCGCCTGCCGATTCCGCCGCGCCGCTGGTGTACAGCGGACGCGACAACAACACGGCGGTGCGCCTGCCGCGCTTCGAGGCGCCCATCACCGTGGACGGAGACCTGACGGAGCCCCAGTGGGCGGGGGCCGCCCGGCTCACGGGGTTCTCGCAGTTCAACCCCTCCGACGGGCGCCCCGCGCTGGACTCCACCGTGGCGCTGGTGTGGTACGGCCCCGACGCCATCTACTTCGCGGTGCGCGCCTACGCCCCGGCGGGCACGGTGCGCGGCACCCTGGCCGACCGCGACCGCATCCAGAACGACGACCACGTCCAGTTCATCCTGGACACCTTCAACGATCGCCGGCAGGCGTTCGTGTTTGCGGTGAACCCGCTGGGGGTGCAGAGCGACGGCATCCGCACCGAGGGGGGTGGCGGAGGCGGCCGGGGCGGGCGCGGCGGCGGGGGCGGTGGGGGCGGCATGATGGGGGGGGGCTTCTCGCGCGCCAACCTGGGGAACGCCGACCTCAACCAGGACATGATCTGGCAGTCCCGCGGGCAGATCACCGCCTGGGGTTACCAGGTGGAGCTGCGGGTCCCCTTCAAGAGCATCCGGTACCGAGTCGGACGCACGATGCAGTGGGGGCTCAACGTGGTCCGCAACACCCAGCGCAACAACTACCAGGACACGTGGACCCGCACCAACCGGGGGCAGGCCTCCTTCCTCATCCAGTCGGGGCGGCTGGAGGGGATCCGCGACCTGCGGCGTGGCCTCGTGCTGGACCTCACCCCGGTGGTGACCACCTCGGTCGTCGGCACCGCGTCCCCTGGCGGGGGATGGGGATATGCCGCCAAGCCGCAGTATGGCGGCGATGCGCGCTGGGGGGTGACCCCCAACCTCACCCTCAACGCCACCGTCAACCCCGACTTCTCGCAGGTGGAGGCCGACGTGGGGCAGATCCCGGGGGACGTGCGCTTCGCCCTCTTCTTCCCGGAGCTCCGCCCCTTCTTCGTGGAGGGGAACGAGCAGATCGACACCCCCAACCAGCTGGTGTACACGCGGCGCATCATCCAGCCGCGCGCGGCCGCCAAGGCCACCGGCAAGGTGTCGCGCTTCGACCTGGGGGTGCTCTCCGCGGTCGACAACGCGAAGTACTCGGCGAGCGGGCGCGACTACCCCGTGTTCAACATCGCGCGGCTGCGGCGCGACCTCGGGGCGCAGAACAACATCGGCTTCACCGTCACCGACCGGCGCGACGGGGGCGACTTCAACACCGTGCTCAACGCCGACGGGCGCTTCCTGCTGCGCAACGTCTACACGGCGGCCTACCAGGTGGCCACCAGCCGCTCGCGCACTGCCGCCACCCCCACCCGCGGCGACATCTGGGAGGTCAGCTTCGACCGCTCCGGGCGCTCCTACGGCTTCCGCAACAGCATCGAGGGGGTGTCCCCCGCCTTCGACTCGCGCGCCGGCTTCGTGCCGCGGCTGGACTACGTGCAGCCGCAGCTCAACCAGCGCTACACCTTCTTCGGCCGCCGCGGCGCCCCCGTGGAGCAGGCCATGATCTTCCTCAGCGGCCAGGGCACCTGGAGCTACCGCGGCTTCTTCGCGGGGGACGCGGCGCTGGAGCGGCGGCTGTCGCTCTCCACCAGCCTGCAGCTCCGCGGCGGCTGGGGGGTGGGCGTCACCCCCTCGGTGGAGCGCTTCGCCTTCCAGCCCGAGCGGTACACGTCGTATGCCGTGGAGACGCCGCAGGCGGGCCACACGGACACGCTCCCCTTCGCGGTGGGCGCCCCCGTCCCGGCGCGGCAGCTGCAGCTGCGCCTCACCACCCCGCAGTTCGGCAAGTTCGGCGGCTCCATCAGCACCACCTTCGGCCGCGACGCCGAGTTCTTCGAGACGGCGCAGGCCCGCCGCGTCGACGTGAACGCGTCGCTGGACCTGCGCCCCACGCCGCGCCTGCGCATCAGCGCCATCATGCTCCACCAGGAGTTCCGGCGCGCGCGCGACCACTCGGCCATCCTCCGCACCAACATCCCCCGCCTGCGCACCGAGTTCCAGCTCAACCGCGCCATCTTCTTCCGCTTCGTGGGGCAGTACGAGTCGCGCCTGCGCGACGCCTACCGCGACCCGCGGACCGAGCGCCCCATCCTGCTGCGCAGCAGCAGCGGCGGATACGCGCGCTCCACCCGCAGCCAGACCAACGCCATCCGCGCCGACTGGCTCTTCTCCTATTTCCCGAGCCCCGGGAAGGTGGTGTACCTGGGGTACGGGGCCAGCCTCAACGAGGCGTTCGCCTTCCGCTTCCGGGAGCTGGACCGCACCGGCGACGGCTTCTTCGTGAAGGCCAGCTGGCTGTACCGGGTGCCGTGACGGCATGATCCCGCTTGCCGTGGTGGCCGCGCTGCAACTGTCCGGCGTCGTCGCGCCCCCGCCGGACAGCGCGCGTCGCGACACGGTTCCGCCCCGAGTCGCGTACGGCGGCTTCATCGACGGCTACTATGCGTGGGACGCGGGTCGCCCGCGGGCGCTGGACCGCGCCTTCACCACGCAGCCGGCCCGCCACAACGAGTTCAACATCAACCTCGCCTTTGTCGAGGCGGTGCTCACCGGCGAGCGCATGCGCGGCCGGCTTGCCCTGCAGGCGGGGACGTCGGTGCAGAGCAACTCCTTCGCCGAGCCGCAGGTGGGGGCCGTGTCCGGGGGCGTGCTCTCGCGCACCATCCAGGAGGCCACGGTCGGGCTCCGCCTCCACCCGCGGCTGTGGTGGGACGGCGGGATCTACTTCTCGTATGTCGGCCTCGAGGGGTGGATCTCCCGCGACAACCCCACCTACACCCGCTCGCTGATCGCCGACTACACCCCGTACTACCTGAGCGGCGCCAAGCTCACCTGGCAGGCCGGGCCCACGGTGACGGCGCAGCTGCACCTGATGAACGGGTGGCAGAACGTGTCGGAGACGAATGCGGACAAGGCGGTCGGCGCCCGCGTCGACTGGACGCCCCGTCCGACGGTGCTGCTCGGGTGGGCGGCGTTCACGGGGAACGAGCAGCCGGATTCGCTGCCGTCGCGGGTGCGTGTGCTGTCGCAGTTCCTGGGGCGGTGGACCCCCCCGGGATGGGAGCTGTCGGGCGTGGTGGACCTGGGACGGCAGCGGCGCCCCGGGGGGGGCACCGACCGCTGGACGGGCTCGACGCTGATCGCGCGGCGGTCGCTGGCGCCCGGCGTGAAGGTGGTCGGACGCGCGGAGCACCTCTTCGATGGTCGGCAGGTGCTCGTGTCCACCGGCACGCCGGGTGGCTTCCGGACGACGGGGGCCTCGCTCGGGCTCGATGTCGCCCCCGAGCCGCGGGTGCTGTGGCGCACCGAGGTGCGCACCTTTCGCTCCGACGAGGCGCTGTGGCCCAGGGCGGGGCGCCCCGGCGCAAGCCGGACGGGGCTGATGGCGGTAATGTCGGTCGCGCTGACGCTCTAGGGCGGTGACCGGCGCCGCGGGGTCACCCCGCGGGCCGCACCGTGATGCTGCCGTTCACCGTCTCCGCCTTCACCAGCGGCCCGCCACGCCCGATGGTGCCCCGCAGCGCCTTGCGCGAGATGCGCCCCTGCACCGTCACCGGAAGGTCCGTGGAGACGCTTCCGTTCACCGTCTCCAGCGCCACGGCGGCGTTCGCATCGGCCGGCAGCTCCAGGGTGATACTGCCGTTCACCGTCTCGTAGCGCAGGTCGTCACCCCCCAGCTTCCCCAGCGTGGCGCGGATGCTGCCATTCACCGTCTCGGCGCGCACGGGGCCGCCGGTGCTGCGCGCGGTGATACTGCCGTTCACGGTTTCCACGTCCACCATGCCGGTGACCCCCTCAGCGGTGACGCCGCCGTTCACGGTGTGCAGGTCCACGTGCACGCCGTCCGGGACGCGCACCGTGAACGCCACCGACACGTCGTTGCGGTCGGTCCAGCGCCCGCGCCCACCACGGATGCCGTTGTCGGTGCACTCGGCGTCGTTCCACAGCGCGCACACCACCAGGTCGCCGTTGGCCGCGGTGCGCTGCACGATCCGCACGGCGTCGGGGTCGCCGCGCCGCCACTGCTTCTCGGCGCGCACCTCCACGCGGTCGCCGCTGGCGCGCGCGGCGGTGATGCTGCCGTTCACGTCGTGGATGTGCACCGTGCGCCCGGCGCCCAGCGGCGCGTCCAGGCGGAAGGCATCGGGATCGCGCTGCTGGGCGCGGGCCGGCAGCGCGGCCATGGCGGAGAGGAGCAGGGTTGACACCAACAGGTGACGTGGATGCATGACGTGATCCGGGAAAGAGGGAAGACCACCAGGGAACAAGACGGGACGCCTCACTCGCGCCGCGGCGCGGCGCCGTCCAGCGGGCGCAGCCGGATGGTGCCGCTGAAGCTGGAGAGGGTCACGCGTGGGCCGTCGCCGCGCCCCAGCGTGAACCGTCGCCCGCGCCCGCGGTCGGCCAGCTGGTCCGCCGCGCCCAGCACGGATTCCATCCCCACGGCCACGCCGCGCATGACGCTCTCCACCAACCCCTCCACCGAGCGCTCGAAGTCCCGCTCCCACGCGCCCGCGGCGCGATCGCCTTGGCGATCGCCGGCGCGGGACCGCTGGCGCTCCTGCTCGCGACGCAACGAGTCGCCGGCATACCGGCGCAGCGAGTCGCGCAGGGCGGCCAGCTTCTCGCGCGCCTCGGCCATCGCACGCTGCTCCTCCCGGTCGCGGGGGCGCGGGGCGGCCTCGGGGAGCAGCGTCAGCGGAAACGGCCCGGCGTCCAGCTCGCCGCTGAAGGTGCGCACCTGCAGCGCGGCGCGCGCATCGCGCGGCAGCGCCAGGCGCACCCCGCCGGAGTGCGCGCCAAACTCGTAGCGGCCGTCGTCCGCCAGCGCCCCGGTCCACTCCACCTCGCCACTCACCACCTGCACCGCCACCCGTCGCGACGCCACCCCGCGCAGCACCACGCTCCCCGAGGTGGCGCTCACCTCCAGGTCGCCGTCGAGGTCGTCCACTCGCACGTCGCCACTGGTGACCTCCACCCGCGCCCCCTCGCGCACCGCGCGCAGCGTCACGTCCCCGGATACGGTTTCCACCCGCACACGCGCCGCGGTCTCCACGCGCACGTCTCCCGAGAAGGTCTCGGCCTCCACATCGGCGCCCGTCCCCACCACGGACACGTCCCCCGACTGGGTGCGCACCAGCAGCGTGGTCCCGCGCGGCACCACCAGCGCCACCTCCGCGCCGTCACGGCGCCCGGGGGCGTTCACCAGCAGCGAGCGGCCGGTGGCGCGCACCGACACCCTGGCCTCGTCGCTCCCGCGCACGCGCACCACGCGGTCGGTCCCGGTGGTGACCAGGATGTTGGTGGATCCCCCCGCGACCTCCACCGTGGCGCCGCGCTCCAGCGCCAGGGTGGTGTCGCGCACCTGTGCGCCGGCGGACGCGAGGGGGAGGGCAAACAGCGCGAAGGCCGCGCCCGGCCGCAGGGGGCGGGCCGAGCGCGCGAGGGCGGCAGCGGGGAGGCGGGTCATCGTCGGGGCGACCATCAGAGGAGGGTGAGACGACGGAGCAGGCCAACCTTGCGCCCGTAGGCACGGTCCAGCTGCTCCAGGAGGAAACCGCTCTGCGGATCGGCCGCCAGCGCCACGCGGCTTTCCCGGATGGCCTGGTCGATGATGGCGAGGTTGCGGCGCACCACGGCGGCCGTGGCGCTGTCCAGCTGCCCCAGCGACCCTTCGGCCGCCTGGTGGAGCCGCGCGATCTCGCGGCCGTACAGCGAGTCCAGTGCCACGGTGGGGGCATGGCCCACGGCCACCACCGGGGTGGCCGGCGCCCCGGCCGGCTCGCGCCGGGCCACCATCCACGTGGCGCCGGCACTCGCCGTCACCAGCAGCACCGCGGCCGCGGCAAGGCGCCGCCACGGCAGCGCGGCACGGGGCGCGGGGTGCCCCTGCCCCACCGGCACCACCGGGGTCTCCAGTCGCGCTTCGATGGCAGGCCACAGGTCGTGCGACGGCGCGGCCAGCGGCACGATGGCGGCGGCGGCCGTGATGGCGCTGAGCTCCGCCAGCAGCGCGGCGCAGGCGGGGCACGCGGCACGGTGCCGCCCGCACGCCTCGCGCGTGGCATCGTCCAGCGTGTCGTCCAGCAGGTCGCCCAGCAGCGCGTCAAAGCGCGCGCAGCTCATGTCCGGGGTGGTCATCGGGTCAGGGCCTCGCGCAGCAGCAGGCGCGCACGGTGCAACTGCGCCTTGCTGCCGCCGGATGTGATGCCAAGGAGCATGCCGATCTCCTCGTGCGTGTAACCTTCCACGTCGTGCAGCACGAACACGCGCCGCGCCCCCTCCGGGAGCCCGGCGATGGCCCCCTCCAGGTCCAGGCGGTCACCCACCGGCACGGCACGCGCCGGCGCCTCGTGCAGCAGCGCCTCGTTGCCGGTCTCGCGAGGGCGCGCCGGGCGCCCCAGCACCACGTTCACCGCCACACGGTGCAGCCAGCTCCCGAAGGCCGCATCGCCGCGGAAGGTCCCCAGCTTGTGCCACACGCGCACGAACACGTCCTGCACCAGCTCCTCGGCCAGCGAGCGGTCGGCGGTCATGCGCAGGCACAGGGCAAACACCCGCTGGCCATGGCGGCGGTACAGCCGCTCGAAGGCGCGCCGGTCTCCGCCGGCCGCGGCCGCCACGTCGGCCCGGTCATCATCCACCGCCGCCACGCCCCCGGTCCGGGGGAGATCCCGCGGACGGCTGGGTGCGTCAGGGTGTGGGAGGTATCCGGTCACGGCGAGTGTGTGCATGGCCCCAGGTGGTGTCGCCCAATTGGATGGGACGGGGCACCAAAGGGTTTGAACCGGGGGCACTCGCCGTACGGCGCGGGGGGGCGGGAGATTCGCGAGGCGGCGCCCCCTCTACCCCAGCTCCCCCCCGAACCGGCGCGCCATCAGCCGCCGATGCAGCGCCGGCCAGGTGGCCCACAGCCACGCCCCGAACCCCGGCAGCCACTCGCGCGGCACCTCGGCCCGCCTGGCCTCCAGCGCCGCCACAATGCGCGCCGCCTGCCACGGGGCGCTGCGGACGCGTCCCACGGTGCTGCGCGCGTGCGGCGCGGCCCCTCCATCGGCCCCCAGGGCGTTCCGCTCGATGGGGGTGTCCAGGAAGCTGGGGTACACCATCAGCACGTGCACCCCGTCGGCCACCAGCTCCTGCCGCAGCACCTCGAAGTACTGCGCCAGCGCCGCCTTGGCGGCACCGTACCCCGCGCGCCCCGGCACCGGCATCCACCCGGCCATGGAGCCGATGCACACCAGGCTCCCGTGCGACGCGCGCAGCAGCGGCAACGCCAGCGCCGTGAGCGCCACGGGCAGGTGGTAGTTCACCTCCATCACGCGGCGGATCACCGCCGGGTCGGTGCGCTTGGCCGGCGAGCGGTGCGTGATGCCGGCGTTGTGCACCAGCACGTCCAGTCGTCCGAAGCGCGCCGAGACGGCCTCCACCAGCCGGGTGCGCACGTCGTCGTCGGTGAGGTCCCCCGCCACCGCCAGCAGCCGTGACGGGTCCCCCACCTGCGCCTCGCGCTGGGCCAGCAACGCCGCGTCGCGATCAGCCAGCACCACGGCATCGCCGCGCGCCAGGCACGCCTCCGCCAGCGCCCACCCCAGCCCGCTGGCGCCGCCCGTGATGCAGGTGACGCGCGCGGCAGACCTGGGGCCGGCGTCCATCACCGCCCCCGCGACGGCAGCAGCCCCTGCGCCGCGGCGAAGTGGTCGAAGGCCGCCGCCGCATCCTTCTGCAGCACGGGGCCGAAGGCGGCCAGCAGCCGGTCGTTGGCCAGCACGGGACGGTGCTGCAGGAAGCGCACCTGCTCGGGGCCGTAGCGGGACACCCCCAGCCGACGCCCCGCCCAGAGCGCCGCGCGCAGCACGCCAGCCGGGAGCGCCAGCACCGGCTTGCGCAGCCGCGCGGCGAGGTCATGCACCGACAGCGCGCCGCTGCCGGCCACGTTGTAGATCCCGGTGATCCCCTGCAGCACCCCCTGCGCCAGCACCGCCACCAGGTCCTCGTCCCACACGAAGGCAAAGGGGGCATCGCACCCGCGCACGGCCAGCAGCACGCGCCGGTGGAACAGCGCGGTGATCTGGTTGCGGGTGGTGGCCCCCACCACGGGGCCCACGCGCAGCACCAGCTGCCCCGGCGCGGGGTGCCGCGCGCGCGCCTCCGCGAGCAGCGCCTCCACCTGCCGCTTGTGGTCGGCGTACGAGAAGGCCGCGTCGCCGCGCAGCGGGTGCTCCTCGCGCAGCGGCACCGGGTTGTCGGCATGGTAGCCGTACGCCGCGCCGCTGCTGGTCACCGTGAGGTGCCGCACCCCCGCCGCCACGCAGGCGGCGATGACGTTCCGCGTGCCGTTCACGTCGATGTCGAAGTCGCGCGCGCGGTCGCGCGTGGGCTCCAGCACGGCGGCCAGGTGCACCACGGCGCCAATGCGCTCGTCGCGCAGCAGCGCGCCCAGCGCCGGGTCGCGGATGTCCATGGTGCGAATGGCCACGCCCCCTGGGGACGGCGCGTGCCCGCCGCGCCCGCGCACATCGATGCCCTGCACCGACACCCCGGGCACCGCGGCCAGCCGCGCGCCCAGCAGCGTGCCCACATACCCCGCCGCGCCGGTGAGGAGGACCCGCATGCGCTACGCCGGCGCCCCCGGCACCGGCGGCAGCGGCCGCCGCGCCCACCACTGCGCCACCCCCAGCCCCGACACCAGGTGCCACACCCCCCAGAAGGCGGTCACCAGCATCATCCCCCCGGCCTGCGGGAAGAAGGTGAACAGCACCGCCAGCCCCAGCCCGGTGTTGTGGATCGACACCTCGATGGTGAGCGCGCGCCGGTCGGCCTCCGGCAGCCGCGCTGCCGTGGCCGCCAGGTATCCCACCGCCATAGCCAGCAGGTTCTGCCCCACCACCACCCAGAAGAACTGGTCGAAGCGCGCCACGAACAGGGCGGTGTTCTTCGCGAACGCCAGCGCCACGAATGCCAGGAACACCGTCGTGGCCACCGCGCGCAGCGGGCGCTCCACGCGCGCCGCCATCACGGGGAAGCGCCGCCCGGTCCACATCCCCGCCAGCAGCGGCACCGCCAGCACGAACAGCACCAGCGACAGGATCCCCCCGGCGGGGATCTCGATGGCGCGCAGCACCGGGCGCGTGACGGGGTTCAGCCACCCGTACAGCGCGAAGTTGAGCGGCATCACCACCGGCGCCGCCAGGCTGGACACCGCCGTGAGCCCCACCGCCAGCGGCACGTTCCCGCGCGCCAGCCAGGTGAGCACGTTGGAGAACGACCCACCGGGGCACGCCGCCACCAGGATCATCCCCAGCGCCAGCGGCGGGTCCAGCCGCAGCGCCCACGCCAGCAGGCAGGTGAGCGCCGGCACCGCCACGTACTGCGCCGCCAGCCCCGTGGCCGCCGCGCGCGGAGCGCGCCACACCTGCGCAAACGCCTCGGGGCGCAGCGTCAGCGACACGCCGAACATCAGGCACGCCAGCAGCACGTTCAGCGCCGCGAGCCCCCCGGGGGCCAGCGCCAGCGGCAGCGCGTCGTTCACGGCACCGCCGGGCCGGGGGCCAGGTCGGCGCGCAGCAGGTCGATCTCCCGCTGCACCGTGCGCAGGTAGCTCTCCTTGTGCACGTAGTACGCCATGCGGTCCAGCGGCAGGTAGCGGTAGCCGCCGCGCACCGCGGGGCTGTCCACCTGCCGCTTGCGCGCCTGCAGCGCGCGCGCACTGGCCGTCCCCGCCGCCAGCTGCCGGATGTACAGCGCCACCAGCTCCGCCTGCCGGTTGCGCCCCTCCCACCCCAGCCCCGCCGCCTCCAGCATCCCCATCAGGAACAGCGTGTCCCGCTCGGGATGGAAGGTGTTGAGGAACAGCCGCGGCGCGGGCCCCTCGGCCCAGTTGAGGAGCCGCGCATCGATGAACGGAAACTCCGGCTGGTACCCCGTGGCCAGCAGCAGCACGTCATACTCGGCGCGCGCCCCGTCGGCAAAGGTCACCGTGCGCCCCTCGATGGCGCGCAGCGCCCCGCGCGGGGTGATGTCCCCCTGCCCGAGGTGGTGCAGCACCAGGGAGTTGACCACCGGGTGCGCCTCGTACATGCGGTAGTCGGGGTCCGGCAGCCCGTAGTCCGACGGGCGTCCCATCACCAGCCGCACCAGCAGCGCGTCCAGCCGCTGCTTGAGCGCGCGCGGCAGGCGGATCGCGCCCCCCAGCGTGTCGGTGGGGCGCCCCATGATGAACTTGGGGACGAAGTAGTAGCCGCGCCGCACCGACAGGTCCACGCGCGCGGCACGGTGCACCGCGTCCACCGCGATGTCGGCGCCGCTGTTGCCGCACCCCACCACCAGCACGCGCTGCCCGTCGAACACGTCGGGGGTGCGATACTCCGCCGAGTGCATCACGCGCCCCGTGAACGTGCCCGGCAGCGTGGGCCAGTGCGGGTGGTGCAGCACCCCCGAGGCGATCAGCACGCCGTCGTGCACCGTGGTGGCACGCACCACGTCGGCGGGGGCGAATGCATCGCGCCCGGGCTCGGGCACCGTGGTCACCGCCCAGCGCCCGTCGGGCAGGGGGGCCACCTGCTCCACCCGCGTTCCCCACGCGAAGTGCCCGGTCAGCCCGAAGTGTGCGGCGTAGTCGCGGAAGTACCGCCGCAGCTCGGTGTGGTGCGGATACGCGGGCCCGGGGGGCATGGGGAACTCCGCGAACTCCGTCATGTGCCGCGAGCTGATGAGGTGCGCCGACTGGTACAGCGTGCTGTGCGGGTTGTCGATGTCCCACAGCCCGCCGGGGCCCGTGTGCCGGTCGTAGCCGCGGAAGGGGATCCCCAGCTGCTGCAGGTTGCGCGCGCACGCCAGCCCCATGGGGCCGGCCCCGATGATCGCGTACATGCCGGAAAGCTACCCGCGGGTCACCAGCGGGGGCGGATGGGGCGCCGCGCCCCGTGGCGGGCGCCCCACAGCAGCGCGCCCCCCCACGCCACCCACCCCGCCCCGCGCACCGCCGCGGCGATCCGCTTCTCCTGCTCCAGCAGGTCCACCGTGCGCAGCAGGTAGCTCCAGTCGTGGTCGTCCCCCTCGCCCCCCATGCTCACCAGCGGCAGCACCAGGTCGCGTGCGTCGCCGATGTACCACGAGAGGTTCCCCAGCGACGCTGCCAGCCACAGCACCGCCACCGCCACCCCCAGCGCGTCGCCGCGGTCGCGCATCAGCCACACCGCGCCCAGCGGCACCAGCAGCTGCAGCAGCGAGCCCCCCGCCACCGTGAGGAACTCGTTCCCCGTCAGCATGAACACCAGGTGCCCCAGTTCATGCACCCCGAAGGTGATGCCGCCGAACAGTCCCCAGTCGCTGTCGCGCAGCGGGACGGCGGCCTGCCACCCCACCACGGCCAGCAGGGCCAGGCGCCACCAGGACATCCGGGTCTCCGAGGGATCGGGCATGGCGGGAAGCTAGGGCCCGGCGCTTAATTCGGGGATGGACCGCCGCCACTTCACCCGCCTCGTCGCCGGCGCCGCGGCCGGCGCCCTGCTCCCCCGCGCCGGCTGGGGTGGGGGCGCCCCGCGGGCCCTCGCCGTGAACGGGACGCGCCTCAACGGCGACCTCACCGCACTGGCGGCCTTCGGGCGCAATCCGC
Source organism: Gemmatimonas sp. (assembly GCA_044376625.1). Taxonomy (GTDB): domain Bacteria; phylum Gemmatimonadota; class Gemmatimonadetes; order Gemmatimonadales; family Gemmatimonadaceae; genus Gemmatimonas. The sequence goes on along the minus strand of JBILKP010000029.1, from coordinate 1,260 downwards.
AGGGGGGCGTCACCCGCCTGGCCTACACGCAGGCCGACCTGGACGCGCGCCGCTACGTCACGGACCGCATGCGCGAGGCCGGGCTGGCGGTGCGCACCGACCGCGCCGGCAACCTCTTCGGCCGACGCGCCGGCACCGACGCTGCCGCGCGCCCCATCGTCTTCGGGTCGCACGTCGACTCCGTCCCCGAGGGGGGGAACTACGACGGCAACGTGGGGGTCATCGGCGCCGTGGAGGTGGTGCGCACCCTCAACGAGCAGCGCGTCACCACGCGCCATCCGCTGGACGTGGTGGTCTGGCAGAACGAGGAGGGGGGCACCTGGGGGAGCAACATGGCCACGGCGGCGCGCATCACCGCCGAGGAGCTGGCGCTCACCGCGCGCAGCGGGGTGACGCTGCGCGACGGGGTCCGCCTGCTGGGGGGCGACCCCGACCGGCTGGAGGAGACGCGCCTGCGCCCAGGCAGCGTGCACGGCTACCTGGAGCTGCATATCGAGCAGGGGGGGACGCTGCACGCCGCCGGCCTCCCCATTGGCGTGGTGGAGGGGATCGTGGCGCTGCACCAGTGGGAGGTGACCATCGAGGGGTTCGCCAACCACGCGGGCACCACCCCCATGGACCAGCGGCGCGACGCCATGCTGGCGGCCGCGCGCTTCACCGAGCTGGTCAACCGCACCGTGCGCGGCGAGGCCGGGCGGCAGGTGGGGACCGTGGGGCGGATGCAGGCGTACCCTGGCGCCCCCAACGTCATTCCCGGCAAGGTGGTGTGCACGCTGGAGCTGCGCGACCTCGACCAGTCCAAGGTGGTGCGCCTGTACGAGGCCATCCGGGCCGGCGCCCAGGCCATCGCCGCCGACACGGGGACCACGTTCGCGTACGCGCCGCTCACCGTGCACGATCCCGCGCTGTGCGACCCGCGGGTGCGCGCGCTCATCGGCGACAGCGCCGCCGCGCGCGGGCTGGCCACGCGGTCGCTCCCCAGCGGCGCGGGGCATGACGCGCAGAACATGGCGCGCGTGTGCCCCATGGGGATGATCTTCATCCCCAGCGTGGACGGCATAAGCCACTCCCCGCGCGAGTACTCCACCCCCGAGGCCATCACCACCGGCGCCAACGTGCTGCTGGAGGCGGTGCTCCGGATGGACGCGGCCCCGCTGGAGGCCAAGTGACCGGCCGGCACGCCCCAGTCGCGGCGCTCCTCGCGGCCGGCGCCCTCGCCGTGGGCGCCCTGGGCGCCTGCGCCTCGGCCCCCAAGGCGCC
>JBILKP010000028.1:0-18496 GCA_044376625.1 Gemmatimonas sp. | reverse complement strand
CCGATGGCCCACACCGGCTCATACGCCACGAGGACGCCGGCGGCCTGGGTGTCGTCCAAGGGCGCCAGCCCCGCCTCCAGCTGCCGCTGGACCACCGCCTGCACCAATCCCCCTTCCCGCTCCGCCAACGTCTCCCCCACGCACAGCAGCGGCACCAGGCGCGCCTGGACGGCCAGCGCCACCTTGCGCGCCGTGTCGGCGTCGGTCTCCCCGAACAGGTGCCGGCGCTCGGAGTGCCCCACGAGGACGACCCGGGCCCCCGCGTCCCGCGCCTGCGCCACCGAGTTCTCGCCGGTGAACGCCCCCTGCACTTCGGCATGGATGTTCTGGACCCCCACGAGGACTTCGGGGCGGTCGCGCAGCTCCTCGACGGCCGCCGGCACCGCGAGGGCCGAGGGAAAGAACAGCAGGGTGCGATCCTGCTGCCGGGGCACCAAGGCGAGGAAGCGCTGCAGGAAGGCCCGCGCATCCGAGGGGCCATGGTTGAGCTTCCAATTGGCGGCGAACACCGGGGTCACAGTCATGCGGGTGCTCACCGGGTATCGAGGGCAACCACCCCGGGGAGCGGACGCCCCTCGAGGAACTCCAGCGAGGCCCCGCCGCCGGTGGAGACGTGGGACATCTGCGCGTCCAGCCCGGCAAGCGCCACCGCCGCCGCCGAGTCCCCACCGCCCACGATTGTCGTGGCGCCGCGCGCGGTGGCCTCGGCCATGGCCCTGGCAACCGCCACGGTCCCGGCGTCGAACGGTGGGCGCTCGAACACCCCCATCGGGCCGTTCCAGAGCACGGTGCGCGCCGTCCGGATGAGGTCCGCGTAGCGGGCCGCGGACGCGGGTCCGATGTCGAACATCGCCTCGTCGGGGGGAATGGCGTCGCGCTCCACGCTCCGTGCCGACCCGGCATCCATCGTCGGCGCCACCAGCGCGTCCTCCGGCAACACCAACCGATCGCCGGCCCGTGCCAGCAGCCCCGCCGCCAGCGCCACGCGATCCTCCTCCACCAGGGACCGCCCGGTCTCCATCCCCATGGCCCGGAAGAACGTGCAGGCCATGGCCCCACCGATGAGCAGGTGGTCCACCTTGGGCAGCAACGCCTCCACCACGTCGATCTTCCCGGAGATCTTCGAGCCCCCCAGGATGGCCACGAAGGGGCGGGCGGGCGACTCCAGCGCATCGCCCAGATACGCCAGCTCACGTTCCATCAGCAGCCCGGCCACGGCGGGACGGCAATGACGGGCCACGCCGGCGGTGCTGGCATGGGCCCGATGCGCGGCCCCGAAGGCGTCATTGACGTACACGTCCCCCAACTCGGCCAAGGCGCGCGCCACCCCGTCGTCATCCTGCTCCTCCCCCGCGAGAAATCGGGTGTTCTCCAGCAGCACGGCGCTCCCTGGCGCCAGCGCCCGGGTGGCCGCCACGGCCTCGGGGCCGATGGTGCTGGCGACAAACGTCACGGGGCGTCCCAGCCGTTCGGCCAGCCGCCGGGCCACGGGTGCCAACGAATAGCGCGCGTCGGGGCCCCCCTTCGGACGCCCGAAGTGCGACAGCAGCACCACCCGGGCGCCACGGTCCAGCAGCGCGTGGAGCGTGGGCAGCGCGGCCACGATGCGGGTGTCGTCCGCCACCTCCCCAGCCGCGTCCAGCGGCACGTTGAAATCGACGCGCACCAACACCCGACGGCCGGCCACCTCGGCCGGCGTCAGGTCGCGGATCGTCCGGATGGCCACCGGCGGCTCAGAGCCGGGCGCCGATGAAGCGCAGCAGGTCGACGCAGCGCGAGGAATAGCCCCACTCGTTGTCGTACCACCCCGAGACCTTCACGAGCGTCCCGTTGATCACGATGGTGCTGAGGGCGTCCAAGGTGCAGGAGTGCGGGTCGCCGATGTAGTCCACGGACACCAGCGGCACCTCGCTGTAGCCCAGCACACCGGCCAGCCCCCCCTCGCTCGCGGCGCGGAACGCCGCATTCACCTCGTCACGCGTCACCGGGCGCTCGACCACGCAGGTCAGGTCGGTGAGCGACACGTCGGGCGTGGGCACCCGGACCGCCACGCCGTCAATCTTCCCCTTGACCTCGGGGATGACCAGCGAGGTGGCCTTCGCCGCGCCGGTGGAGGTGGGGATCATCGACACCGCCGCGGCACGCGCCCGGCGCAGGTCCTTGTGCGGGAGGTCCAGGATCGACTGGTCGTTGGTGTAGCTGTGGATCGTCACCATGGAGCCATGGACGAAGCCGAAGGCGTCCCGGATGACCTTCACCATTGGCACCAGGCAGTTGGTGGTGCACGAGGCGTTCGAGATGATATGGTGCGCGGCGGGGTCGTACTTGTCCGAGTTGACCCCCATCACCACGGTGAGGTCCTCGTTGGTGGCCGGCGCGGAGATGATCACCTTGCGGGCACCCGCCTCCAGGTGCTTGCGGGCGTCGGCGGCATTGGTGAAGCGCCCCGTGGACTCGAGCACGATGTCCGCGCCCAGCTCCTTCCACGGCAGGCGGGCCGGGTCCCGCTCGGCGAGGATGCGGATCCGCACCCCGTCCACGGTGATGCCGTCCGCATCGTGCGTCACCTCGCCATCGTAGCGGCCGTGCACCGAGTCGTAGGCGAAGAGGTGCGCCAGGGTGGCGGTGTCGGTCAGGTCGTTGATCGCCACGAACTCGAGGTCGGCGACCCCCTGCTGGAAGGCGGCCCGCAGCACCTGGCGGCCGATGCGGCCGAAGCCGTTGATGCCCACACGAATGGCCATGCGTGTCACGTCCGGTCGGAGTCGAAGTCAAGGGCGACGGCGTCCCCGGGATCGGGGGCCCGCCCGAAGGTCACCACACTGGCAATGCGCGCGCCACCAGCCACCAGGGCCTCCGCGGCAGCGGCGGCCGTCGCCCCGGTGGTCACCACGTCGTCCACCAGCACCACGTGCGCACCGGCGAGCCGGCGCCCGGCCTCGCGGGGCACCGCAAACGCCCCGGAAACATTCGCCACCCTCTGGGACGGAGTCAACCGGACCTGCGAGTCGGTGTGCCGCACCCGACGCAGGGCCCACGACCACACGGGGAGGCCCCACGCGGCCGACAGCGCCGACGCCAGCCGTTCGGCCTGGTTGTAGCCGCGCTCCCGCTCGCGCGCGGGCGACAGCGGCATCGGCACCAGCGCCGTGCGCTCGGCCACCACGTCCTCCGGCCACTCCAGCCGCGCCATCGCCCGCGCCATCGTGGTGGCCACCGCCGTCCATCCCTCGTACTTGAGCGCGTGCACCAGCACGCCCGCGGTGCCGGGCTCCATCCATCCCACCGAGCGCACGGCGCGCACCACGGCCGGCCACCGCTCGCACCACCGGCAGGGGGGCAGCGCCGCAGCACCGGGCCACGCCACGGGGGCGCCGCCCCGGGGATGGCCGCACCGTCCGCACTGCGGCCAGGCCAGCGGCACGATCCCCGCCTGGCACCGAGGGCACACCACCTCGCCATGGCGCGGGGCATGGGCGGTGCGACACACGGCGCAGGCGGGCGGGAGCAACAGGTCCCGGATGCCGCCGGCCAGCGCCGCCAACGGCGACCGCCGACCGCCCCCGAGCCCGGTCACGGGGGCACCGCGGCGGCCCACATGGCCTCCCGGTCCGGGGCGATGCCGAACCAGGCCTCGAACGCGTGGGCGCCCTGCTCCACCAGCATGCGCGTGCCGTCCTCGGCCACCCGTCCGGCCTCCCGACAGGCGCGCACCCACGCCGTGCCGCCTGGGGCATAGACCAGGTCCAGCACCGCATGCCCCGGGGCAATCCATTCCGGCGGGACCGGCATCGCCGCCCCCTCAAGTCCGATCGGGGTGGCGTTGATGACCACGCCGGCACGCCGCACCAGGTGTTCGGTGACGCCCGTCGCTGCGGCGCCCTGCCGAGGGGGCGCCAGCACGCGGATCGGCACGCCGACGCGCGCCGCCACCTGTTCGGCACGGCGTGGGGTGCGGGCAGCCACCAGGATCCCGCCGTGCGCGCGCTCCGCCAGCGCAACCAGCACAGCGGCCGCCGATCCACCGGCGCCCAGCAGGAGCACGGGGGCGGCCTCCATGTGCTGCGGCCAGATCGCCGCCAGGGCCGCTCGCGCCCCGTCAACGTCGGTGTTGTGCCCCACCAGCGTGTCGCCGTCGTGCCAGAAGGTGTTTACCGCGCCCACCCGGGCGGCCATGGCGGTCAGCCGACCCGCCGCGGTCGCCACGACCTCCTTGTGCGGGATGGTCACGTTGCCGCCCACCCGCTCCCGTGCGAGCGCCGCCAGTGTTGGGGGGACCGCGTCCGGGGGCACGTCGAGCGCCGCATAGCTCACGGACAGCCCCGCGGCCCGCAACGCCGCCCCCTGCATGGCGGGGGAGCGCGAGTGCGCCACCGGGTGCCCCACCAGCACCAGGCGCGACGGCGGATCGGCGGCGCGCGGCGCGACCACCGGCCTGGGGGAGGGCGCGTTCACGCCGGTGCGGTGCCCGCCGTCGGCAGGAGGCGATCGAGCGCTGCGCGCACTTCGGCCTCGATCTCCGCACAGGTCACGCGGTACTGGTCCAGGTCACCGCCGAACGGGTCGGCGATGGGACGCCCGGTGTGGTCACCGTACCCGCCCAGCAGCGCCGCACGCCCCGCCCCCCCCATCGCCTCCACCAGATCCAGGTGGCCGCTCCCCATGGTCAGGATGACGTGCGCCTCGGCCACCAGCGCCGGGGTCAGCGCACGCGCGCGGTGCCCGCTGAGGTCCATCCCCCGCTCCATGGCGACCAGCAGGGACCCATCCGACGCGGGCGCATCGGGCCAGGCATGGGTGCCGGCGCTGCCCACGGTGACATGCGCGGCACCGCGCGCCGCGAGTTCCCGCCGCGCCACGACCTCGGCCAGCGGGCTGCGACAGGTGTTGCCCGTGCAAACGAAGAGGAGATGCATGAAGGCGGAAGGCCCGGGTCAGGTGTCGCCCAGCAGGTCGGGCACGCAGCGTCGCAGCTCGCCCGCCGACAGCACCCCGGGGCGGATCACGCGCGGACGACGGCCGGTGCAGTCGACCACGGTGGACGGAGGAGACGGCGCCAGGCGGCCGCCGTCCAGCACGTGCAGCAGGCCGCGGCGGATCGCTTCAGGCCACTGGTCGGCAATCTCGGAGGCGGACACGGCGGGCGGTACCCCGGGGCGGTTGGCGCTGGTGCTCGTGATGGGCTCGCCATGGGCGGCCAGCAGGCGCTGCAGGCCTGGGTGGGGCGTCCACCGCACGGCCACCCCCCCTTCGGGCCCCCGCAACCGGGGCGGCACCCGCCCCTCCCCACCGCGCAGCACCAGCGTGAGCGGGCCGGGCCAGTAGCGCGCCGCGAGGTGCGCGGCGTACGCCGGGAGGTGCAGGTCCAGCCGATGCACCTGCTGCGGGTCGCCGATGAGCAGCAGGAACGGCTTGCCGGGCGGACGCCCCTTGAGGCGCACCAGCGACTCCACCGAGGGGTGGTCCACGGCAGTGCCGAAGCCGTACACCGTCTCCGTGGGGTAGGCGAGGACCCCACCGCGCTCCAGATGGGCCAGCGCCCCGGCGAGGGCGCCCTCGACCTCCTCGGGCGACCAGAACGGCACGGTGGGAAGGGCCGCCACGGGAGGTCAGTCCGGCAGCAGGCTCAGCGCATCGGCGCGAGCGAAGTCACCCGGATCGGTGATCTTCATGGCGCGCTCGCTCCCGCGCACGACCACCACGGTGCCGCCAATCCGCTCCACCAGCGCGGCATCGTCCGTGGCGCCCACGCCGTCACGACGCGCCGCCACGTGGGCCGCCTCGAGCAGCGTCCGCGGGAAGGCCTGCGGCGTCTGCGCCCGCCAGAGGCGCGCGCGGTCGACGGTGCGCACGATACGCCCCGCCTCGTCGACCTCCTTCAGGGTGTCCACCACAGGGAGCGCCGCGATGGCCCCGTGGCCGCGTCGCGCCTCGTCGATCACCCGCGCGATCGTGTCATCGGTGACCAGCGGCCGCGCGGCATCGTGCACCACGGCCACCGCCACCTCGTCCGGGAGGTCCTCCAGGCCGTTCACCACGCTCTCGTGCCGCTCCGCGCCCCCCACGGAGATCAGCAATCGATCCACGTCGCACTGGAACAGCCAGGGCGGCGGATCGGCCGCATACGCCTTGGGGAGCACGACCACCACCAGCGCCACGTCGGGGCGGGCCATGAAGGCCTGGACGCTGTGCAGCAAGGCGGGCTTCCCCGCGACCCAGCGGAACTGCTTGAGCTCGGCGCTCCCCGTGCGCTGCCCCGAACCACCGGCCACGATCACCACCCCCACGTCGCGCGTCACCGCCCCGCCGCCCACGCCGTCGCCACGCGACGCCACCGCCGGTGGGGGGATGATGCGCCGCGGCGGCCGCAGCCCCGCGTCCGGCCCCGGATCGCTCACGCGGCCTCCCGCCCGACCGTGCGCCGCAACAGGTCGCCCAGCGACGCCACGGGCACCACGGTCAGCCCCTCCGGCGTGCGGCGCGGCACCCCGCGCTCGGCGAGGAACGCCTGCGTCATCCCGAGCTTGGCCGCTTCCGCCAGGCGACGCTCCACCTGGGACACGGGACGGATCTCCCCGCCCAGCCCCACCTCGCCCAGGAACACCGCGCGCGACGGCAGCGGGCGGTCGGCCACGCTGGAGGCCAGCGCCGCAATGACCGCCAGGTCCGCCACGGGTTCCTGCACGCGCATCCCGCCCACCACGTTGCAGAAGACATCCAGCTGCGCACAGGAGATGCCGCCACGCTTGTCCAGCACCGCCAGCAGCAGCGCCAGGCGGCGCCCGTCGATCCCGGTGGCCACGCGTTGCGGCGTGCCAAACCCGGCGCGGGCCGCGAGCGCCTGCACCTCGACCAACACGGGGCGCGTCCCCTCCATGAGCGCCGTCACGGCACTGCCGCTGGCCACGGCCTCGCGGTCCCCCAGGAACAGCGCCGAGGGATTCTCCACCGGCACCAGCCCGGCGGGGAGCATCCGGAACACGCCGATCTCATCCACCGACCCAAAGCGGTTCTTGGTGGCGCGGAGGACCCGGTGCTCCAGCGACCCTTCCCCCTCGAAATACAGCACGGTGTCGACGATGTGCTCGAGCGTCTTGGGGCCCGCGATCCCGCCCCCCTTGGTGACGTGGCCAATCACGAACACCGCGATTCCCGCGTCCTTGGCCAGCCGCATCAGCCGCGCCGCGCACTCCCGCACCTGTCCCACGTTTCCCGGCGCACCCTCGAGCTGGTCGGTGTGCACGGTCTGGATGGAGTCGACCACGAGCGCCTGCACGCGCCGCCCCGAGGGGAGCGGGGCGCCCGCGGTGGCCACGATGGCCTCCAGCGACGTCTCGGTGAGCAACGCCACCTGCGCGGCGTCGGCCGCCTCGGCCAGCCGGTCGGCGCGCAGCCGCACCTGCAGGGCGCTCTCCTCGCCGGAGACGTACAAGGTGCCGAGCCCGGCCGCCGCCAGGCGCGCGGCCACCTGCAGCAGGAGCGTGCTCTTGCCGATGCCGGGCTCGCCACCCACCAGCACGAGGCTGCCGGGGACAATCCCGCCGCCCAGGACGAAGTCGAACTCGCGCAGCCCGGTCCCCCAGCGGGGGGTGGCCGCCGAGACCACGTCGCCCAGGGGGATCGTGGGGGAGGCGGGCCACACCCCCCGCGCGGCGCGCCGTCCGGCGGCGGCGGGGGGGGGCGCCACCACCTCTTCCACGAGCGTGTTCCAGGCCCCGCAGCCGTCACACCGCCCCGCCCACCGCGGTGCTTCCACCCCGCACTCCTGGCAGCGGTGCACCGTGCGCGCGCGCGCCATCACGCCGACCTCAGAACGGGGTCCCCGCGAAGTCGTCGTCCCCCTTCACCAGCTTGGGCCCGCCGAAGTCGGCGGGAGGCTGGCGCGGGGAGAAGTTGTCGAAGCGCGTGTACTGCTTGTGGAAGAAGAGGCGCGCGGCGCCGATGGGCCCGTTGCGCTGCTTGCCGATGATGATCTCGGCGCGCCCCTCGAGCGACGGGTCCTTGAGGCGCCCGGTCTCGTCGCGCTCCGCGTACACCTCCTGCCGGAAGATGAACATGATCACGTCGGCGTCCTGCTCGATGGCGCCGGACTCGCGCAGGTCGGAGAGCTGCGGACGCCCCTTGTCGTCGCCGGTGCGCTGCTCGGGCGCGCGCGAGAGCTGGGAGAGCGCCATGACCGGCACCCCCAGCTCCTTGGCCAGCGCCTTGAGCCCGCGGGAGATCTGCGAGACCTCCTGCTGCCGGTTCTCCACGCCGGGCGGGCCGGACATCAGCTGGAGGTAGTCCACGATGATCAGCCCCAGGTCGTGCTCCGCCCGCAGGCGACGCGCCTTGGCGCGCATCTCCATGAGGCCGATGCCGGGCGTGTCGTCGATGTAGATGGGGGCATGACTGAGGATGCCGGCCGCCTGCGCCAGGCGCGGCATCGACTCGTCGAGCGCCCGGCCGCCCTTGCGCAGGGCCTGCGCGTCCACGAGCGCCTCGGAGGCGAGCATGCGCTGGACCAGGGACTCCTTGCTCATTTCCAGCGAGAAGAAGGCCACCGGCACCTTGGCGGTGATGGCGGCGTGCTGGGCGATGTTGAGCGTGAACGCCGTCTTGCCCATGGACGGGCGCGCCGCCACGATGACCAGGTCGGCGGGCTGGAGCCCGGACGTCATCATGTCCAGCTCGGTGAACCCTGTGGGGACGCCGGTGACCACCTGGTCGCGCTGCGCGAGCAGCTCCAGCTTCTCCATGGCGGGCCAGAGCAGCTCCTTGATGCGCGCGAAGCCGGCCTTCTCGCGCGCCTGCCCCAGCCCGAAGATCCGCTGCTCGGCGCTGTCCAGCAGCTCGCCGGCGGTGACCCGCCCCTCGAACGCCTCGCCGACGATCTCCGTGGAGACCTCGATGAGGCGCCGCATGAGCGCCTTCTCGCGCACGATGCGCGCGTGGTACTCGACGTTGGCGACCGTGGGCACCGCGTCCAGGAGGAACGCGAGGTACTCGCGCCCCCCGGCATGCTCCAGCTCCCCGCGCCGCTCCAGCTCGTCGGCGAGGGTGAGCGGATCCACCACGCCGCCCCGCTCGGTGATGCCGAACATGGCGCGAAAGAGGCGCCGGTGCCCCTCCCGATAGAACATCGTGTCGTCAACGTGCTCGGCGGCGCGCATGACCGCATCGGCGTCGAGGAGCATGGCGCCCAGCACGGCCTGCTCCGCCTCCTCCGACCAGGGCGGGCGGCGCTCCTTGTACGGGTCGCGGGCCACCGGCGCCGCCGCGGGCGCCCCCATGGGGGCCAGGGCCATGCCGGTCATGCGCCCCCCGGGGCGGGAGCATCGCCCCGGCCGTCGTGCGCGCGCGCCGCGAGCAGGATCTGCTGGGCCAGCCGCACGTCCGCCCACGTGGGTCGTTTCCACGCCTCGTTGCGGAGCAGTGCGGCCGGATGGTACGTGGCCACCAGCGGAATCCCCATGACGCCATGCACCCGACCGCGGAGCGCCCCGATCCCCTGGGTGGAGCCGGTCAGCGCCTGCGCCGCCACGCGTCCCAGCGCGAGGATCACGCGGGGACGCACCAGCGCCACCTGGCGCCAGAGAAAGGGAAGACAGGCCTGCATCTCGTCGGGGAGCGGGTCGCGGTTGCCGGGGGGGCGGTGCTTGAGGACGTTCGCGATGTACACGTCGTCCCGGGAGAGGTTGATCGCCGCGAGGATCTTCGTCAACAGCTGCCCGGCCTCCCCCACGAACGGTTCGCCGGCCGCGTCCTCGTCGGCCCCCGGCGCCTCGCCGATGCACAGGAGATCGGCCCTTGGATGCCCCGCGCCGGGCACCGGATGGCGGGCCGAGCGGTGCAGGGCGCACCCCACGCACGCCGCCGCGGCATGCCACACCGCCTCCAGCGAGTCCAAGGCCGACACCGCGTCGGGCAGGGGTGGGGCGGCGCGCACGATCCCGGCTGGCAGCCCCAACGCGGACAGCCACGCCGGCCAGGGCGCCGCCTCGGGCGTGCCCGGTGTGCTCTCGGGCCCGACGACGGGCGCGCCCCCCACGCGGGGCGGCTCCACAGGCCCGCGCGAGGCGCCGGTGGCTTGGAGCGCGGCGCGCCAGTCGCCACCGACCACCGGGTCGGCCGCGGCCATCCGCGGCGCGATCGGCGGGGGGGGCACCGAACCCGGGGGGGGGAGCGGGGGGGGCACGTCGGGGCGGGTCGGCGCAGCCCCCACGGCGGCGGCCCCGCCGTCACGATCCGTGACCGCCGGGCTCCCCTGCCCCTCGCGCGCCTTGCCAGCCTCCTTCCCCCCCGCGAGCAACGCCAGCGCCTCGTCCACCGACAGGGCATCGAGGACGAACTCGGACTCGCCCAGCTCCCGGCGCTGCTCCAGGTACCGGCGCAACCGCTCCCGGGCATCCATCGCCCGATCGCTCAGCGGCGGGGTCGCCGGCGCGCGCGAGGCGTCGGCGCGGTCAGGCCGGGCGCCGCCGCGGGACCACCTGATACTCGATGTCCCCAGACGCGAGCTCCTCAAGCGCGCGCGTGGTGAGCTTCTTCTCGTGCAGGGCGCGGTCGCGGGGGAACTCGTTGAGCACCCGCGCGAACTTAGCCGCGATCAGGACGCTCAGGTACTTGTTGTCCGCCTTCTGCGCCACGTCGGAAGGAGTGAACACCTGCATGGTCAGCCGTCCTTGGTGAAATCGTGTAGTTCCCGCTCGAGCTGCCGGATGAGTCCCTCGACCTGCGCTTCGAGCGCATGCACCCGGTCCTGCCGCAACGCCTCCGCATCGACGATGGCGCTGACCTGCGACACCGCCCGATCCAGGTCGTCGTTGACCACCACGTAGTGGTACCGCCCCACCGCCGCCAACTCGTCGCGCGCGTTGCGCAGCCGCACCATCAGCCGCTCCCGGCTCTCGCTCTGCCGCCCCGTCAGCCGGGACAGCAGCACCTCGGCCGACGGCGGCAGCACGAAGACGAGCACCGACTCCGGAAACGCGCCGTGGAACTGCCACGCACCCTGAACATCGATGTCCATGATGACGTGACGCCCCGAGTCCAGCACCCGGCGCACCTCGGAGCGCAGCGTGCCGTAGCGGTAGCCATGCACCAGGGCCCACTCCGCAAAGGCGCCCGCCTCCACCTGCGCCGCAAACGCCTCGTCGGACAGGAAGTGATAGTCGCGCCCATCCACCTCCCCCTCGCGCGGCGGTCGCGTGGTGCAACTCACAGAATAACCAAGGTCCACGCGCCCGTCCAAGAGGCGCTTGGCGATGGTTGTCTTTCCCCCGCCCGACGGAGCGGACAGAATGACCGGAAATCGGCTCATTCGAGGTTCTCCACCTGCTCACGGATCCGCTCCAACTCCTCCTTGAGTTGGACGACATCGTGCAGGATGGGGGCGTCGGCAGCCTTGGACCCGATGGTATTGGCCTCGCGCACCATTTCCTGCAACAGGAAACCCAGCCGCTTCCCCACAGGCTCCCCGTCCCCCGTCCCCAGCGCCTGCCGGCACGCCACCAGGTGCGATCGGAACCGATCCACCTCTTCGCTCACATCCAGCCGGTCCGCCAGCAACGCCACCTCCTGCGCCAACCGCTGGGGGTCCACGACCACCCCATCCGCCAGCTCGCGCACCGCGCAGCGCAACCGGTCCCGATGGGCCACCAGGCGCTCGGGGGCGCGCGCGGCGATGCGCCCCAACGCCTCCTCCAACACCGCCAACCGCTGCGCCAGCACCGCCGCCAGGCGCGCCCCCTCCTCGGCGCGCGACCGGGCCAACCCGGCCGTCGCCTGTTCCACCACCGCCAGCAGGTCGCCCACCGTGCCCCCGGACTCCTCGCGCCCCGATTGGATCACCTCGGGCATGCGGAGGACCGTGGCCAAGTCCACTCCGCCCTCCAACGCATGGGCCTGCTGCAGCGCCCGCAATTGCGCCACCGCCGCCGCAAAGCGCACCGGATCGATGGCCACCGGCCCCTCGTCCGGACGCACCAGGCGCACCGACAGCGTCACGTGGCCGCGACTCACCCGCGACCGGAGCGCCTCGCGCACCTCCGCCTCCCACCGCGCGCACTCGGCGGGGAGCTTGAGGGCGGGGGAAAAGAACCGATGGTTCACCGTGCGGACCTCGGCCACCAGCTGCCACCCGCCAAAGGGCCCGTCGGCCGCGCCAAACCCGGTCATCGAGCGGATCATCCTCGTGCTCCCATCGGCATGACGGTCCTCAGTTCCAGAATTCCCACCGGATGCCGTACACCTGCACGGCCGGCGGCATGGTGATCCCGGGGATCTGCTCGTAATCCCCCCCGGTGAGGTTGCGGTACTGGTAGAACAGCGTGCCCTGCTGCAGGCGCAGCTCCAGCAGCGCGGACACCACCTGCGCGCGCTCGGTGACCTTCACGGTGAAGTCGTCCCCATTGCGCCCGTAGTAGAACGGCACCGGATCGCGGAGGTCGTACGCCAGCCGGGCATTCACGCTGAACTGGCCCTTGGGGAAGCGGGAGCGCCAGTCGCTGACCAGCGCCAACTCTGCCCGCAGCTGGGTGCGCGACCGGCCGTACTGCGGCGTGTCCCACCGCGTCCCCTGCAGCTCCAGTCGCAGGTCCTTGTAGAGCGCCCCATGGGCGCCAAACAGCACCCCGGACGCCGCCAGTGTTTCCAGCAACTCGGGGTCGGCCTGCAGCATCCCCAGCCCGCGCATGGCATCACGCCCCGCCTGTACCACCCCCCCACCCAGCCAGAGGCGCCGATGCCGCACGAACAGGTCGGCGCGTCGGTACGTGGTAGCGGGGCGACCGGTGCCCGCGTCCGGGGTCCGGGCCTGCTGACTGAGCCCCAGGGCAAGCCAGCGGACCGGGGTGGCCCTGGCCGTCAGCTCGACGCGACGGGTGGAATCGGGACCGCCCCATTCGGCGTAGCTCCCCACCCCCCAGCGCGCCCCGAAGGCTTCCGCCCGCGCCGAGGGGGCCTGGTGGGTGACCCCGTTGATGGGACGGAGGCGATTGGCCACCGCGACCTCCCATCGGGAGTGCCGGTACCCCACGGCCAACAGCTGCTGCGTGCGGCCGCGGATGGTGTCGGCGGACACGGCGCCCGAGGTGTCCGTACCGCCATCCACCGCGGTGCGTCCGGAGTCGGCCAGCCCCTGCAGGCGCGTACGCGCCGCCGCGACGACCGCGTGGGCCCAGAGGCCGGTGCTGGTGTCACCGTAGCCCACACGCAGGTAGCTGTCGCGCCGTCCGCCCTTGTAGGCTGGCAGGTCCTGGAACCCCGACCGGGCGGTGTGCGCATCGCGGTCGCGACCGGCCTGCACGGCAAAGGCATCGAGGCTCAGTCGTCCCCGGGTCCATCCCACCCGCCCCATGAACCCCTGCACCGTGCCATCGCCGCGCTGCCGCTGGATGCCACCGGTGGAAAAGGCCGTGACGCGCCCGGTTTGCGTGGCCACCTGCTGGCCGCCCAGCTGCAGGCTGAGGCCGTTGCGCCAACGGCGCCCCAGCATGCCACGAAAGGCGTTGGTGTTGAGGTCACCAGTGAAGATGTCCGCCCGTGACCACGGGGTGGTGCCGGTGACGGTCCAGCTCCGCATCCACACCCGCAGCTCACCGGCCGAGCGTTCCACCACCACCTCGTCCAGTGGCCACAGCGCGATGTCCGTGAGGTCGAGTACCCCGTCCTGCCGCGGTTCGATGGCATCCACCTCCACGCCGTCGAGGAACAGCCGCAGCTTGCGGGCGTCCCCCTGGAAGGTGGCCACGTGAAAGCCCGCCGCCCAGGCGCTGCGAAAGGTGGTGGCCCCGGGGATGCGATCCAGCAGGTCGGCCAACGTGAAGGCCCCGGTGGCCAGCAGCGCGGCGCGATCGTAGCGCCACCGCTCCAGCACGTCGGTGACGCGCGGCGTGGCAAAGCGGGCGATGGGCGTCTTGACGGTGTCGGCACGCCTGGCGGCATACACGCTGTCGACGCGCCGCTGCGCCAGGGAATCCAGGCGGGCACGCATGGCGGCCGAATCGGCGCGAGGCGCGGCGAGCGAATCGGCTGGCTCCCCGGCGCGCTTGACCGAGTCGGCGGCAGGGGGGCGCACCGGGCGCGTGGGGGGCGGCTGCGTGCCCCCGCTCGAGGGCGTGAACAGCCCCAGCACGCACCACCACGCGACGGCCGGCCACGCCGGGGCCAGCCGCCGCGCCCACGGGGCCGCGCGCTGCGTCAGTGCGCCGCCCGGCCGCGGAGGAGCTCGACGAAGGTCCCCACGGGGATGCCGGTCGGTCCCTTGGGGATCCACCCCAGGTCAGCCTGCGTATACGCCGTACCGGCAATGTCCAGGTGCACCCAGGGATACCCCTCGGCGAACTCCCGCAGGAACATGGCGGCCGTGATGGAGCCCGCCGATCGACCGCCGGTGTTGCGGAGGTCGGCCACGTCGGAGCGGATCTGCTCCTTGTACTCATCCCACATGGGAAGCGACCACCCCGGCTCCCCGGCCCGCCGGCCCGCCGTGAGCACCTCCTGGACCGCCGCCTCGTCCGTGCCGAAGACGCCCACCGCGTGGTGCCCCAGCCCGATGACGACAGCCCCGGTCAACGTGGCGGCATTCACCACGAGCGCCGGCGAGAGCCCGGCCGCGTAGACCAGCAGGTCGGCCAGCACCAGGCGCCCTTCGGCGTCGGTGTTGATGATCTCAATGGTCTTGCCGTTGGAGGCGCGCACCACGTCGCCCGGCTTGACGGCGGTGCCCGATGGCATGTTGGTGGTGGCGCCCACCAGTCCGGTCACGTTGAGGGGCAGCTTCAGGCGCCCGAGCGCCTCCATCGCCCCCAACACGCCCCCGGCGCCCGACATGTCGAACTTCATCCACTCCATGTCGGCCGCGGGCTTGATGGAAATGCCGCCGGTGTCAAAGCAGAGCCCCTTCCCCACCAGCACCACGGGCGGGGCATCCGGAGCCCCCCCGCGATAGTCCAGGCGCACCAGGCGCGGCTCCTCCGGCGTCCCCTGCGCCACGCAGAGGAACGACCCCATCCCGAGCGCCGCCATGTCGTCGCGCCCCAGGACGGTGCACGTCATGCCGTGCCGGGCCGCGATCTCCTGGCCCACCGTCGCAAAGGTCTCCGGCGTGCAGACATTGCCGGGCATCATCCCGAGCCGCTTGGCCAGGGCCTGGCCGTGCGCGATGGCCACCCCGGCGGCAAAGGCGTCCCGGGACGGGGCCTCATCGGAGGCCACCACCACCACGCGCTCCAGCGGCTGGCGCCGATCCTTCTCCGCCGGGGGCGTCTGCAGGTCGGGGTAGCTCCAGCTGCCGGCTGCCGCGCCAATGCAGAGCGCCTCGATGGCCTCCGGCGTGGCATCAGGGGCCCACAGCGCGAGGGCGCCGGTTCCCAGCCGGGTGGCCTGCCGCGCGGCGATGGCGGCCGCGCGGCGCACCGAGGCGCGAGTCAGGGGCCCCGCCCCCCGGCCCACCAGCAGCAGACGCTGCACGCCGGCGTCCGCGCCGACCAGCAGCAGCGTCTCGTCGCGCCCTCCGCGGAAATCGCGCCGCTGCAGGGTGCGCGAGAGGGCGCCGGCGACGGCTGCATCCAGGAGGGACAGCGCACCGTCCCCCCCGGCGTCCGGGGACAGGATCACGGCGAGGAGCGGCGTGTCGAGCGACGCCGGGGCCGCATGGCTGAGGGAGAAATCCACGCGCATCGGGGGCGATCAGGCAAAGGGACCGGGCGCGCGCCAGAACAGCTGGGGCGGGTGGACTCGAACCACCAACCACTCGATTAACAGTCGAGCGCTCTGCCAGTTGAGCTACACCCCAATCGCACCGACCGTCGCGGGGGCGGCGCACCGGCCCGCAACGCCGCTTCCCCCGAAAGCTGCTGCGATCGGGACCGGTGGGCAAGCGGGGCGGCATGCCCAGAGTGGGGGTCGAACCCACAAGCCCCGAAGGGCGGGGGATTTTGAGTCCCCTGCGTCTGCCAATTCCGCCATCTGGGCCGCGTCCGGCGTGGACCACCGCCGGGACCCGTGGCAAACTACCGACGCTCGCGCGCGCTGTCCAACCCCAGTCGGCGGCGCTGCAGCTCCAGCATCCCCCGACGCATCTCCTCCTGCAGGGCGAAATACCGGGCGCGCTGGCTTGGCGAGAGAAACCGCGCCAGCTCACGCTGCTCCTCCTCCAGCAGCGACACCTTGCGCCGCTCCAGGCGGGGGATCTCGTCGAGCAGCTGCGCCACCGCGGCCTGATCCACGGTTTCCGCGGCAGCCAGCGCGCGGCGCAACCGCACCCGCACGGCCATCTCCTCGCGGCGGAGGAGGCGCCGCTCCTCCTCCAGGCGCGTCGCCACCCCGCGCAGCTGGGCGAACTGCTCCTCGGTCAGCTGCAGTCGCACCCGGACCACCGAATCCAACCGGGCCTGCAGGCGCTGGGCGGTCGGCGGACGGCGATCCACCCGCTCACCGCGCGCGCGCACTTGCGCAGCGGCGCGGTGGGGGAGCCCCCCGAGCAGCAGGAGCGGCAGCAGTGCCAGGATCAGGCCCTGCCGCCCTCCCCGCGGGCCTCGCGCTCGGATGCGCACGCAGGTCATGGCAGGGACCCTCCCCCAGTGGCCACGACCGGCAAGGTGCCCAGCGGCTCCGCCGACGGGGTCCCATCCCACGCATCCAGCCGGGCGAGGACCGCTTGCATCTCCTCGGCGGTGTAGTCCCCCAGGTCGCCGTAGGACACCGACTGCAGGACGACCTCGTCCCCGGGCGACCGTCCCGGGATCAGCGTGTCATCCATAGGGCTCGCGCCGAGCTCCGCCACCGCCAGCGGGCGGCCGGACGGCGCCCCCCGCTGCTGCCACACCGCGGCGGCGCCTGCGCAGAGCAGCACGGTGGCCGCCACCCGAAGCCCTCCCGTGCGCCACCGGGGGGACCGGCGGCGCGCCATGGTGGGGACGGCGACGACTCCGGCGGGCCCGATGCGCGGGTGCGCCGCGCGCACGGCGGCCGCGATCCGCGCCGGATCGACGCTTGGCGCCTCGACCCGCAGCGGCTGCAGCTGACGCAGGAGATCGACGTCGGCCGCACACGTCGCACAGTGCGCGAGGTGCTGCCGGACGGTGTCGGCGAGGTCGACGTCGAGCGTGCCGGCCACGAAGCCCGGCAGCCGGTCCTGGATGGCGGTGTCCTGGCAGTCAGTCATCGAGGTGTCCCCGCACCATCCGCATGGCGTTGTGATAATGCACCCGAGCCGCCCCCTCCGTGGTCCCCACGATGGTGGCGATCTCCCGATACCCCAGCCCTTCCTGCACCCGCAACAGGAACACCTCCCGCTGCCGCCGCGTCAAGCGCCCGAGGGCTGCCCGCATGCGTCCCGATGCTTCCCGGGCCAACAGGGCGTCCATCGGGGTGTCGTGGGCCAGCACCTGATCCTCCTCCAGCTCGACTTCCTCCCCCCGCCGAGCCGCGCTGCGTCGCCGGTCGATCACGAGGCGCCGGGCAATGGTGAACAGCCACGTGCGCCAGCTGCTGTCCGACCGGAATCCCTCCAAGGCCCCGAAGGCCCGGATGAACGTCTCCTGCACCACGTCCGGCACGTCGTCCCGGTCCACCATGCGCGCGACAAAGCGCGCCAGCGGATCGGCATGCCGGGCGACCAGCCGCGAGGCGGCCAGTTCGTCCCCCGCCTGCCACCGGGCAATCAGGTCGAGGTCGAGCGCCGCCTCGTCTGGTGCAGGGAGGGCCTCCATGGGATCACGGGATTCGACGGCGGAGCGCGCCTGGTGTTAAGCAGGGCGCCGAGGCCGGGTCACGCCGCGGGTCCGGCCGGGCCCGTAGCGGAGGGATCGGGGGCGGCGTGCTGGCTTGTGGTCGCATGGGCCGGCGTGTGGGCGCCCGCGGGCGCCGCCCCAGCCTGGCGAGCGGCCTCGAGGGCTGCCTCCAGACGTCTCGCCTCCGCGTCCTGGAGGGCGAGGGCATTCCAGAGGCGCTCCCGGACGTCCGGCGCGAGCGCCCCGTCGCCCCCGCCGGAGCGGAACCAGGCGTAGCCAAGGGCGGCGGCGGCCTCGTCGGCCCGCTCGCGGGCGCGATACGCGTCGATCCGCAGCTTCCCTTCGTCGAGCAGCTCCTTGGCGGCATGCCCCGCCTTGTCGATTTCCTGCCGTACCTTGTCCCACAGGGCCATCGTGTGCTCCTGGTAGAGGGTTCCCCATGGTACGGGGCGCATGGGACCCGGGTTCCACCGCCGCAACGCAAAACCCCCGCCTGCAGGGGCGGGGGCTTCGGGACCGGGGTCGCGCGCGGTCAGGCCTCGACAGTCTCCTCGACGAACTCGACGGGGAGGACGCTGACCTTGTAGCGCTTCTTGTTCTTGTGCTGGAACTGGACGACGCCATCGACCAACGAGTAGATGGTGTAGTCCGTCCCCATGCCGACGTTGCTGCCCGGGTGCCACTTGGTGCCGCACTGCCGGATGATGATGTTGCCGGCCGACACGAACTCGCCGCCGTACTTCTTGACGCCGCGGTACTGCGGGTTGGAGTCGCGGCCG
>JBILKP010000156.1:0-6419 GCA_044376625.1 Gemmatimonas sp. | reverse complement strand
AACAGCGGGGCGTTCACGAACGCGAACACCAGCTGCAGGAACTCCATGATGTTGTTGAAGGCGCTGGCCGCGTACGCCGCCGCCACCGACAGCGCGATCCCCCCCACGGTGGCCGCGCGCCCCATCCACACGTAGTGGGCGTCGCTGGCCTGCCGGCGGATGTGGGCCTGGTACAGGTCGTAGGTCCACACCGTGTTGAACGCCGTGGTGTTCCCCGCCATCCCCGCCATGAACGACGCCATCAGCGCCGTAAGCCCCAGCCCCAGCATGCCGCTGGGGAACAGCTTCACCAGCATCATGGGCGTGGCCAGGTCGTAGTCCAGCACCACCCGCCCCATGCTGTCCAGCAGCGGCGCCCCCGCCGCGTCCAGCTTGGGGGGGATCACGCCGTCGCCCATCGCCAGCGCAATCATCCCGGGGAGGATGACGAGGAAGGGGAACACCATCTTGGGGACGGCGGCGATGAGCGGCGTCTTGCGCGCCGCGGTCATCGACTCGGCCACCATGGCCCGCTGCACCACCAGGAAGTCGGTGCACCAGTAGCCGAACGACAGCACGAACCCCAGCCCCATCACCATGCCGAACCACTCGATGCCGATGGTGTTGGTGGACGCCGAGCCCATCCCCGCCCACACGCTGGTGTACGCCGTGGCCGGAAGCCCGCGGGCCGCCGCCTGCTCGGCGAGGCGCGCCACGAGGCCGTCCCACCCGCCCACCTGCCGCAGCCCCACCAGCACCAGCGGCGCGAAGCCGAAGACGATGAGGAAGAACTGCAGCACCTCGTTGTAGATGGCCGAGGTGAGCCCGCCGGCGAGCACGTAGGCGAGGACGATGGCCGCGGACACCAGCACGCTGGTGTCGAAGTCCCAGCCGAGGAGGAGGTTGAGGAGCTTCCCCATGGCGTACATGGAGACGCCGCTGGAGAACACCGTCATGGCCGCGAAGGCCACGGCGTTGAGCGTGCGGGTCTTCTCGTCGAAGCGGAGCCGCAGGTACTCGGGGACCGAGCGCGCGCGCGAGCCGTAGTAGAAGGGCATCATGAACAGCCCCACGAACAGCATCGCCGGCACCGCGCCCACCCAGTAGAAGTGGCTGGTGGCCATGCCGTACTTGGCCCCCGAGGCGCCCATGCCGATGACCTCCTGCGCGCCCAGGTTGGCGGAGAGGAACGCCAGCCCGGTCACCCACGGCGGGAGCGACCGCCCGGAGAGGAAGAAGTCGGAGGAGGTGCGCGCCATGCGGCGCAGCGCCCAGCCGATCCCCAGCGTCGCGGCGAAGTAGGCGGCCATGACGACGAAGTCCAGCGCGGTGAGGCGGGTGGGAGCCATTGGGACGGGTGACTGGGTGGGAAGGGCGCGTGCCGGCGCGTCAGCGGGCCGGTGGCGTGGTCCAGTGCAGGATTTGCAGCGGCGCACCGGATCGCGCCACCACCACGGTGCGGCGCCCGCTGGCATGCCGCAGCGGATGGAGGGCGCGCACGTCGCCGGCCAGGGCGGGGGCGCCGTCACCGGGTTCCAGCACCGAGAACGCCCCGCCGCCGGTGGCGCGCAGCAGCGTCCCCCACCCCGCGTCGTGGCGCCCGAACAGCGGGGGCACCGCCGACTGGTTGCCGGCGAGCCAGAGGTCGGGGAGGGGGTTGCCCACCAGGTCGGCGGCCAGCGCGGCATACACCGGGGCCACCTGCGCGGCGGGAGGGAGCGGCCGCAGCGTGAAGCGCCCGCGCCCGTCGTTGAGGGCCAGCATGCTGGCAAAGGTGCGGGCCTCGCGCACGGTGGCCGCGCGCACCGCCTCGGCGCCGAACAGGTCGGCCAGCGTGCTGGCCCCGAAGCTGGCGTACGAGGGGTAGCGGCTGCGCAGCGCGGGGATCAGCCGCACGAAGTCGTCGCGGCCGTGCGCCGGCACCTCGCGCCCCTCGCGCACGTGCGTGAGGACGGCGCGCTCGGTGCCGGTGCCGCCGAAGTCGGCGAGATACAGCCGCACCGGCGCGCGCGCGGAGGCCCGCAGCCAGGCGTTGGTCCCCAGGTTGCCCAGCACCAGGTCGGGGGCGCCGTTGCCGTCCACGTCGGCCACGGTCACCGACTGCCACCACCCCTCGGTCCCCGTGAACCCCGCGGCCCCGGTCGCCTCCACCAGGCGGCGCCCGTCGTTGCGAAAGAGGCGCACCGGCATCCACTCCCCCGCCACCACCAGGTCCTGCCGCCCGTCCGCGTCCACGTCCACGAAGCGCGCCTCGGCCACCATCCCCGCGCGCGCCAGCGCGGGGGCCACCGCCCCGGTCACGTCGGCAAAGCGCCCGCGCCCGTCGTTGCGCAGCAGCACGCTGCGCGGGGTCGCGCCGTAGCGACGCGACACCACGCGCCCCCCCAGGAACAGGTCGGGGGCGCCGTCGCCGTCCAGGTCGCCCACCGCCACGGTGCCCCAGTTCTCGTGCAGCCCCGCCGGGAGGAGGTCCTCGCGCCGCGCGAAGCCGCCGCGGCCGTCGTTGAGGTACAGCCGCGGGAGCAGTGCCGGCGCGTCGTCAAAGAACTCGTTGCCGCCGCTGGCCACCACCAGGTCGGGGTCGCCGTCGCGGTCCACGTCGGCAAAGGCGGCGTCCACGTCCTCGTGCAGCGAATCGGCGGCCAAGGCGGGCGCCGGGGCCGCGGCGAAGCGGCCGTCCGGCCGTTGCAGCAGCAGCGTGGCCGGCTGCCACTTGGCGCCCCCCACGAACAGGTCGTCCAACCCGTCGCCATTCACGTCCGCCACCGCCAGCGCGGGCCCCTCGCGGGAGAGGGCGTGCGGCATCAGCGGCTCACGCGCGTAGTCCAGCACGTCGTTCTCCAGGTGCGGCACCGCCGCCCCCAGCGCCGGCGCCACGTCCACGGCCAGCGGCGGCGCCGGCACGGGGGGGCGCCAGCGCAGCAGCGCAGCCTCCTGCTCCAGCACCAGCTCGCGGTCGGGGGCCACGGCGGTGAGGCGCTGCATCCGCCAGTCGGGCCACACCACCTCCAGCGTGTCCACCACCGCCGCGGCGCCCAGCCCCACGTGCAGGCGCGGGTCCACGCTGGACTGGAAGCCGCGCACCGGCTGCTGCTCCAGCAGCTGGCGCACGCCGCCGGCCACCACGGTCACCCGCGCGCCCACGCCGAAGCGGTTGGCGCCGCGCCCGGCCAGGCGCAGGCGCAGCCAATGCGGCGC
The DNA here is from genome assembly GCA_044376625.1 of Gemmatimonas sp. GTDB lineage: Bacteria > Gemmatimonadota > Gemmatimonadetes > Gemmatimonadales > Gemmatimonadaceae > Gemmatimonas. The sequence goes on along the minus strand of JBILKP010000156.1, from coordinate 3,242 downwards.
GTCGGGGCGTTCGCGCGTGCGGTTGCGGTACACGCCCACGGGGGCGTTGACGCGGTTGACCACCAGGTCCAGCGCGCCGTCGTTGTCCAGGTCGGCGTAGGCGGCGCCGGTGGCGAAGCCGGGATCGTCCAGCCCCCACGCGGCCGCCATGTCGGTGAACTGCCAGCCCCCGGTGTTGCGGAAGGCGTGGCTGGGGAGCGGCACCTGCGGCATGCGCGCAATGAGCGCGAGGTTCTCGCGCGTGATGCCGCGCGCCAGCGAGGCCTGCACCGCCTCGTTGCCGACGTAGTTGATGTAGTCCAGGTCGTTGGGGCGCCGGACGATCCCGGTGGTGAGGAACAGGTCCTTGCGCCCGTCACCGTCCAGGTCGGCCAGCAGCGGCGCCCAGCTCCAGTCGGTGGCCGCGATCCCCGCCTGCAGCGCCACCTCGGCGAAGCGCCCGGCCCCCAGGTTGCGCTGCAGCGTGTTGCGCGGGTACTGCGGGTGGTACCCCGCGCGCAGCCGCAGGTCGAAGAGCGTGAAGGTCTCGTAGCTGGCGGAGGTCTTGAAGATCGCCTCGCGCTCGGGGAGCATGTCGGCCACCACCAGGTCGGGGCGGCCGTCATTGTCCACGTCGGCGGCGTCCACGCCCATGGAGAAGCGGCTCGTGCGCGCGGTGCCGCGGGCCAGCCCCTCCTCGAAGGTGCCGTCGCAGCGGTTGCGGTACAGGAAGTCGTTCTCCTGGAAATCGTTGGCCACGTACAGGTCGGGGCAGCCGTCGCCGTCCACGTCGCTGCTGGCCACGCCCAGGCCGTACCCTTCCACGCCCCCAAAGATGCCGGCGCGCGCGCTCACGTCGGTGAAGCGCCCCCCCTCGTTGCGATACAGGCGGTCCCCCGCCTTGGGGTGCCGCACGTCGCGCCGCGCGGCCACGCCGATCTGCCGCTCGGTGTGCACCGAGTGGTTGAGGAGGTAGAGGTCGAGGTCGCCGTCGCGGTCGTAGTCGAAGGCCAGCGCCTGCGTGGCAAACCCCTGGAAGGCCAGCCCCAGCGCGGCGGTGCGGTCGGCGAAGCGCCCGGTGCCGTCGTTCACGTACACCACCGTGCGCCCGCGCATCCCCAGGTAGTCCACCCCCGAGGCCACGAGGTCCAGGTGCCCGTCGCCGGTGAGGTCGGCCATCATCACCCCGGTCTTCCACCCCGGGGGGCCCGCCACGCCGGCGCGGTCGGTGACCTCCTCGAAGCGGAAGCCGCCCAGGTTGCGGTACAGGCGGTTGGGGCCGAGGTTGGCCGAGAGGTACAGGTCCACCAGGCCGTCGCCGTCCACGTCGCCCACGGCGACGCCGCCGCCGTTGTAGTAGTACAGGTAGTTGAGGATGTTGAAGTCGGGGGCCTCGGGGAGCGTGTTGGCGAAGGCCACCCCGGTGCGCGCCGCGTCCAGCCGCTGGAAGCGGGGCGGTCCGTCGGTGGCGGAGGCCGGCGCGCCGTCGCCGGGCGCGGATACACCGCGCGGGCGCTCGCCGGTGCATGCGCCCAGCACCGCCGTCGCGACCGCCGCCGCGACCACCGTCGCGACCTTCGCGACGAGGGCGCGCACGGTCACCGCGCCTGCGCGGCGCGCGCGCGCGTCCGCATGCGCGCGACCACGTGGGCGCCGATGCGCGCCCCCTGCACCGCCCCGGCCTCGATCGCGTGCCGGTAGTGGATCCCCGCATACAGCCGGCTCATGGCCGCCTCCCTGGCCGCCGCGCGGAAGGAGGGGAACGACCGCACCGGGAGGCCAAAGGGGACCTCGGTGGAGTCGGTGAAGGCATGCCCGTCGCCATAGAGGTCGGTGAGCACCTCGGCGGCGGCCGTGGAGATCACGCTGTGCCCGCTGGGGTATTCCGGGAAGGGGGGCGTCTGCAGCAGCGGCTGCCACCCCTCGTCCATCCACCGGTTGATCACCGTCTCCGGGCGCAGCACGGCGGAGCGGTACTTCTCCTCCCAGGCGCCGATGAAGCCGTCGGCCAGCGCCACCGCGGTGCGCGCAAACGCCTCGGCGGTGGCGGGGAGCGGACTGGCCGCCTGCCGCGACACGTGGCTGGCAATCGCCATCCAGTGCCCGCCGGGGGTGATCTTCTTGGTGGCGAACATGGTGTGCCCCTGCACGTGCATCACGTAGGGGTTGCAGTCCCAGAAGGCGGCGATGGCGCGCTGCTCGTCGGAGAGCGTGCGCGCCGTCTCGAGCACCTCGCGCGCCTGCCGCATGTAGGCGCTGCCGGGGGCGGTGTCGAAGGGGACGGCCGGGGCGGGGCGGAAGGCGGCGACGGAATCGAGGGTGAAGGGGCGCAGCGTCCCCCAGTTGGGTTCCACGCCGTCCATGTACGCCGGCGGCGTGGGGATCCACCGGCCGGGGTCGCGCGTGACGCCGTACTTGGGCATGCCGCGCGACTGCAGGTAGCCGTCGGTGGCGGCCCAGGCCAGGATGCGCGCGCCCACGGTGTCGCCATAGGCGGCCGACCGCGCCAGCACGGCGCGCGGGATCCCCGCGTTCGCAAACTGGCGGTCGAGGTGCGCGCGCACGGTGTCCATGCGGTCGCGCGAGAAGGTGAGCTGGCGCCCCACCACCAGGAAGGCGCGCACCGCGGCCACCCCCCAGTGGTGCTCGGCGCCGGCCGCCGGCGCGGGGAGCGCGCCCATCCCCGCCAGCTGCCCCGTCAGGGGGCGGAGGGCGGGATCGGCGTGGCGTGCCGCCTCGTACGCGGCCACGGAGGCGTACGCGTACACGCGGCTCGCCTGCGGCGGGGAGAAGATGTCGTAGACGATGACGCTGGTGAGCGAATCCATCGCCGCGCGCAGCGGCTCACCCGAGTCGACGTCGGCGCGGCGGGCGGCCGCGGGGGCGCAGGCGGCCGCCATCACGGCGGTACCCAGGAGGACCGCCCGGGCGGTGGCGAGCCGGGCGGGGCGCGTGGGCCGGGACCGGGTGATCATGGGCGGGACCCTCGGGGCGCGATGGGGGACAGCAGCAGGGCGTGGGCGTTGTTGCGGGCCACCACCACGCGCGGGCCGCGGGCGGTGCGCACCAGGGCCGCATCGCGCAGCTGCCCCGGGAGCCGCACGCCGCCGGCATCGGCGGCGACGGGCGCCAGCGTGCCGCGGCCGTCGTTGCGGAGCAGCAGCCCGCGGCTGGCGGCCAGGCGGCCCACGTCGGTCCGGAAGCCGTCCAGGTTGCCGCCCAGCAGCAGGTCCAGGTGGCCGTCGCCGTCGGCGTCCAGCGGC
>JBILKP010000155.1:0-6455 GCA_044376625.1 Gemmatimonas sp. | reverse complement strand
GTGACCATGGTGGCCGCGTGAATGAGCGCCGACACCGGCGTGGGCCCCGCCATGGCGTCGGGGAGCCACACGTGCAGCGGGAGCTGCGCCGACTTCCCGGTGGCGCCGATGAAGAGGCACAGCGCCACCAGCCCCGCGGGGACCGCGCCCCCCTGCCCCGCCAGGAAGGCGGCGTTGAGGACGTCCAGGTCGAGCGTGCCGAACCCGCGCCACAGCAGGAACATCCCCAGCAGGAAGCCGGCGTCGCCGACCCGGTTGGTGATGAACGCCTTGCGCCCCGCGGCGGCGTTGGCGGGGTCGTCAAACCAGAAGCCGATGAGCAGGTACGACGCCAGCCCCACCCCCTCCCACCCCGCAAACAGCACCAGCAGCGAGCGCCCCAGCACCAGCAGGAGCATGAAGAAGAGGAACAGGTTGAGGTACGCCATGAAGCGCCCGAACGACCGGTCGCCGTGCATGTACCCGGTGGCGTACACGTGGATGGCCGATCCGACCCCGGTGACCACCAGCAGCATCACCGCGCTGAGGCGGTCCAGGCGGAAGGCCACGTCGAAGGCGACCCCACCCACCTCGGCCCACCGGTACAGCGGCTCGACGAACGCGCCGCCGGCCGGCAGCGCCAGCACGGCCTGCACCGCCAGCGCGAACGCCGCCAGCGGGAGGGCGCAGGCCACCAGCGCGGCGCCCCGCGGCGAAAGCCGGTGCCCCCCGATGGCGGTGGCGAAGGTGCCGGTGACCAGGAACCCCAGCAGCGGCAGGAAGACCATGGCGGCCAGCTGGTGCGGGAACAGGAGCGCGTCCATCAGCCGCGCAGCTCCGCATAGCGGTCCACGTCCAGCGACCGCGTGTGCCGCACCAGCAGCAGCACGATGGGGATGGCCAGCGCCACCTCGGCGGTGGCGACCACGAAGGCCAGGAACACCAGCACCGCCCCCGCCGCGTCGCCGTGGTGCTGGGCGAAGGCGACGAGGCTGAGGTTCACCCCGTTGAGCATGAGCTCCATGCACATGAGCATGACCAGCGCGTGGCGCCGGATGATGACGCCCAGCAGGCCGATCGTGAACAGCGCGCCGGCCAGCAGGAGGAGGGCGTGCAGGCGGTCCATGGTCACCCCGGCCGCCGGCGGCTCACCGCGATGACTGCCAGCGCGGCCACGATGGCCGACACCAGCAGGACCGTGGTGAGCTCGAACTCCAGCCAGTAGCGGGAGAGGAAGGTGGCGGCGAAGGGGACCATCCCGAACGCCTGCGGGTCGGCGGGCGCGGGGGCCGCGACGGGGGCGCTGCGCAGCGCGCCCAGCCCCAGCGCGAGCGCCAGGAGGACGGCCAACGCCACCCCCGGGAGCGCCCAGCGGGTGAGGCGCGGCCGCGCGCCCCGCTCCCGCACCTCCAGGAGCATGATGACGTACACCATGAACACCATCACGGCGCCCACGTAGATGAGCACCTGGAAGGCGGCGATGACGTGCACGCCCAGGAGCCCGTACAGCAGCCCCAGCGCGGTCATGGTGGTGATGAGCGCCAGCGCCACGCGCATCGGCTCGCGGAGGACCAGCATGGCGGCGGCGCTCACCAGCGCCACGGCGCCGACGGCGGCCAGGGTCAGGGATTCGATGGCTCGCGCCCTCGTTGCAGGTTCGGCGACAGGGTGAGGGGCACCGGGGCGGGCACCGGCTTGGGCGGATACGGCTTGGCCACGTCCGCCTGCGGGCGCCAGGTGAGCATCTCCTCCATGGTCAGCCACATGTTGTAGCGGTCGGTGGCCACCAGGTCGGGGATGTCGGGGGCCATGCGGATGGCGTCCTCGGGGCACGCCTCCACGCACAGCCCGCAGAAGACGCAGCGGGAGTAGTCGATCTCGAAGCGCACCGGGTACTTGGGGTGCGCGGGATCGTCCGGGTCGAACCCGGGCTCGATCTCGATGACCTTGGCCGGGCACGCGGTGGCGCACATGTTGCACGCGATGCACTGCGGCGACCCGTCGGGGCGCTGCGTGAGCACGTGCTTGCCGCGGTTGCGCGGGGCGAAGTCGGCGCGCCGCTCCTCGGGGTAGTAGGTGGTGACGGCGCCGCGGCGCCCGGTCAGCCACTTCCCCATGTTGCGCAGGAACACCCCGGTGGTGATCCCCAGCCCGCGCAGCACCTCGGGGAGGTAGAGCCGCTCCCACCAGGTGAGCGTGTTGGCGTTCCAGTACTGCGGGCGCGCGTAGCGCACCGGCGGCGGCCCCTCGGCCGGCGTCATCGCGCCCCCCCCTGCCACCACGCCACCAGCACGGTGACGGCCAGGTTGGCCAGCGACACCGGCAGCAGGAGCTTCCACGACAGCCCCAGCATCTGGTCGTAGCGGAAGCGCGGCAGCGACCAGCGGATCTGGATCTGCACCACGCACAGCAGCGCCACCTTGGCCAGGAAGGTGGCCAGCTGCAGCGGCACCCGCACCCACTGGCCGAGCGCCACCTCGGTCCCCCAGGGGAAGGCAAAGCCGGCGTCGGTCATGTACGGGAGGTTGAAGCCCCCGAGGAACAGCGTGGCGAACAGCGCGGCGGTCACGGCGATCTGGACGTATTCGGACAGCATGAACAGCCCCATCTTCATGGCGCTGTACTCGGTGAAATACCCGGCCACCAGCTCGGACTCCGCCTCGGGGAGGTCGAAGGGGATGCGCTTGTTCTCCGCGATGGCCGCGGTGAGGAACAGCACCGCGCCCAGCGGCTGGTAGACGATCCCCCACGCCGGGAGCCAGCCGGCCACCGTCCCCGACTGGTGCGCCACCGCGGCGCGCAGGTCCACGGTGCCGTACACCAGCAGCAGCCCCAGCACGGTGAGCGCCATGACCAGCTCGTACGAGATCATCTGCGAGCCGGCGCGCAGCCCCCCCAGCAGCGAGAACTTGTTCTCCGACGCCCACCCGGCCAGCATGGCGCCGATGATGGAGAAGCCGCCAAAGGCGAAGACGATGAGGAGCCCCGCGTCCAGCGACGCCACCTGCATGGGGTACGTGCGCCCCCCGAACCACGGCGCCAGCGCCGGCACCAGCGCGCCCGGGTCGAGCATGCCGCCAAAGGGGACCACCGCAAACACCAGCAGCACCGGCGCGAACGCCAGGACCGGGGCCAGCCGGTACCCCAGCAGGTCATGCGCGCGCGGCGTGAAGTTCTCCTTGAGCAGCAGCTTGAGCCCGTCGGCCATGCCGTGAAACAGCCCCAGCCACACGAGCTTCACGTTGGTGAAGGGGATCCGCACGTACGCGCGGTTGGCGCCCACGCGGTCGGACATCACCGCCGACTGCTTGCGCTCCACCCAGGTGAGCAGCCCGCCGGCCGCCAGCAGCAGCCCCATGGCCATCGCGATGAACAGCAGCGTCATCGCCAGGTCGGGGAGCAGCGGCGCGGCGCTCATGCGCCCGCCCCCGCGGCGGACGGCGCCGCCAGCGCGGGCGCCCAGGCCCCGAACAGCGCCTCGGCGTGCAGCACCCCGGGGGGCGGGGCGCGATAGCCGCGGAAGCCGCTCACCACGCCGTCCACGTTGGTGTAGTGGCCGTCGCGCTCGGTCTGGATGCTCACCGGGAGGACCAGGTCGGCGGCGGCGTGGTCGGCCGCGTTGGCGGCGTCGGCGTACGATCCCAGGCGGATCACGAAGGCACCGGCGGGGAGCGCCGATGCCGGCACCCCCTCGCCCCACACCAGCACCACGTCCGCCTGGGGGGGGACGGTCCCGTCCCACGCCGGCACGTACGCCAGGGCGCCGCGCCGGTTGGGGTTCTTGTCGGCCACGATGAGCAGGGCGTCCGCCACCACCTCGCCGGGGAGCGGCTGGTGGTCGGCCTTGACCCACGCGCGCACCGAGGCGCCCAGGCGGCCGGCAAATGCCGCGTGGAACGCGGCCAGCTCCTCGTTGGAGCCCCAGCTGGACACCAGCACCACCGCCGCGCGCGCGCCGGCCAGCCGCTCGGCGGCGATGGCCACCGCCTCCGCCACGGGGACCGGGTGGCCCGCCACCGTGGCCTGGGTGGCGCGGGGGCGCTCGAAGATCCCCGCCAGGTCGCGCGCCTTGTTGCACACCCAGGGGCCGTTCACCTCGGGCGTCTCCCGCGGGGTCACCCGCTCCAGCCGCTGGTTGAGCGCGGGGTCCAGCGCGGTGAGCTTCCAGTCGGCCTTGCGGTGCCAGAGGTCCACCGTGCACCCGCGGGCGCACCCGGGGCACACCGACGGCGTGGCCTCGGTGTACCACACGCGCGCGTTGGCCAGGTCCTTGCGCGCCAGCAGCGCCCCCACGGGGCAGATGTCCACCACGTTGTCCGAGTACGCGTCGGCGCCGAAGTCCGCGCCCTCGGCGGGGCGGATGAGCGCCTGGTCGCCGCGCTGCACCGCCGCCAGCGCCCCCGACTGCGACACCTCGTGCGTGAACCGCACGCACCGCGTGCACATGATGCACCGCTCGTTGTCCAGCAGGATGCGGTCGGTGAGCGGGTAGAACTTGGTGGCGTGGTTCTTCGTGTCGGCGGAGAGCGACTTCCGGCCGTTGTGCTCGTAGTGGTAGTCCTGCAGGGTGCACTCGCCGCTCTTGTTGCAGATGCCGCAGTCCACCGGGTGGTTGAGCGTGATGAACTGCATGGTGTCGCGGCGCAGCTTCTTCACCGTGTCGCTCTCGGTGAGGACGCGCATCCCCGCGGTCACGGGCATGTTGCAGCCGATGTCGAACCACGGCTCGCCGTCGTCCTGCTCCACCTCCACCATGCAGATGCGGCAGTTGCCGGGGACCGACAGCTGCGGGTGCCAGCAGAAGTGGGGGATGTCCACGCCGGCGCGGCGCGCGGCCTGGATGACGGTCTCGCCGGCGTAGGCCACGGCGGGGACGCCGTTGAGGAAGAAGTCGAGGGTCTTCCGGTCGCTCATGCGTGCGCCCCGCCGGCCAGCGACGGGGCCAGCGCCCCGGGGTGCGCGGCGTGCCAGCGCGCCAGCGACTCGGCGAAGGGGTCTTCCACCGTGAGCGCGCCGTCGTACATCGAGCGCCCGTGCGTGATGTAGTGCTCGAACTCGTGGCGGTAATGGTCCAGGATGGCCGAGCAGGCGTATCCCGCCGAGTCGCCCAGGCTGCAGATGGTGGTGCCGTCGTTGGCGGCGGAGATGTGGTACAGGCGGTCGATGTCCTCCGGGCGCCCCTCCCCCCGCACGATCCGGTCGAGGATCCGCTCCATCCACCCCATCCCTTCGCGGCACGGGGTGCACTGCCCGCACGACTCGTGGTGGTAGAAGCGCTGGATGACGCGCGCCAGGCGCACCATGCACGTCCCCTCGGCCACGGCGATCATCCCCCCCGAGCCCAGCTGCGACCCGGCGGCCAGCGCCGAGGCGTGATCCAGCGTGCGCCCCGCGAGCTGCGCCGGGTCCAGCACCTTGGTGGAGACGCCGCCGGGGATGACGCACTTGAGCGCCCGCCCGCCCTGGATGCCGCCGCAGTCCTCGTAGAGGAATGTCTCCCACGGGTACCCGTACTCCACCTCATAGACCCCCGGGCGCGCGATGTGCCCGGAGATGGAGATCATCTGCGTGCCGGGACTCTTGGCGGTGCCCACCTTCCGGAAGGCCTCCGCCCCCTCCCCCACGATGGCGGGGATGTTGGCGAGTGTCTCCACGTTGTTGACGACGGTGGGCTTCTGGTAGAGCCCCTTCACCGTGAGGCGCGGCGGGCGGTTGCGGGGCCACCCCTTCTTCCCCTCGAGGGAGGCCAGCATGGCCGACGCCTCGCCACACACGTAGGAGCCGGCGCCGCGGTACAGCACCACGTCCAGCGAGAAGTCGGAGCCCAGGATGCGCTCGCCCAGCAGCCCGGCGGCGTAGGCCTCCTCGATGGCGTCGCGCATGCGGCGCCAGGGGAGGTCGAACTCGCCGCGGATGTAGATGAACGCGTGCCGCCCCATGAGCGCATAGGAGGCGAGGATGAGCCCCTCGAGGCACAGGTGCGGGACCTGCTCCAGGAGCCACCGGTCCTTGAAGGTGCCCGGCTCCCCCTCGTCGGCGTTCATGCACACGTAGTGCGGCTCGCCATCGGTGAGCTTGACCACCCCCCACTTGCGGCCGGCCGGGAAGGCGGCGCCGCCATGCCCCAGCAGCCCCGAGGCGGAGACCTCCTTGGTGACGTCGGCGGGGGCAATCGCGTTGCCCAGCACCTTGGCCAGCGCCTGGTAGCCGCCGCGCGCGCGGTAGGCCGCCAGCGTGTGCGAGTCGGCGGTGACCGGGTGGTTCATGAAGAACTTGCGCCCGGTCCCCACCTGCACGGGGAGCACGCCGGCGGCCGTCACGGGAGCGCCTCCAGCAGGGCGTCCACCGACGCCGGCGTGAGCTGCTCGTGGTAGGCCGCGTTGACCATCAGCATGGGCGCCGTGCCGCAGGAGGCCAGGCACTCCACCGTGCTGAGGGTGAAGCGCCCGTCGGGGGTGGTCTCGCCGGGGGCGATC
>JBILKP010000027.1:0-18605 GCA_044376625.1 Gemmatimonas sp. | reverse complement strand
CGCCGGTTCCACGATGCAGGCCTCAACGGACTGAGCGCTGACGCCGCCTTGGAGAGCGCCTACGCTGCCGGGCGGCTCGGAGCGCTGTCGCTTCTCGCGAGTCGGCACATTCGCATCCGGTCGTCGCAGGGGCACCATGAGATGACCTTTGCCGCAGTGGCGGCGCTCAGGCTGCCGGGGTTGGAGGAGCTGCAGGTCACTTCGGCCGAGGTGCGAGCGGATCGACGGGATGCCGATTATGCCCCGGAGCCAGCCACCGCCGTTCAGGTCGCCCATGCCCTGGCGTGGGCACGCGCTACGCTCCCTGCGCTGCATTTCGCGTTGGCGCAGGGAGACCCAGTGCTACGCGATCGACTGGACAGGCTCTCCTGATCGAGGTGGGGACGGTGCCGTCAGTCGGTGTAGAACACCGCGGTACAGCGGCAGCCCGCTGGAGATGTGCACTGCGGATGCGGAAGCGGAGGAAGCTGTGCCAGCGGCATGACCTTGTCGGACGCGGTCCGGCAGGCCTGGCATCGGAGTGCATCATCAAAGCTCAGGAGTTCCCCGCGTGCAGTCGGGAAATCACGCAGGAGACTCTGGCGCTCGAAGTGGGCCCGGGCGGCATGTTCCCACATGTGGCTTGCCTCCCAGGTTCCGAATGCGGTGGCCGACCGCTTGGTCAGCGTGCGAAATGGATCGGGGAATCCCAGGGCCGCCAAGGCCGCCGCAGTCCGGCAGACGGCAAGCAGATCGTCAGGCAGTGAGCGGAGGAGGGCTGGGGTGCGCGTTAAAATCCATTGGGTCTCAGCAAGACGTTCTGCCTCCTTGGGCACAAGGAACAGCCCGTGCGTCGGAAACAGATCATCTTCGTGCCACTGCTTCTGATAGCCCCGTACCAGTGCCAGGGCGCCCCTGACATTGCCCTCCGTGAGATATGCGGAGATTGACTGGAGCGCGCTGCTCCTCGCACTCTCGCGTTCCGTCTGGAACTGCTCGAAACGGATGCGCCCTGCTTCAGTCCAGACGAGAAAGTCATCTGGCACCGGTGGCCTCGGCGGCCCGTGGGCCAACAGGCGTGCCGCAAGGGTGCTCTTGGAACCGGATATGGCGAGTCCCCGCTCCTTCGCGAACTGCCGCAAGGTGACCACGGTCTGGGAGCCTATCAGTGCCTCATGGGCGTTCGCGCCGCGAAGGAGCCCCCTCTCGATGAAGGTCTCCCTGAACACGTCAACGGACATTCCGATCACCTGCTGCCAGGGAGGGGAGTACCCCTCTTCCAATCGGCGCGGGTTCCGAAAGCGGAAGAGCATGGCGGATTCGAGTGCTACGTGCATTGGGGGCCCGGTTGGTAGACAACGCTCGAATTGGATGTTGCGGATTCCGTGATCATGCGCAGTATGCCGGGGTCCTTGTCGGATTGACACCACAGGGTCTGACAGTCGCTACCGTGGACCGTTCCTGGGTCCTGCCCGTTGTACGAAGATTCCCCATAGGGCACACCTGCCGACACAGCCCTTGCCACCGCCCTTCCGCACCGCCCCCGCGCGCTCATAGACTGCACTGCACGCGTCGTGCGCAGCCGTTACCCGAAGCCGGGCGCGCGCCGGCGCCGTTCCACCGCACTGCCCCTCACGCACTCCAATGCCCCGTGCCTTGTGGCGCCGCCTCCTGGGCGTGGCCGATCCCGCCGGCGCCGAGTTGGCGCTGACCGCGCTGGTGGCGGCCCGCCGCCCCGACGCCCCTACCCCCGCCGAGGTGGGGGAGCTGTTCGTGCAGTACGGCCTGTCGGGACCGCGCGTGCGCGCGCTGTGTACGGCGGCCTTTGCGCGCGCGGTGGCCACCGCGGTGGAGGACACGCATCTGGACGCCACCGAGCTCAGTACCCTGCGCGCGCTGGAGGGGGCGCTGGGGTTGTCCGACACGGAGACGCGTGCGGTGTTCGAGGCGGCTGCGGAGACGCCGCTCAAGCGGCACATCAACCAGGCGTACCGCGACGATGCGCTCTCGGCCGAGGAGAAGGCCGCGCTCACGCGGCTGGCGGAGCACCTGCTGGTGCCCGTGGCCACCCTCACGCGGTGGGCGCAGGAGTCGGCGCAGCAGATCCTGCAGCGGCGCGCCGACGAGGTGGTGGCCGACCGGCGCCTGTCCCCGGAGGAGGAGGCCGACCTGCACGCGCTGGCCGCGCGGGTGGGGGCGGTGCTCACGCTGGACGACGCCACGCAGGCAGTGCTGGACCGGTACCGGCTGCTGTGGCAGTTCGAGAACGGCCTCCTGCCGGCCATGCCGGTGCCCATCACCCTGCAGCGCGGCGAGCGGTGTCACTACACCACGGCGGTGACGTGGCTGGAGCCGCGCACCGTCACGCGGTCGGTGTCGTACGCCGGCGTGAGCTCGTCCATCCGCATCGCGCGGGGGGTGCGCTTCCGGTTGGGGAACGTGGTGCCCGTGCGGCACACCGTGGACCGGCTCACGCGTATTGATGCGGGGCCGCTCTACGTGACCAACACGCGGCTCATCCTGCGCGGCGCCTCGCGCAACATCACGGTGCGGCTGTCGTCGCTGCTGGGGTTTGAGGTGTACGCCAACGGGGTGGAGCTCCAGAAGGCGTCGGGGAGGCCGCCGTTCGTGGAGGTGGAGGGGGCGGAGCTGGAGCTGCTGGCGGCGGCGCTCAGCGGCGCGCTGGCCGGCGTGAGCAGCCCGCCCTGACGCCTGCGCCCCCGGGAACGCCACGGGGGGGCAGCCTGCTGGCCGCCCCCCCGTGTTCCATCGTCCCGCCGAAATTCTCCGGCGAATTCGCCAGGGGAATGCGCCGGGCGAATTCCTCCGCCAAATTACTCCGCCGCTGCCGGCGCCTCGGCCGGCGCCGCGCTCTTCCGCGGACGCCCGCGCTTCTTCCCGGCGCCGTTGGCCGCCGGCTTGGCCGCCTTGGCCGGCCGCCCGCGCTTCTTGGCCGCCGTCGGCGCCGGCGCTGCGCTCCCCCCCTCGGTGGCCCGGATGGCGTCGCGCGTGGCCTTGAGCTGGGCCACCAGCGCCTCGTACTTCTCAATTTCCTTGGACAGCACGTCGATGATCGCAGGCATGGAATAATCCGGAAAATGTCAAGAATAATCCGCAGACGTGGCGGTAAAAAAAGAAAATCGGGAAAATCCGCTGCGGTCAAGGGAAATTCGGATTTTTCCCCGATTTTTCACCGCCCACGGGGGCTGGACACCGCACCCGGTCGGGTCGCCCCCCGCGCCACGGCGCGCTACCTTCTGCCCGTCGCGACCCCCACCCCGGAGCCCCGCCCATGACGCACCCGAACCCGCACCACGCCCTCGACGCGCTGGACGCCTACCAAGCCGACCTGGCCGCCGTGGACCACGATCCCGCCAACACGGGGGTGGACCGCCGCCAGTTCCTCTTCTACTCGCTGGTTACCGCCGCCGCCGCGCAGCTGGGGGCCACCGCCGCCGGCGCCCAGCCCCCCGTGGGGCGCGGGGCCGGGGGGGCTGGGGGGATGCAGCCCCCGCAGCCGCCCCCCGTACCGCTAGGCAATGGCGAGGCCCCCGCGCTGCAGTTCATGCCCTACCCGGGGGGGACCGGCGCCCTGCTGGAGCAGACCGTGCGCGAGCGCGGGGCGGCCGCCTTCACTCGCACCCGCTTCCCCCTCACCCCGTGGGTGGGCGCCGTCCCCACCGACGACGAGACGCTGGCCTTCCTCCCCGCGCACCGCATTGCGGCGCTCATCAAGGCGCGCAAGCTCACCTCGCGCCGCATCACCGACATCTACCTGGCCCGCCTGGAGCGCCTCAACCCCACGCTCAATTGCGTGGTGACGCTCATGAAGGACTCGGCGCGCGCCGAGGCCGACCGGTGCGACGCGGAGCTCAAGGCGGGGAAGGATCGCGGCCCGCTGCATGGCGTCCCCTACGGCCTCAAGGACCTCTTTGCCACCAAGGGGGTGCCCACCACCTGGGGCTCCCCCGACTTCAAGGACCAGGTCCTGGACTACGACGCCGAGATCGTGGTGCGGCTGCGCGAGGCGGGGGCGGTGCTGCTGGCCAAGCTGTCCACCGGGCTGTACGCGCAAAACGATTGGTGGTACGGCGGGCGCACCAACAACCCGTGGAACCTCTCGCAGGGCTCCAGCGGCTCCTCGGCGGGCCCCGGCTCCGCCACCGCGGCGGGGTGCGTGGCCTTTGCCATCGGCACCGAGACGCAGGGGTCCATCGTGTCCCCGTCCATCCGCTGCGGCATCAGCGCGCTGCGCCCCACCTACGGCCGCGTGAGCCGCCACGGCGGCATGGTGCTGAGCTGGAGCCAGGACCGCGTGGGCCCCATGTGCCGCACCGTGGAGGACTGCGCGCTGGTGTTCAGCGTGCTCCATGGCGCCGACCCCAAGGACGCCAGCACCCTCACCATGCCCTTCCAGTTCGACCGGAAGATCGCCCTCGCCTCGCTGCGCGTGGGGGTGGACCCCGGCGCCCCCAAGGCGTTCGTGGAGAAGCTGCAGGCGCTGGGGATGAAGCCCACCCCCATTGGGGCGCGCCCCACGGTGGCCGGGATGCAGGGGGGCGGGCTGAACGTGGAGTATGCCGCGGCCTTCGACTTCTTCGTGCAGCGCAAGGCGAAGGAGATCGGGCTGGACCTGAGCGCCCTCCCCGAGCGCACCGGCAACAACGCCCCCTACGGCAACGCCAAGGCGGCCGTCCCCGCCGGGGTGGCCGAGGGGCAGCCCAACCCCATGGCGCCGGCCGACTGGAACCCGCGCTTCGTGGGGGGGCGCGCCACGCGCGCGTGGGAGTTCATCAACAACCAGCGGCGGCGCCTGATGCTGGTCACGCAGTGGGGCGCCTTCATGAAGGAGCTGGACCTGTTCGTTGCGGCCCCCAGCGCCGACGTGGCGGCCAACGCGCAGACGGGGCACCCCTGCGCCGTGCTGCCGTACGCCTTTGACGTGCCCGCCGGTGGCGGCATGGGCGGGGGGGCCAACGCCGCGCCCGCGGCCCCGCTCAATCCGCAGCCGCTGTGCGCTACCCTCATTGGCAACCTGTACCGCGACGACACCATCCTGTCGGTGGCCCACCAGTTCCAGCAGGCCACCGACTTCCACAGCCGGCGTCCCACGCTGGGGTGAATCCATGGCGGACCGGCTGGCCGGAGAGCCGGCCGGTCCGCCACGGGGGCCGGCTCAGCTGATCGGCTTGGCCGGGGGCGCGAACACCCCCGGGATCCCCAGGCGCTGCAACAGGGCGTTGAAGGCGGTCAGCTCCTGGGCCTCCAGCGCGCGGAGGGTGGTGAGCTGGGCATCCAGCTTGCCGGACAGGTCGGTGAGGATGGCCCCGTGCTGCGCGGTGGGCGGGTTGGTCCCCTCGTTCACCTGGTCGTTCAGCGTGATGAACATCTGGTACAGCTTGATCGGGTAGTTAAGCGTGGCCTGGTCGGCCTTGGTGTACACCTCGTACAGCTCGGCGCGCACCGCCTCCAGCTTCCGCCGCAGCGCCGAGGCCGCCTCGCGGACCGAGTCCGCGTACGGCTGTCCCGCTGCCTGGCGCCCCCGCTGGTCCAGCTGCTGCTGCAGCTCCTGGATGCGCAGCACGGACTCGGTGATGGTGGTGATGCGGCGGGCCACGGTGCGCGCCGCCTCGCGCTGGGCGGCGTACTCCGCCGCCGTCAGCGTCACCCGCGGGTCGGGGCGCACGGTGAACGGGCGCTCCAGCGTGTCGCGCCCGGCCAGCAGCCGCACCCGGTAGTCGCCGGGGACGGCGCGCGGGCCATCGGTGCTGCCGTCGTCCACGATGGCCCCCGGGATCGTCGTGGGCTCCTCCTCCATCAGGTTCCACACGAACCGATTGGCACCGGCGCGCGCGGGCGCAGTGCTGGTGCCGGGGTCGTACGCCAGCGCCGGACGCCGCTGCTGCGCCCCCACATTGGCGGCGGCCGAGTCGGCGCCCGGGTGCCCGGTGACCGCGCGCGTGCGAGGCGTCTCGCTGGTGAACGACCGCAGCACCGTCCCCTGCGCATCCAGGAACTGCAGCGTCACCGGCCCCTTCGGCGCCTCGGCCAGCCAGTAGTCCACCGTCACGCCGTAGTAGGGGTTGGCGCCGGCTGTCCCGCCGCCGCGTCCCCCGCCGGTGGTCACCCAGCGGATGGCCGGCGCCGGCGCGAACAGGTGCGCCCGCTTGGCGGTGACCGAATCGGCCAGCGTGCGCAGCGGCGAGAGGTCGTCCAGCGCCCAGAAGGCGCGCCCGTGCGTGGCCACCAAGAGGTCGGTGCCATGCACGCGGATGTCGCGCACGCTCACCCGCGGCAGGTTGAGCTGCAGCGGCTCCCAGCGGGCACCGTCATCCAGCGACACCCACACGCCGATCTCCGTGCCGGCAAACAGCAGCCCCTTCCGCTGCGTGTCGCTGCGGATGCTGCGCGTGTACGCGCCCATGGGGAGCCCGGCATCAATGCGCGTCCAGGTGGCGCCGTAGTCGGTGGTCTTGAAGAGGTACGGGGCGAAGTCGTCCTGCTGGTACCGGTTGGCCGCCAGGTACGCCGTTCCCGCGTCAAAGGGGGACGGCTCGATGATGGACACCCGCGTGAACGGGCCGAAGGCGGGCGGGGTGACCTGGGTCCAGGTGGCGCCGTGGTCGCGCGAGAGGTGCACCAGCCCGTCGTCGCTCCCCGCCCACAGCACGCCGGGCTGCACGGGCGACTCGGCGAAGGCAAAAATGGTGGCGTACCACTCGGTGCCGGTCATGTCCCCCGTCACCGGGCCGCCGCTGCGCCCCAGGGTGCGCGGGTCGGCGCGGGTGAGGTCGGGGGAGATCTTCTCCCAGCTGGCCCCCTCGGTGCGCGAGCGCCACACGTACTGCGAGGTGGTGTACAGCACCCCCGGGTCGTGCGGGGAGAGCAGGATGGGGAAGGTCCACTGGAAGCGCTGCGGCACGTCGGCCGCCGCCAGCCCGTCGTAGTTGCGCAGCCACACCGACACGTCGCGCCGGTGGTTGGTGCGCCGGTCGTGCCGGGTGAGCGCCCCCATGTAGCAGCCGCCGTAGGTGATGTCGGCGTTGCGGGGGTCGATGGCGATGTAGGCGTTCTCGCACCCCGCCACCGGCCACCAGTCGCGCTCGGTGATGGCGCCGTTGTCGGAGCGGCTGGCGATGGAGACGGTGGTGTTGTCCTGCTGGGCGCCGTAGAGGCGGTAGGGGACCTGCTGGTCGGTGGTCACATGGTAGAACTGCGCCGTGGGCTGGTTGTTCTGCGTGCTCCAGGTGCGCCCGCCATCCAGCGACACCGTGGCGCCGCCGTCGTTGCCGTTGATCATGCGGGCGGGGTCGCGCGGGTCGATCCAGAGGATGTGGGTGTCGCCGTGCGGCACGCGCACCGTCTGAAAGGTGCGGCCGCCGTCGATGGAGCGGCTCACCTGCAGGTTCATCACGTAGACCGTGTGCTCGTCCACGGGGTCGGCGGTGATGGACATGTAGTAGAAGGGGCGCACCACGAACTTCTGCTCGGCGTTGGTGCGGGTCCAGGTGGCGCCGGCGTCATCCGAGCGGAACACCCCACCCAGCGAGTCCTGCGCCTCGATGTTGGCGTACACGCGCTGCCCGTTGGCCGGGGAGACCGCCACGCCGATCTTGCCGATGCGCCCGCGGGGCATCCCGGGGTTGAAGGTCAGCTCGGTCCACGTGTCGCCGCCGTCGGTGCTCTTCCAGAGGCCGCTGCGCCCGGCGCCGGCGTCCATCCCCCACGGCGTGCGCTGGAACTTCCAGAGGCTGGCGTAGAGGATGCGCGGGTTGGTGACATCCATGGCCAGGTCGGCCGCCCCCGTGCTGTCGTCCACGAAGAGGACCTTCTTCCAGGTGGCGCCGCCGTCGGTGGTGCGGAACACCCCGCGATCGGGGGAGGGGCCGAAGGCGTGCCCCAGGGCGGTCACGTAGGCCACGTCGGGGTTGGTGGGGTGCACCCGGAGGCTGGTGATCTGGTGGGTGTTGGCCAGCCCGCGCGGCACCCAGCTCTGCCCGCCGTCGGTGCTGCGGTAGACCCCGGTGCCGTAGGTCAGGTCCTCGCGGGGCTTCCCTTCGCCGCTCCCCACCCAGATGACGTTGGGATCGCTGGGGGCCACGGTGATCGCCCCCACGCTGGAGAGGTCGGTCTTGCCGTCGGTGAGGTTCTCCCAGCTCTGCCCGGCATTGGTGGTCTTCCACACCCCGCCGTTGACGGCCCCGAAGTAGAACACCAGCGGCCGGGTGGGATCCCCGGTGACGGCCGTGGCGCGCCCGCCGCGGAAGGGGCCGACCAGCCGCCACTTGAGCCCCTTGAAGGCGGCGTTGGTGCGGCTGCCGTCGCTGTAGAGGGCGGGATCATAGGCCGGCCGGGCCGGCGGCGGCGCCCCCCGCGCGCGCTGCGCGGCCAGGGGGGCGTGGACGATGTCAGGGAGGGCGGGGGCGGTCCCCAGGCCCAGCACGGCCGCGCCGGCGGCCACAAACAGGAGGTGAGTGCGCATCCCGCCACATTGCGCCCGGCGGGAGGGGCCGGCAAGGGACGGTGCCGGGCGAGCCCTCCACGGGAGGGAGCGCCCGACGGGGGACGGCCTAGTGCGCGGGGCCTTGGGGCCGCGCCGGGAGGAGCCCCAGGGGGATGGCTGGCATGGGCGCGGTGGTGGTCATGGCCTGTCGGACCGCCTGCACCACCGAGGCCGGCAGCGCGGGGCGCTCACTCCGCTGGATGACTTCCAGCACCAAGGCCAGCGCGCGCGCCTGCGAGGCATAGGCCGCCAGCAGGGCACTCCCCGCCCCGGGGGTGCCCAGGATGTCCCGGGCCAATTCCTCGAGCGGGGCGTACGGCCCCGCCGCGACGTCCTGGGCTCCGGTGCGCGCCGCGGGCTC
Organism: Gemmatimonas sp.; assembly: GCA_044376625.1. GTDB lineage: Bacteria > Gemmatimonadota > Gemmatimonadetes > Gemmatimonadales > Gemmatimonadaceae > Gemmatimonas. The sequence continues at coordinate 9,762 of JBILKP010000027.1, read as the reverse complement.
GCCGGCCACCGCCACCTGCACCTCTTCCATGCGCGCGGCCAGCAGCGCCAATCGGCGCCGGGCGACCTGTGCGGACTCAAAACCCACCGAGCGGTCTCCGGAAAGGGTGCCCTGTCACCATTCCTTTACTTGACAAGGCGTTGGGGGCGTGGTACAAAGGGGGAACAACGGTCGCCGCAGGTCGTCTCGAAGCACTGCCTCGATGCCCCTGGTCTCCCTGGGAACCGAACGCACCGCCGCGGCGCAGGAACTGGCCTCCCTGGCCAGGGCCGCGCTTGACGACCACTGGGCGGTCGCGGCCATTCCCGCCGAACGCCGGCAGCTGCTGCTGGAGCGGGCCGAGTCGGCGGCGTTGACGCCGGGTGACGGGCTGGGCGACCCCATTGCCGACGGCTTGGCCCTGTTGGGGACGGCCTACGAGCTGGCGGCGCTGGGCCAGTTGGACGCCGCGCTCGATCCCGCACCCGGGATGGGACGCGACGTGGCGCAGGCGGTGCTCACGCTGGGCGCGGCGCGGGCCTTCCGCTGTGCGGCCGCCCTGCGGCCGCCGCTGGAGGCCCCCGAAGCCCTCCTGGCCTGGACGCTGCGGCTGGGGGCGCTGGCCACCGTGGCTCGGCAGGGCGACGCCTTCCAGCGCTGGTGGACCGTGCGCCTCGGCGTGGCCGAAGGGGTGCCCCGTGCGGCCGGCCAGCTGGAGACGGCCGGGTGGGAGCAGTTCGCCCGCGGCACCCTCTGGTGCGCCTGGCTGGGACTGCTGGGCGCCCCCATGGGACTCTCCGATCGGCCGCCCCTCCCGGAGCGCCTCCCCCTCATGGATACGCGGCAGCGCCTGGCCACCTTGCGGGAGCGGCGCCTGCGGCAGGAAGCCACCGCGGCGCCCGACCCGGGCGAGCCCTCGGCGGCCGCCCTGCGCGCCCGCATGACGGAGTTCGCCATCCGGCACCTGGCCGACGCGACCGAGCTGGTCACGGTGGCCGTGGTGCGGCGCACCCTCCCCGACGTGTCCGCCGAGTTCCGGTTGCACGTGAGCGCGGCACGCGCCGCCCTGGCGGGCGATCATGGCGTGGACCTGTTGCTGGCGTGGCTGCTGGCCGCCGGAATCACGCTGGCCGGCGGTGTGACCGCGCAGCTCGAGCTCCCAGGACTGTAGTCCGCGCCTCGCCCCGGGTTCCCCCCCGGCGCCCCCGAAAGACCATGCGGCCCCCGCTCCCCACGGGGTAGCGCACCCGCCCGTGCCCCAAGGGCAGGATCCCCGCCATGAGCGCGGCAACCCGCACGCGCTCCGCCTCCGACACCGTGCAGGCCACGGGCTCCATCACGCCGCGGAACCACTGCGGGGGCGTGCCGTCGGCGGGAGTTATGCACATGACGTACTCATCGGCCGCATCCCAGAACGCCGACACGGTGCCCACGACCCCCATGCTGTGGAGAAACACCGACGTGATCGGTGCGGATTCACGGAGATGATCCGGTGGCAGGCAGGGGAGGAGATGCATGGTGGGGATATGCGGGGCCGACGAGCAGCGTGACAGCGGGAGGGCGCGGTGATGCTCATCGCGGCCCGGGCGAAGATTGTACGCCGACCTAGCGGCCGACGCAATACGGTGGATTCAGCTAAGTTGTTGACACTGATGTTGATAGCTGTTGGCATTCATGTGGAAAACCATGTAAGTGCTGGCCACATCGGGGTCTGCTCCCCTGGGCAGTGTGGAAAAGTGATGGGAGAATGCTGCGTGATTACCCGCCGATGGATCCTGACTTGTCCACATCGACCTGAGTCACAAAACTGCCATTTTCTTGTTCGCTCACACGGAGTTCGTGGTGCCGGAGGGGCTCGGGCGGGACGCCGGGGTAGTGTTGAATTTTATGACAATGCCATGATTGTGATGTTTCGCGGTGGCCAGGTACACGGGTTCGACGCCCACGGGCGCCCCCTGGCCAAGGGGGGCACGGCGGTGGCCAACGCGGCGGGGCAGGGGGAGGGGACTCGGGGCGGGGGGGGAGGTGGCGCAAGCCGCCGCATCCGCGCATTGTCCGGAGACGCAGGGCCTCCCTCTTCCCGGAGCACACGTCGTGTCGATTGCCCCTCGCATCGGATTGCTGGTCGGGCGGGAATGGTCGTTCCCCCCGGCATTTCTGGAGGCGGTGGCGCGCCGGCAGGCCGGCGTCACCGCCGACTACATCACGTTGGACGCCACCCGCATGGGGCAGGCGGTCCCGTACTCGCTCATCATCGACCGCATCTCCCACGAGGTCGGTTTCTACCGGACCTTCCTCAAGCACGCCACGCGCATGGGGGTGACGGTGGTCAACAACCCCTTCATGTGGTCGGCGGACGACAAGTTCTACGACGCCACGCTGGCCATCCAGCACGGGGTCGCCCACCCCAAGACGGTCGTGCTCCCCAACAAGGAGTACATCCCGGGGATTTCCCACACCGAGTCGCTGCGGAACCTGGCCTATCCGCTGGACTGGCGGGCCGTGGCCGACTACATCGGCTTCCCCTGCATCCTCAAGGATGCCCACGGGGGCGGGTGGCGCGACGTGTACGTCTGCCACACCATGGAGGAGCTGCTCCACCACTACAATGGCAGCGGGCTGCTGACCATGGTGGTGCAGGAGTTCATCCGGTGGGACCAGTACGTGCGCTGCATGGTGCTGGGGCGCGACCAAGTGCTGCCCATGCCCTACGACCCGCACCAGCGGCGCTACATCCCCGACGCCGGCTACCTGGATGGCGCGCTCGAGGCGCGGTGCGTGCGGGACGCGCTCACGCTGTGCCGGGCGCTGGGGTATGACATGAACACGGTCGAGTTCGCCATTCGCGACGGGGTGCCGTACGCCATCGACTTCATGAATCCGGCCCCGGACATGGACATCAACTCGCTCACCCCCGAGTACTTCGGCTGGGTGGTGGAGCATATGGCCGACCTCGCCATCCGGCTGGCCACCGCCCCCCGCCCCCAGGGGGAGCAGGAGCTGGTGCGCCGTCCATGAGCGCCGCATCGGTTGCCGCGTACCACGACCTGTTGGCGGACGCCGCGCTGGCCGAGGCGACCGCCGAGGCGCTCGATCGGCGGCTGCGGGGCGCGGGGCTGTTCTTCGGCGAGCGACCGCTGTGCGGCGTGCTGCGCCCGCGGTTCCTCACCGTGGCGCAGTACCGCGAGCTGGCCCGTGCCTCGGCGTTGGTGGCGGGGGCGCTGGAGGCGGTGCGGCAGGCGGCCATGGCTGACGAGGCGCTCCGGGCCCAGTTCGGGCTGACCGCCTGGGAGGAGCAGCTGATCCACGCCGATCCGGGATTCCCGGCGGCCAGCCCCACCTCGCGGCTGGACGCCTTCTGGGCGCCGGGGGAGGGGGGGCTGCAGTTCACCGAATACAACGCCGAGACCCCGGCGGGCGCCGCCTACAACGATGCCCTGACGGCCGCCTTCCTGGCGTTGCCGGCCATGCATGCCTTCCAGCGCACCCACCTGGCCCTGCCGCTGCCGGCGGCGCCGTCGGTGGTGCACGCCCTGCTGGACGCCTTCCACGCCTGGCGCGGGGTGCGCGAGCGCCCGGTGGTGGGGATCATCGACTGGGCGGAGGTGCCCACCGCCTCCGAGTTCGTGCTGTTCCGGCAGGCCTTCGAGGCGGAGGGGATCCCGGCGGCCATCGTGGACCCGCGCGACGCCGAGTACGTCAACGGCCAGCTGCGCTTCGGCGGCGGTCCGCCGGTCACCTTGCTGTACAAGCGGGTGCTCATTGACGAGCTGGTGACCCGGGAGGGGCTGGACAGCCCCGTGGTGCGGGCGGTCCGGGACGGGGCGGTGTGCATGGTCAATCCGTTCCGGTGCAAGCTGCTGCACAAGAAGGCGTCGCTGGCGGTGGTCTCCGACGAGGCCCAGGCGCCCCTGCTCACGCCGGCGCAGCGCGAGGCCGTCCAGCGGCATGTGCCCTGGACGCGGCTGGTGGCCGAGCGCCACACCACCGTGGGGGAGGAACGGGTGGACCTGCTGCCGTACGTGGCGGCCAACCGGGAGCAGCTGGTGCTCAAGCCCAATGACGAATACGGGGGGAAGGGGATCGTGCTGGGGTGGACCGTGACGGAGGCGGAGTGGCAGGGGGCGGTGCGGGCGGCGCTGGAGGCCCCCACCATCGTCCAGCGGCGGGTGACCATCCCCGACGAGCCCTGGCCGGCCTGGAGCGCGGGCGGGGTGCAGGTGACCGACCGGCACCTGGATACGGCCCCGTTCCTGGTGGACGGTCAGGTCGTCTCGGGGTGCCTGACGCGCATTGCCAGCGATCCGTTGCTCAACGTGACGGCGGGAGGCGGCTCCAATGTCCCCACGCTGCTGGTGGAGCCCCGATGAGCGCCGCCGCGCCGCGCCCGGTCATCGGGCTCACCACCCAGACGTTGCACAGCATCGACGGGATTCCGCCGCTGCTGCCGTCGTCGTGGGTGATGAACCAGCGCTACTTCCTGGCCGCCACCATGGTGGGGGCGGTCCCCTGGATGATTCCGCTGCTGGACGACGACCTGGACACCCTGCGGGAGATCTACGAGCGGCTGGACGGGGTGCTGATCCCCGGCGGGGTGGACATGGACCCCGCGCAGTACGGCGAGGCGGTGCGCCCCGAGTGCGGCAACCTGGACCCGGCGCGCGACCGGGTGGAGCTGCAGCTGGTGCGCTGGGCCATTGCCGATGGCAAGCCGGTGCTGGGGTTGTGCCGGGGGCACCAGGTGATCAACGTGGCGTGCGGGGGGTCGCTGTGGCAGGACCTCGCCACCCAGCGGCCGGAATGCCACAAGCACGACTACTTCCCGCCGGCGGGGTATGCGCGCGAGCACCTGGCGCACGAGGTCACGGTGCAGGCGGGCACGCGGCTGCACGGGCTGGTGGGGACGGAGCGGCTCCCGGTGAACAGCATGCACCACCAGGCGGTGAAGCGGCTGGGGGAGGGGCTGGTGGCGTCGGCCACCGCCGATGACGGCGTGGTGGAGGCGCTGGAAGGGGAGGGGGCGCCCTTCCTGGTGGGGGTGCAGTGGCACCCGGAGGTGTTCGAGATGACCGACCCGCGCACGCGCCACCTCTTTGGCGGCTTCATCGCCGCCGCGCGGGCCTGGGCCCAGGCACGGGCGCCCCGCGGGGCGCCGGAGGCGGCATGCACGTGATCCAGCGCGGTCCCTCGCTCACGGTGGGGATCGAGGAGGAGTACCAGATCATCGATCCCGTCACCCGCGACCTCACCCCCGGGTTCGACGCGCTGGTCCAGAGCGCCGCGGCGGCGGCCGCCGACGTGAAGGCGGAGCTGCACCGCTGCCAGGTGGAGATCGGCACCCGCCCCTGCGCCTCCATCCCGGAGCTGCGCCAGGAGTTGGTGACGCTGCGCGGGCTGGTCATCAACGCGGCGCGTGAGCACGGCCTCACCATCGCCGCGGCGGGGACGCACCCGTTTTCCAACTGGATGCAGCAGGAGATGACCCCCAAGGAGCGCTACCTGGGGGTGAAGGCCGAGCTGCAGGACCTGGCGCACCGGCTCCTCATCTTCGGGACGCACGTGCACGTGGCCGTGGAGGACCCCGAGTTCCGCATCGACTGCCTCAACGCCGCGCGCTACATCCTCCCGCACCTGCTGTGCCTCTCCACCAGCTCCCCCTTCTGGTTCGGGCGCAACACCGGGCTCCTCTCGTATCGCAGCATCGTCTTCAAGAACTTCCCGCGCACCGGCGTGCCGCGCGTGCTCAACGGGCACGCCGACTACGCCGACCTGGTGGACACGCTGGTGCGCACGCACAGCATCCCCGATCCCTCGAAGATCTGGTGGGACGTGCGCCCGCACCACCTGTATCCCACCCTGGAGTTCCGCATCTGCGACGTGAACACCCGGGTGGACGAGGCGGTGTGCATTGCGGCCCTCCTGCAGGCGGTGGTGGCCAAGATGTGGAAGCTGCGTCGCGACAACATGACCTTCCGCGTGTACGCCTCGGACCTCATCGAGGAGAACAAGTGGCGGGCGGTGCGCTGGGGGCTGGGCGGCAAGCTGATCGACTTCGGCAAGAAGACCGAGCTGCCGGCCCCGGTGCTCATCCGCGAGCTGATCGAGTGGTTCCTCGACGACGTGCTGGACGAGCTGGGCACGCGCCGCCACGTGGAACACGCCTTCACCATCATGGCCGAGGGGTCCAGCGCCCAGCGGCAGCTGGCCACCTTCGCCCGCACGGGGGACCTGCGCGCGGTGGTGGACCAGCTCATTCGCGAGACCGCCGAGGGGGTGTGCGAGCCGCACCTGGGGCCGCCGCTGGAGGGGCCGGCCATCGGCTAGTGCGGGGGCGCCGTCCGCACAATTCCGCCCCCGGGCACTGGGAAGAGTACGGAGGCGATGGGGCGGGGGGGGTGACTAGCATCGGGAGTCCGGCGCCGGCGTGCGGCGCCCCCTCCCATCCCCCGCCCCTGCCGTGTCGATGCTCCCTGTCCGCCGCTCGTTCCGTGCCGCCCTTGTCGCCGTGGCGGTCCTCCCCATCGTGGCCGCCTGCGAGGGGGAGTCCACCCCCGTGGAACCCGGCGGCAGCGGCGGCGCCACCACCGTGAACCAGGTGGTGACCATGGGGCCGCTCAATGCCAGCAGCCCCGACTCGCTGGTGTACCTCAACCTGGCCACGGGGCGGCTGGTGCCGCGGAGCGGCGCGTGGGACCTGGCGCTGCGGCGTTTCGAGCTGTACCTGCGCTCCCCCGCCCTGGGCGGGGCCGGCGAGCCGGTGCTGGGGTATGCGCTGGGGAACGCGGCTGCTGCCACCGATGCCGAGCTGCTGGCCGCCACGCCGGCCAGCACGCTGGCGGCCTTCGACGCCATTCGCGAGGGGCAGCTTCCCGCGCTGTCGGCCTTCTCGGCCAGCCGGCTGGTGGAGAATCGGCAGGGCTATCTCAACCTCGGGGGCATCCCCACCGCCAACTCCGGGGTGTACTGGAAGGTGAAGCTGGCCACCGGGGGGCATGCGCTGCTGCGGGCCACGCGCATCACCTTCACGCGCACCTTCGCGGTGGACTCGCTGGTGCTGGAGTCGCGCCTGCAGAGTGGAACGGCACTGGGGGCGCCGCGCACGCTGGCGGTGGTGCCGGGGGGGCAGCCGGTGTCCATCGACCTGACGGCCAACCGGGTGGTGAGCCCGGTCGGATGCACCTGGGATGTGGGCTTTGATCCCGCCCCTTCCCGTCTGGCGATCGCGGTGAACAGCGCGTGCGGTGCCGGCAGCTTTCCGGCGGCGAGCGCGCCCACCTTTGCGGAGGCGACCACCGCGAGCGATGCGCCGCAGTACGCCGGTTTCCTGGCGCAGCTGGAAGGGCCGATCCCTACCTCGGTGCTCGACAAGGGCGGCCCGTTCCGGTACAACCTGTCCGGGTCGCAGCGGCTGCATCCCACCTACAACAGCTACCTGGTGGCCAGCGGCGCCGTCGTGTACAAGCTGCAGGTCATCGACTACTACAGCGCCACGGGGGCCCCGGGCTTCCCCACGCTGCGCGTCGCGCGGCTGCGCTGACGGTGACCGGGCGCCGGGGTGCCGCGGCCGTGGCCGCCCTGATCGGGGCGGTCGCCGGCGCGGCGCGCCCGCTCGTGGCGCAGCCGGTGCGCTCGCCCTTGGGGGCGGTCCCGGCGCTGGTGACCGTGCGCCACGCGGGCGACTCGGGTGCCGTGGCCGCGGCGGAGGTGCGTGGGGGCACCCCACCGCAGCGTACCCGCACCGACGGTGGGGGACGCGCGGGGCTGCGACTGCATCCGGGGGACACCGTGACGGTGACCGCCATGGGCTATCGCCCGTGGCGCCGCGTCGTGGCCGCGCCGGCCCCCGACACCCTCACGGCCTGGATGGAACCGCTGCCCGCAATGCTGCCCACGGTGACCACCACCGCCGGCCAGCGCGAACTGCGCGGGGGCGAGAGCACGCGCAGCACGCTGGTGCTGGACCGGGCCGCCATCGAGGCTGCCGCCGCCATTGGCGCCAACCAGCTGCTGCGCCAGCAGCCGGGGATCCAGGAGCTCCCCGCCGTGCCGGCGCGCTCCACGCTCTCCATCCGCGGGATGGACGACGCCCGCGTGCTGGTGCTGGTGGACGGGGAGCCGATGGCCGGTGCGCTCATCGAGACGCGGGACATCGGCCGCCTGAGCACGCTGGCCGCCGGCCGCGTTGAGGTCACCAAGGGGCCATCGGGGGTGGAGTTTGGCAGCGACGCGATTGGCGGGGTGGTGAACCTGGTGCCGGCGCCCCCGTCGGTGGCCCCCGAGGTCACCTGGTTGGCACGGCAGGGGGGGCTGGGGCGACGCGAGTCGAACCTCATGCTCAGCGGCTCGCGCGGCCGCCTTGGGGCGCGGCTGAGCGGCGGGTGGCGCCAGGCGGATCGGCTGGCCGGCTATGACGCGGCGGGGAGCACGCTGCAGCGCGTGTATGACGTGCGCAGCGACGTGCGGGTGGCCCTCGCCGGTGGGTGGCAACTGCGCCTGGACGCCCAGGGGAGCCGGGAGCGCCAGCGCTTCCCGCTGGACGCGCGCCTCAACGGCTTCATCGACAACCTGGGAGCGCAGGGGTTCGTGGAAGGGACGGGGCCGCTGCTGGGGGGCGCGGTGCGCCTGCGGGCCTCGGCGCAGGCGTTCCAGTACCAGTACCGCCAGGCGCGGGGCCTGCTCCCCGTGCGCGGCTCGGCCGACTCGCTGGAGCAGCGCGAGGGACAGCAGCGCCTCCTGGCCTCGTGGTCGCGCGCCGTGGGGGGGCATGTGCTGGACGCGGGCCTGCTGCACGTGCGGCGCGCCCTGGTGGCGCCGGACAAGCTGGACGGCACCCGCGGGAGCGACGTGGTGCGCGAGGCCTTCGTGCGCGACGCGTACACCCGCGGGCGCTGGTTGCTGTCGGCGGGGGTGCGCGGCACCCACAGCGCGCTGTGGGGGGGCACCTGGAACCCGTCGCTGGGGGCCGCCTGGCACGCGCACCCCGCGCTGCGCCTGCGCGGCAACGTGGCGCGCGGCTTCCGGGCGCCGGGGTTCAAGGAGGTCCGCTACCAGTTCACCAATCCGGTGGCCGGCTATTCGCTGGCCGGGAACCCGGGGCTTCGCCCGGAGCAGTCCTGGAGTCGTGGGGTAGGGGGAACGTGGGCGCCGGCGCGTCACTGGTCGGCCGACGTGGAGTGGTACCGCACCGACGTGGACCAGCTGGTGGAGTGGCGGTTTGCGGGGACCACGGCGGCCGGGCTGCAGGGGTATCAGCTGGTCAACGTGGCCCGCGCGCGCACGCAGGGGGTGGAGGCGCAGCTGCGGTGGCAGCCGGGAGCCACGGCGCTGTCGCTGGCCTACGACCGGCTGTCGGCGCGCGACCTGGGCAGCGGACTTCCGCTCAGCCGTCGCGCGCCGCACGCGGTGCGCCTGGCGGTGGCGCGCCCGTGGGCGGTGCTGGGCGGGGTGCAGGCCGATGCGCAGTTGCGCTACACCGCCGCCGCGCCCCTGGTGGGGATCCCCAGCGGCGCGCCCATCACCGGTCCCTTCTCCACCGCGGCCGGCATTATCGGCTGGCAGGGGGCGTGGCTGGCCGCCGACGCGCAGGCACGGGTGGGGGTGGGACGTGGGGCCACCCTGTCGCTGGGGGTCAACAACCTGCTGGGGCAGCGCCCGGCATTCTGGAGCCCGGCCATCGACCGGCAGTGGTATGCCGGCGTGCAGTGGGTCTGGCACGGGGCGGGCCCCGCGGCCGTGCGGTAGCCCGCCCCGAGCGCTAGCCGGCCACCGGCCCCAGCAGCGCCT
>JBILKP010000154.1:0-6490 GCA_044376625.1 Gemmatimonas sp. | reverse complement strand
GTCGGGGAGCTGCTCACGCTGGACACCGGGTGGCGGGCGCCGGTGGAGCGGACGGCGCCGGAACCGCTGCGTCGCCAGCCGCTGGGGGGCCGCCCCGAGGAGGCCACCCGCGGCGAGGGGTGGGCGCGTCCGCGGCCGGGGGAGCCGGCGCCAGGGCGGTGGAACGGCGGCGTGCCCTCCCCGCCAGATGGGGAACGTCCGCGTCGCGCGCGGGAGGAGGAGACCGTACCGGCGCGCGGGGAGGGTGCGCGCCCGGTGCCGTCACCGGTGGAGCGCGCACCGGTGGAGCGGATCCCCGAGGAGCGGTCCCGCCGGCCCGTGGATCCGCCCGCTCCCCCGCCCCCGCCACCCGAGCCCGTCAAGCCGCCGGCGCCCCCGGCGGGGGACCCCATCAAGCCGCCCGGCCCCCCCGTGCCGCCGGGGTGAGGCGACCCGCTAGCTTTCAGGGCTGACCCCTGCACGATCCCACAGGAAAGGCCCCGGTGCATCTCAGCCATATCCGCAACTTCTGCATCGTCGCGCACATCGACCACGGCAAGTCCACCCTCGCGGACCGCCTGATCGAGGTCACCGGCACGCTGCAGAAGCGCGAAATGAAGTCGCAGGTGCTCGACACGCTCGACCTGGAGCGGGAGCGCGGCATCACCATCAAGCTGAACGCCGTGCGCATGAGCTACGTCGCGCACGACGGCGCGGGCTACGAGCTCAACCTCATCGACACCCCCGGGCACGTGGACTTCACGTACGAGGTGTCGCGGTCGCTGGCCGCCTGCGAGGGGGCCATCCTGGTGGTGGACGCCTCGCAGGGGATCCAGGCGCAGACGCTCTCCAACCTGTTCCTCGCCATGGACGCCGGGCTGGAGATCATCCCGGTCCTCAACAAGATCGACCTCCCGGGCGCCGAGCCCGAGCGGCGGCGGCAGGAGGTGGTGGACCTCATCGGCTGCCGGCCGGAGGACGTGCTGTGCGTGAGCGGCAAGGAGGGGACCGGGGTCCCCGCGCTGCTGGAGGAGATCGTGAAGCGCGTGCCGCCGCCGACGGGCGACCTCGACGGCCCGCTGCGGGCGCTCATCTTCGATTCGTACTACGACAAGTACCGGGGGGCCATCCCCAGCATTCGCGTCGTGGACGGCGAGATCCGCAAGGGGATGAAGATCACCTTCGGCGTCTCCGACAACGTCTACGAGGTGGCGGAGGTCGGGTACCTGCAGCTGCGGCAGGTCCCCACCGACGTCCTGCGCGCCGGGGAGGTGGGCTACGTGCTCGCGGCCGTCCGCTCCGTGCGCGAGACGCGCGCCGGCGACACGATCTTCGACAAGGACCGTCGCGCCGCCGAGCCCCTGCCCGGCTACCAGGAGGTGAAGTCGTTCGTCTTCGCGGGCATCTATCCCACCGACACCACCCAGTACGAGACGCTGCGCGACGCGCTCGAGAAGATGAAGCTCAACGACGCGTCGCTGCAGTACGAGCCGGAGACGTCCACGGCGCTGGGCTTCGGCTTCCGCTGCGGCTTCCTGGGGCTGCTGCACATGGAGATCGTGCAGGAGCGGCTGGAGCGCGAGTACGACCTCGACCTGGTCACCACGGTGCCGAGCGTGGAATACCACGTGACCAGGACCGACGGCACCGCGCTGCTGGTCGAGAACCCGGCGCTGATGCCGGCGGCGGTGGTGATCGAGGACGTGCAGGAGCCGTACGTGCGCGCCCGCATCATGTGCCCCGCCGAGTACATCGGGCCGATCATGACGCTGGGGATGGAGCGGCGCGGCATCTACCGGAACACCCGCTTCCTCGACACCGTGCGCGTGGAGCTGGACTGGGAGTTCCCGCTGGGCGAGATCATCCTCGACTTCTTCGACAAGATGAAGACGGTGAGCCGGGGCTACGCCTCGCTCGACTACGAGATGCTGGAGTATCGCTCGAGCGACCTGGTGCGCCTCGACATGCTCATCAACGGCGACGCCATTGACGCGTTCTCGGTGATCGTGCACCGGGACAAGGCGTACGAGTGGGGGCGGAAGGTGGCGGAGAAGCTCAAGGAGCTGATCCCGCGCCAGCTGTTCGAGGTGGCCATCCAGGCCACCATCGGGCAGAAGGTCATCGCCCGCGAGACGGTGAAGCCGCTGCGCAAGGACGTGCTGGCCAAGTGCTACGGCGGCGACATCTCCCGCAAGCGCAAGCTCCTGGAGAAGCAGAAGGAGGGGAAGAAGCGCATGAAGCAGGTGGGGAGCGTGGAGATCCCGCAGGAGGCGTTCCTGGCGGTGCTCCAGGTCGACTAGCGCCGCGACGGGAGGAGGGGCGCGTGGCCGCGGCGGTGGTGCAGACCGGCTTCCTGGGGGACATGGTGCTGACCACGCCGCTGCTGGTGCGGCTGGCGGCGCGCGGACCGGTGCACGTGGTGGCCACGCCGGCCTCGGCCCCGCTGCTGGCCGGGCACCCGGCGGTGGCGTCGGTGCTGGTGTACGACAAGCGGGGCGCCGACCGCGGCGCGGCGGGGGTGTGGCGCCTGGCGCGGGCGCTCCGGGCCACCGGCGCGCACCGCGCCTACCTGGCGCAGGGCTCGGTGCGCTCGGCGGCCCTGGCCACCCTGGCCGGCATCCCCGAGCGGGTGGGGTTTGCCACGTCGGCGGGGCGGTGGCTGTACTCGCATCGGGTGCCGTACCGCGCCGCCCTGCACCACGCCCAGCGCGTGTGGCTGCTGGCCGGCCCTGGCCCGGACCCGGAGGCGCCGCCGCTGCGCCCGACGCTGGTGCCCGGCGCGGCGGATGCCGAGGCGGCCGACCGGCTGCTTGCGGGGGCCGGGCTCAGGGCGACGGGGCCCCTCCTGGCGCTGGCCCCCGGGAGCGCCTGGGGCACCAAGCGGTGGCCGGCGTATCCGGCGCTGGCGGCGGCCCTGGCGGAGGCGACACGGTGGCGCGACATGCCGCTGGTGGTGCTGGGGGCCTCGGCGGATGCCCCCCTGGCCGCCGCCATCGCCGCCGCCCGCCCCCCCGGCGGCGCGCCGGTGCTCGACGCCACCGGGCGCCTGTCGCTGCTGGGGACCGCCGCCCTCCTGGCCCGGTGCGCGGCACTGGTGAGCAACGACTCGCTCCCGGTGCACCTGGCCTCGGCCATGGGCACCCCCACCGTAGCCCTCTTCGGCCCCACGGTCCCCGGGATGGGCTTTGGCCCGCTGGCCCCCGCGTCGGTGGCGGTGGGGCACCCCGCCCTCCCCTGTCGCCCCTGCCATGCGCATGGCCCCCACCGCTGTCCGCTGGGGCACTTCCGCTGCATGCGCGACCTGCCGGTGGCCGCGGTGCTCGACGCGCTCGCGGCCGCGGTGCCCGGGGGGTGATCGCGCGCGCCACCCCGCCGTTATCTTTCACGCCCATGGCCACTTCATCCGACTCCGGGTTCGTCATCGGCATTGACCTTGGCGGGACCAACATGGTGGCCGCCGCCGTGTCGCGGGACGGCGGCCGCGTGGTGGGGCAGCAGAGCGAGCCCACGCGGGCTGCCGAAGGGGCGGAGGCGGTGGTGGGGCGGATGGCGCAGATGGTGGCGCGCGCCCAGGCGGCGGTCGCCGAGGCCGGCGGGGCCCCCGACGCGGTCATCGGCATTGGCGTGGGGGCGCCGGGGACCGTCGACCGGGCCAACGGCCTCGTGGTGGAGGCCAACAACATCAAGTGGTACCGCCATCCGCTGGCGGCGCACCTGGGGGCGGCCACCGGGCTCCCGGTGCGGGTGGACAACGACGCCAACTGCGCCACCTACGGCGAATGGTGGCTGGGGGCGGCCCGCGGCGGGCGCAACGTGATCGGCGTCACCATCGGCACGGGGATCGGCGGCGGCATCATCATCGACCGGCACCTCTACCTGGGGAGCACCGATGCCGCCGGCGAGATCGGGCACATCACGATCGAGGCAAACGGGCGGCGGTGCAGCTGCGGCAACTACGGCTGCCTGGAGGCGTACGCCTCGGGGACGGCCATCGCCGAGCGCGCCCGCGAGGCGCTGCGCAACGCGGAGCCGTCGCAGCTGCTGGCGATGGCGGGGGGCGACCCGGCGCGCATCACCGCCGCCACGGTCTATCAGGCGGCCGCCCAGGGCGACGCGGTGGCGGCCGAGGTGGTGCGCGACACCGCGCGCTTCCTGGGCGCCGGCATCGCCAGCCTGGTGAACATCTTCAACCCCGACGTGGTGGTGCTGGCAGGCGGCGTCACGCAGGCGGGGGAGGGGCTGTTCGCCCCGCTGCGCACGGAGGTGCGCCGCCGCGCGTTCAAGAGCATCGCCGATGCGGCGCGCATCGTGCCGGGAACGCTCCCCGGGACCGCCGGGGTGGTGGGGGCCGCGGCCAGCTTCATCGCCCAGTACACGGGGCACCCCCCCGCGTGAGCGCCCCCGGCGATCGGGCCCCCCGCAAGCGGCTGGGGGTCATCGGCACGTTCGTGTGGGACGTCATCCATGGGCGCGACCGCCGGGCGGTCCCCGTGGAGGAGTGGGGGGGCATCAGCTATTCGCTCGCCGGGCTGGACGCCGCCCTCCCCGACGACTGGGAGATCGTCCCGCTGGTGAAGGTGGGGGAGGACCTGGCGGCCCGCGCGGCGGAGTACTGCCGCGGGCTGCGGCGGATGGCCCCCGACCTGGGGCTCATCCCCGTCCCCTACCCCAACAACCGGGTGGAGCTCCGCTACCTCGATGACGAGCGGCGCAGCGAGTACCTCTCCGGCGGCGTGCCGGGGTGGACCTGGCTGGGGCTCAAGCCGGTGCTGGAGGCGGCGCGGCTGGACGCGCTGTACGTGAACCTGCTGAGCGGCTGGGAGCTGGACCTGGAGACGGCGCAGCTGCTGCGCGCGCACTTCGCGGGCCCCATCTACTGCGACCTGCACATGCTGGTGATGGCGGTGCAGGCCGACGGGCTGCGCGTGGCGCGCCCGCTGCCGCAGGTGGCCGAATGGTGCGCCTGCTTCGACGTGCTGCAGGTGAACGAGGAGGAGATGCAGATGCTGGCCCCCGACCCGATGGCGCTGGCCGCCACGGCGATGGCGGCGGGGGTGTCGGTGCTGTGCGTGACGCTGGGGAAGCGGGGGGCGGTGTATGTGGCGGCGCCGGGGTTCGCGCGGCTGGCCGACCTGCCAGCCCTGCGGGGGCGGGCGACGGTGGCCGGGGCGCCGCGCGGCGGGACGGTGGCCGGGGGCGCCGTGCGGACGGCGCTCGTCCCCGCCGAGGTGGTGGAACTCCCCGGCGGGGGGGATCCCACCGGGTGTGGCGACGTGTGGGGCGCCACCAGCTGCGCGCGGTTGCTGGCGGGGGACGCCCTGCCCGAGGCCATCGCGGCGGCGCACCGCGCCGCCGCCCGCAATGTCGCGCACCGCGGCGCGTCGGGGCTGGCGCACCACCTGCGCGGGGAGCTCAGCCCGCCATGACGGCCGTCGTCACCATTCCGCCGTCGCTGGAGGAGGGGACCTTCGACCAGGTGCTGGCCCAGCTGGCGCCCCACCCCGAGGACGAGCGGCTGCTGCTGGACGCCCGCCATGCGCGCTGGGCCTCGCCGTACGGGCTGGCCGCGCTGCTGTGCGTGGCGCAGGTGCGCGCGGGGCGGCTGGCGTTTGCCGTCCCCGAGCATGCCGACACGCTGTCGTACTGGGCCCGCATGGGCTTCTTCCGCCATGCCGCCGAGCTGTTCGAGCTGCACGGCACCGTCCCGCGCGGGCGCGATGGCCACGACTCCGACGTCCTCCTCGAGCTCACCCCCATCGTGCGGAGCGACGACGTGCACGCGGTGGTGGGGCGCATCCAGCGCAAGGCGGTGGACATCCTGCACGGGCGCCTGGGGCACGATGCCGCCATCACCGGCGGCTTCGGGATGACGCTCAGCGAGGCGTGCCAGAACATCGTGGAGCACGCCGGGACCGGCGGCTGGGTGGGGGTGCAGACCTACAACTTCGCGCGGCGGCTGGGACGGCGCGTGGTGCAGATCGCCGTGTGTGATGCGGGCGTGGGCTTCCGGCGGTCGCTGGAGTCGGCCCCCGGCCACCGCCGCAGCGACCGCTGGGACGACGGCGCCGCCCTGGAGGATGCCGTGTTGCGCGCCCAGAGCCGCTTCCGGTTTGGCGACGCGGGGCGCGGGCAGGGGCTGGCCGGGATCCGCCGTTTCCTGGGGCGGTGGCAGGGGAAGCTCACCGTGCGCAGCGGCACCGCCCGGGTGGCTGTCACCTCGCCCGGCTGGGACGACGAGCTGCCGCTGGCGAAGGGGTTGCCCCCCTTTCCCGGGGCGCAGCTGCAGATCACGATTCCGGAGGCGTCGGGGGACGCGGCCCCCGCCGCACCGCCGCGCGCGCGCCCCCGCGGGCGCGGCGGCCTGCCATGAGCGTGACGATCGACGTGGGCACCGTGCTGCGTGGCACGGTGTGCGCGCTGTACAGCAACCTGGTGACCCGCTCCACCGGGGCGGCCGTGCGCCGCGCCATCGAGGCGCAGGTGGCCGAGGTGGCGGGCGCCGCACAGGCCG
>JBILKP010000153.1:0-6510 GCA_044376625.1 Gemmatimonas sp. | reverse complement strand
GACAGCACCAGCGCGCTGCTGGCGGTGCGCGGGATCAGCTTGCCCAGCGGCACCGTGACCGTGAGGTCGCGGATCTTGAAGAAGTCCGCCGGGAAGATGAACATGTCCTGCCGCGCGTTGGCCGGGACGCAGGTGAGGCGCTCGCGGGGCGTCAGGTCGCCGCCCGCGGCGATCACCGGGTAGGCGCGCTCGCAGCTGGGCCACAGCACCGACCGGGAGAGCGCCTGGAAGGAGGCGTCCTCATTGAGGAACGCGCCCCCCTGGTACTCGCCGCGCACCGAGATGGAGATCCCCTTCCACGTGGTGATGTTGAGCGACGGCGAGAGGATCAGCGTGGGCTGCGACGGCCCGAAGGTGTGGTTGACCACCGTGTCGATGGGCGCGCCCACCACGTCCGCGTTGCGGATGAGCCGCCCGCGCACCACCGGCGCCGGCTGCCCCACGATCACCCACCCGAAGTTCCCGATGCTGAAGGAGGGCGCGCCCCCCAGGCTCAGCACCTTGCTCACGTTGGTGCTGGCGTTGAGCCCCGCGCGGATGGCGAGGTTGTCGCGCTCCAGCAGCGTGGCGTTGATCGCCGCCTCGATCCCGCGCTTCATGATCTTGCCGGCGTTGCCGAGCGAGCTGGCCAGGAACCCCTGCGAGGGGACGTTGCGCACGAAGAAGAGCGCGTCATCCGTCACCGCGCGGAACCAGGTGAAGTCCACCGAGAGGCGGCCGTCGAACGCGGTGTGGTCGAAGCCCAGCTCCGTCTCGGTGGTGCGCTCGGGGCCCAGGTTGGGGTCGCCCAGGTTGAGCGGGCGCACCGCGGGGGCGGTCCCCCACCCCACCGGGTTCCACGTCTGCACCGCGGCAAAGGCGGTGGGCGCGCGCCCGGCGGCGCCGTACGCGGCGCGCACCTTGAGGGTGCCGAACCGCTCCCGCCAGAACCCCTCGTCGGACACCACCCACGAGGCGCTGGCCTTGGGGTACGTCTGGAAGCCGAAGCTCTCGCCGAAGGCGCTGTTGCCGTCCACGCGCGCGCCCACGGTCACGAAGTAGCGGTCCTTGAACCCCAGCAGCGCCTGCGCGAACGCGCCGCCGGTGATGTTCTTGAGGCGGTTCTCGTCGGCATTGCGCAGCGACCCCGACGCCACCGTGGGCTCGGTGGGCGCCGGGTAGTTCTCCGAGTACGCCACCACGTCCCCCACCAGCGAGTTGACGTACTGCGTCCCCGCCGAGAGCGTGGCCTTGAAGCCGTCGCTCACCTGCCAGTCGTAGTTGTTGGCCCAGTCCAGGCTGAGGATCTTGTTCTGCCACACCTGGTTCTGGATGATGCCGGTGACGGCGCCCGGGAAGCCGTAGGGGCGCACGTTGCGGTTCTCCAGCGACGACCGGTCGAAGCCCACGATGAGGCGGCTGGAGTAGTTGGCCACCGGGGTCCAGGTGATGGTGGACCCCAGCAGCAGCCGGTCGACGTTGCTGTTGAGCCGCTGCCCGTACACCAGCTTGATGGTGTCGGGATCGGCCTTGCCGAAGTAGTTGCGGTCGCGGCGGAAGGCGTTGAGGGTGACCCCCTGCGCGTTGTTCCCCGCCGGCGTCTGCGTGATGAGGTTGGTGGAGAACGAGCTGTTCCAGCTCATCTGCACGTTCTTCATCGGCGAGAAGTCCACGTTGGTGCGCAGCTGGTACTTCCGCTCGTTGTCCAGCTCCAGCACGCCGTCGGTGTTGTCGGCGCCGAAGGAGAAGAGGTAGCGCACCCCGGCCTGGGTGCCGCCGGCCACCTGCGCCTGGAGCCCCAGCCGCCCGGCGTCACGGATGAACGGGTCCATGTAGATGAGCGGCACCGCGTCGGTCCCGAACTTCTGCAGCCGCGAGAAGCCGCTGTTGAGCTGCGTGGTCCACTTGGGCGCGCCCTGCGAGCCGCGCTTGGTGAAGATCTGGATCACGCCGGCCGCCGCGTCGGTGCCGAACAGCGTGGTGGCCGCCGCCCCCTTCACCACCTCGATCCGCTCGATGTCGTCGGGGTTGATGTCGTTGAGCGGGCTGCCGTAGGCGTTGGCGCCGCGCTGCGTCGCCCCCTGGAAGATGCCGTTGCGCGGGTACTCGTCGCTGCGCGTGCGCACGCCGTCCACGTAGATGAGCGGCTGGTTGCTGAGCGCCATCGACGTGGCGCCGCGCAGCCGGATGGCGCTGCCGCTGCCGGCGTTCCCCAGCCCGCCGGAGATGTTCACCCCGGCCACGCGCCCGGCCAGCAGGTTGGAGACGTTGGTGGGCACCTCGGGGAGGCTGGCCACCGAGACCTGCCCGATGGAGTTCCCCACCTCGCGCTTGCGCGCCGAGCCGGCGGTGCCGGTGACCACCACCTGGTCCAGCGACACCGCCGAGGGGGTGAGCCGGAAGTCGGCCGCGGCCACGGCGCCGTCGGCCACCACCACGCTCCGCTCCGACGCCTCGTAGCCGATGAGGCGGGCGCGCACGGTGACCGTGCCCGCCGCCACCCGGCCGATGGTGTAGCCGCCGTCCGCCCCGGTCTGGGCGCCGGTGGGGGTCCCCACCACGAACACCTGCGCATTGGGCAGCGGCTGGCCGGCCGCGTTGGTGACCTTGCCGCGGATGGTGCCTGTCCCCCCTTGGGCGTCGGCGCGCGCCGCCACCCCCACCAGGGAGACCACCAGGAGCGCCGCCAGGGCGCCGCTCCATGCTCGTGTCGCTCTCATGCCAGGTTCCTCCAGGGGGACGTCGCGTCGCACCCGCGCACACCGCGGGGCCTCGTGCGCACCCCCGCCACCGGGGGTGCTGCGCCAACTTCGCCCCTCCCCAACCGCTTCCGATAGCATTCCGTGCCCAACCGTGATGGATTTTCCCGATATCGGAATTATCCTCCATGCGGAAACCCCGAGCGCCGTCCCTCGTATGGATGAGACAGGCGCTAGTCTTTGCAGTGGCGCCCCTCTCCCCCTTCCGGAGCCCCGCATGGCCCTTGGCGATTTCCTGCGCAAGCAGTTCGTGGACGTCATCCAGTGGACGGAGTCCGGCCCTGGGATCCTCATGCACCGCGTCCCCATGCGCGACCTGGAGATCCAGACCGGCGCCGCCCTCACCGTGCGCGAGACGCAGGCGGCGCTGTTCGTCAACGAGGGGCGCACCGCCGACCTCTTCGGCCCGGGGCTGCACAAGCTGGTCACGGCCAACCTGCCGCTCCTCACCAACCTCATGAACTGGGACAAGGCCTTCGCCTCCCCGTTCAAGAGCGACGTGTACTTCTTCTCCACCCGCCTGCAGACCGCGCAGCGGTGGGGCACCCCGCAGCCCATCACCATCCGCGACCGCGAGTTCGGCGCCGTGCGGCTGCGCGGCTTTGGCACCTACGCCTTCCGCCTGGCCGACCCGGCGCGCTTCCAGTCCACGGTGGGCGCCACCGACGCCGAGTACACGGTGGACCAGCTGGAGCCGCAGCTGCGCACCGCCATCCTGTCGGGGTTCACGCAGGCGTTCGCCAATGCGCAGCTCCCCTTCCTGGACCTCGCCGCCAACCAGGCGGCGCTGGGCGCCCAGGTGCAGGCGGCCATCGCCCCCGCCTTCCAGCAGCTGGGGCTGGCGCTGGAGACCTTCACCGTCGAGAACCTCTCGCTCCCCGACGAGCTGCAGAAGCGCCTCGACGAGCGCATCAGCATGAACATGGTGGGGGACCTGCGCGCCTACACGCAGTTCCAGGCGGCGCAGAGCCTCCCCATCGCTGCCGCCAACCCCGGCGGGCTGGGGGCCATGGGCGCGGGGCTGGGGGCCGCCGCCGGCATGGGGGCCCTCATGGGCGACGCACTGCGCGGGGCCGCTGGTGCCCCGCCCGCCGGTGCGCCCGCCGCTGGGGCCGCTGGTGCCGCTGGTGCCGCTGGTGCCGCTGCTGGCAGCAAGTTCTGCATCCACTGCGGCAAGCCCGCCCCGGCGCAGGCCAAGTTCTGCCCCGAGTGCGGCGGCGCCCAGGGCTGATCCCCGCGCTCGCACGGTCCCCCCGCGCATGACCGGACACGAGTGGGTGGTGGAGGCGCACGGCTGCGACCCCGTGCGCCTCGCCAGCCTCCCCGCCCTTCAGGCGCTCTTTGCCGCCATGGTGGACGAGCTGGCGCTGCACCCCGTGGCCCCCGCCCAGTGGCACCGCTTCCCCGCCCCGGGAGGGATCACGGGGATGCTGCTGCTTGGGGAGTCGCACCTCACGGTGCACACCTTCCCCGAGCACGGCTCCCTCTGCCTCAACCTCTTCTGCTGCACCCCGCGCGCGCCCTGGCCCTTCGCCGAGCGCCTGGGCGCGCTGGTGGGGGCCACCGACGTGCGCCTGCGCGCGCTGGTGCGCGACTACGCCCCCCGCGACGGCGCGGTCCCCGCATGACGGCTTCTGCATGACGGGTTCCGCATGACGGTCTCCGCATGAACGCCACCTGCCCCGGCTGCGGCGCCCCGGTCCGCTTCCGCTGGGCCCAGGCGGTGCAGGCCACCTGCCCCTACTGCAAGGGGGTCCTGGTGCGCACCGACCTGGACCTGACCCTGGTGGGGCAGCAGGCCGACTTCCCCCACACGGGCTCCCCCATCCAGCTGGGGACCACCGGCCGGTGGCGCGGCGCCCGCTTCGAGGTGGTGGGGCGCCTGGCCTACCAGTGGGCCCGCGGCCGCTGGAACGAGTGGTACTGCCGCCTGGCCAACGATCGCGCCGCGTGGCTGTCGGACGCGCAGCTGGAGTACGCCATGACCGAGGCGGCGCCGGTGGGGACGCCGGTCCCCGCCCTCGCCTCGCTGCAGGTGGGCACCCCCTGGCGCGTCCAGGACGTCACCTACGAGGTGGCCACCCTCACCGACGCCTGGTACCTGGGCACCGAGGGGGAGCTCCCCTTCCCCTCCACCACCCGCGCGCACTGCCGCTTCGTGGACCTCCAGGACGGCACCGGCCGCTTTGCCACGGTGGACGGCAGCGACGATCCCCCGGTGCTGTATCTGGGCGAGTACGTCCCCTTTGCCGACCTCGCCCTGGAGGGGCTCCGTGAATTCGAGGGGTGGCCCGCCCCATGACGGCACCCCTGAACGCGTCCCCGCTGGACCCCGCGCCGCCGCTGCCGCGGGTGGCCACCCTGGCCTGCCCGCACTGCGGCGCCCCCCTGGAGCTCAAGGCGCAGGGGTGGGCGGAAAGCGTGGTGTGCGCCAGCTGCGGCTCGGTGCTGGACGCCAGCGACGGCACCCTGGGGATCCTGCAGGAGTTCGACCGGAAGGTCCGCCTCAAGCCCGACATCCCGCTGGGCACCCGCGGCACCTGGCGCGGGATGGCCATCGAGGTGATCGGCTGCCAGGAGGTGGCCATCACCGTGGAGGGGACCGACTACGCCTGGCGCGAGTACGTCTGCTTCAACCCCTACCGCGGCTTCCTCTACCTCTCCGAGTATGAGGGGCACTGGAACGTCATCGAGAAGCTGCGGAAGCGCCCGGTGCTGCACGGCGGCGCCCACCCCACGGCCACGGTCGACGGGCAGGTCTTCAGGCACTTCCAGAGCGCCAGGGCGCGCACCACCGCCGCGCTGGGGGAGTTCCCCTGGCAGCTGCGCGTGGGGGACGCGGTGGAGGTGGCCGACTACGTCGACCCACCGTTCCTGCTGAGCGCCGAGCGCACCGAGGAGGAGGTGACCTGGTCGCTGGGGACCTACACCCCCGCCGACACCATCTTCCGCGCCTTCGGGCTGCGCACGTGGCTGCGGAGCCAGTCGGGGGTGTTCGCCAACCAGCCCAACCCGCACGTGGAGCCGGCGCGCCGGGCCCTGCGGTACCTGGGGGTGGCCCTGCTGCTGCTGGCGGCCATGGTGGGCGCGCACGTCCTCGTGTCGCTCCGCCAGGTGGCACATCAGCAGCGCTTCACGGTCACCCCCGCCGGCACGCTGGCCGGCAGCGGCGAGGACGCGTTCGTCACCGCCCCGTTCACGCTGGAGGGGCGCACCAGCAACGTGGAGCTGGAGCTCGACACCTCCCTGGACAACGCCTGGCTGTACTTCGACCTGGCGCTGGTCAACGAGGCCACCGGCGACACCCGCTCGGCGGGGCGCGAGATCAGCTACTACCAGGGCTATACCTCCAGCAGCGAGTACTGGTCGGAGGGGAGCCGCGACGAGTCGGTGGTGCTGGGACGCGTCCCCGCGGGGCGCTACCTGCTGCGCGTGGAGATGGCGGGGGACACCACGGAGGCGGCGCGCTCGGCCCCCCCGGTGTCGGTCACCCTCACCGTGCGGCGCGACGTGCCGATGTACGCCCCGTACGGATTGGCGCTGCTGGCGCTGGTGCTCCCCGCGCTGGTTGCCCCGCTGCGCCGGAGCAGCTTCGAGCAGCGCCGCTGGGCCGAGAGCGACCACGCCCCGGTGGCCAGCGACGATGAGGACGACGAATGACCGGGGGAGCGCCGATGCCTGACCGCCGCCACGCCGCCGCCGGGGAGGCTCGCGCCTGATGGGCCGCCTCCTCTATCCGCTGTGGGCGCTGCTGGTGTTCGCCGTGCTGGGG
>JBILKP010000152.1:0-6568 GCA_044376625.1 Gemmatimonas sp. | reverse complement strand
CCCGGACGACGTGCGCGCGCACCACCTGGGGACGCTCCTCTCGGGGGCCGGCTCCTTCCCCGGCGCCAACACGCCGGCCGACTGGGTGGCGCTCAACGACGCCTACTGGGCCGCCTCGATGGACGAGGCCCCCGGGCGCGTCCCGGTCCCGCTGCTGTACGCCGTGGACGCCATCCACGGCCACGCCGCGGTGCGGGGCGCCACGGTGTTTCCGCAGCACATCGGCCTGGGGGCCGCCCACGACCCCGACCTGGCCGAGCGCGTGGCCGCCGTGTGCGCGCGCGAGGTGCTGGTGACCGGGCTGGACTGGAACTTCGCCCCCACCCTCGCGGTGGCGCGCAACCTCCGCTGGGGACGCAGCTACGAGAGCCTGTCCGACGACCCCGCGCTGGTGGCCGCGTACGCGGCGCGCCTGGTGCGCGGGCTGCAGGGGACGCTGCGCGACGACGGCGTGCTGGCCTGCGCCAAGCACTGGATCGGCGATGGCGCCACGGCCTTCGGCGAGGACCAGGGGGACGCGCCGCTGTCGCTGGACGCGCTCCGCGAGACCGACCTCCTCCCCTACCGCGCCGCGCTCGACGCCGGCGTGCTCACCGTGATGGCCTCCTTCAACAGCTGGCAGGGGACCAAGTGCCATGGCAGCCACGCGCTGCTCACGGGGCTGCTCAAGGGGGAGCTGGGGTTCCGCGGGCTGGTGGTCTCCGACTGGGACGGCGTGGACCAGCTGCACCCCGACCGCACCGAGGCCGCGGCGCGCGCGCTCAACGCCGGCGTGGACGTGCTCATGGTCTCCGCCGACTGGCGCGGCATGCTGGCGGCGCTCGCGGCGGGCGTGGCCGACGGGCGGATTCCCCTGGGGCGTGTGGACGACGCCGTGCGGCGCGTGCTGTGGGTGAAGGAGCAGGCCGGGCTCTTCGAGCGCCCCCGCCCCGCGGCGCGCCGCTGGGCCAACCACCCGTCATTCGGCAGCTCGATGCACCGCACCGTGGCGCGCGAGGCGGTGCGCAAGTCCTGCGTGCTGCTGGCGCACGACGGGACGGTGCTCCCCGTCGTCCCGGGGCGCCGCCTGCTGGTGGCCGGCCGCCTGGCCGACGACCGCGGCGCGCAGTGCGGCGGCTTCACCATCGCCTGGCAGGGGGTGCGCGGCAACGACGCCATCGAGGGGGGCACCTCGGTGTGGGAGGCCATCCGCGCGGTGACGCCGGGCGCAGAGCTGTCGCTGGACGGGAGCGCCGCCGATCCCGCGCGCCACGATGTCGCGGTGGTGGTCATCGGCGAGCATCCGTACGCCGAGGGCCAGGGCGACATCCGCGTGGGGCGCCAGGCCTCGGGGGCGGCGCTGGGGCTGCCGTGCGCCGAGCTGGTCCCCTACGGCGCCTCGCTGGAGCTGGCGGCGCGCCACCCCGAGGACCTCGCCACCATCGAGGCCATCGCCGCGCAGGGGATCCCCGTGATCACGGTGCTGCTGTCGGGGCGCCCGGTGGTGGCCAACGCGGAGATCGACCGGTCCGCCGCCTTCATCGCCGCCTGGCTCCCGGGCTCCGAGGCACAGGGGATCGCCGACCTGCTCTTCGGCGTGGCCGACTTCCAGGGGCGCCTCCCCATGCCGTGGCCCGCGCGCATGGGGGAGGACGCCGCGGCCATGGGATGCCGCTATCCGCGCGGCTACGGGCTGACGGTGGCGGGCACCGCCGCCGTGCGCCGCGCCTCCAGCTCGCGCCGCACCGCCACGGCCCGCGCCTCGGTGATGGGGTAGCGCCACAGCACCGCCATCGCCACCAGCGACGCGGCGGCCGGCAGCAGCAGGTCGGCCAGCCGCATCGCCAGGATGGTGCCGGCCCCCTGCGCCCCGCCGCGCGCCACGTCAAAGCCGGTGGCGTTCAGCAGGTACCCGCCGCCGGCCAGCGCCGCCGCCATCCCCAGCTTCACCACCCACCAGTAGATCGAGCTGTACATCCCCTCGCGCCGCTCGCGCGTGGCCAGCTCGTCCACGTCCACCACGTCGGCGATCATCGCCGGCATCAGCGTGAACAGCCCCCCCAGCCCGAACGCCATCAGCGGCGCCGGCACCAGCACCAGCCACGGGTGCGACGGGTCGTAGCACACCCACTTGAGCAGGTACCCCGCCACCGACAGCCCGGTGGACGCCAGCAGCGCGCGATGCTTCCCCAGCCGCGTCCCCATCCACGCCACCAGCCAGATCGCCGCGAACGACGACGCCGCACCCAGCGTCCCCGCATACCCCGCGTACTCCGCGCCGCGCGCCTGGTCGCCGCCGAACACGTGATAGATGATCACGTACGACTGGAACGCCGACACGGCGATGAAGCCGTTGAACACCAGGAACGTCACCGCGCACAGCATGAGGAAGGGGCGCGAGCGCAGCGTCACCGCGAAGCCGCTGGTGAACTCGGCCGCGTGGCGGGCGAGCACCGCGCCGAAGCCCGCCGCAGCCCCGGCGGCCCCCGCGGCGGGGGGCGCCGCCGGCGCCGCGGCATGCCGCTCGCGCAGCACCACCGCCGGGATGATCCCCACCACCATCGCCGTCACGCCGATGGCGATCGCCAGCCCCGCCGCCCCCTCGCGCGGCGTGGGGAACCACGCGGTGCGGTTCATCACCCACAGGAACCACGGCGACACCAGGTAGGCCACCTGCCCGATGAAGTTCTGCACCCCCATCAGTCGCGTGCGCTCATGGTAGTCGGGGGTGAGCTCGTACCCCAGCGCCACCCACGGCGCGGCAAAGACGGTGTACGCCACGTAGAACAGCACCGACCCCACCAGGAACCACCAGAAGTAGAACCCCTCGCCCTGCCCCGCCGGCATCTGCCACAGCGCGATGAACAGCACGCCGGACGCCAGCGCGCCGCCGAAGATGTACGGGCGCCGCCGCCCCCAGCGCGACACGGTCTTGTCCGACAGGTACCCCATCACCGGGTCGATCACCGCGTCCACGAACCGCGGGATCGCCCCCAGCAGCCCCACCAGCGCGGGGTTCATCCCGAAGCCGAGGTTGAGGATGATCGTCATCCCCCCGATGGCGGCGGCGAGGAGGTTGTTGATCAGCGCCCCCATCCCGTAGGCCACCTTGTGGGCGAAGGGGATGCGGTCGGCCGCCAGGGTGCGTCCCGGGGCCTCGGGCGCGTCGGCGGCGGCAACGGCGGCAGCGGTCATCGGGGCCTCAGGGGGCAAGCTGGTAGACGCGCACCCAGTCCACCAGCATCGCGGTGGGGAAGGGGGTGAACTGGTCGGGGCTCCCCACGAAGGTCCCCCCGACGGCCACGTTGAGGAGCAGGTGGAAGGGCTGGTCGAACACCCACGGCCCCGGCACGTCGGCGCGCGTCACCTCGTGGAACCGCGTGCCGTCCACGAACCACGTGATGCGGTCGGCGCTCCACTCCACGGTGAACACGTGGAACGAGTTGTCGAAGCGCACGTTGCGCAGCGTGGTCTTGCCGGTCACCCCGCCGCCGCCCGCGTACCCGGGGCCATGCACGGTGCCATGCACGGTGCTGGGCTCCTGCCCCTTGTACTCCATCACGTCGATCTCGCCGGACGCCGGCCACCCCGCAGTGGGGAAGTTGGCCCCCAGCATCCAGAAGGCGGGCCACAGCCCGCGTCCCCGCGGCAGCTGCAGCCGCGCCTCGATCTTGCCGTAGCGGAAGCTGCGCTTCCCCTGGCTGGTGAGCCGCGCCGAGGTGTACGCGCACCCCTGGTAGCTCTCGCGCCGCGCCATGATCACCAGGCGTCCCTGCCCGTCCAGCGACGCGTTGCTGGCGCGGTCGGTGTCGCACTCCAGCTGCTGGTTCCCCCATCCGGTCCCCACCTCCATGCGCCAGGTGGCCGGGTTGGGAAGCGTCCCCGCGGCGCCCTCGAATTCGTCGGACCACACCAGCGTCCACGGGTCGGGGGTGGTGGGCGCGCCGCCGCAGGCGACCGTCAGCAGCCCGGCGGCAAGCGCGCCGGTGGCCAGGAGGGGGAGCAACCGCGTCATGACGGATCGGGAGGGGGCCCGGAGGCCCGGATGGGAGTGGCGAGTGACGGGAACAGCAAGGGGTCGCGCAGGGCGGCGGCCAGCACCAGCGCCGCGGCCCCCAGCGCCACCCCCTCGGCGCCCAGCGTGCTGGAGCGGATCGTGGCGGACGCCACGGCGCTCACGAACGTCCGGCGGAAGACCGTCTCGCGCAGCGGCTGCAGCAGCTGCTCCTCCAGCCGCGCCAGCCCGCCGTCCAGGATCACCAGCTGCGGGTTGAGCAGGTTGAGCACCCCCGCCACGGCAATCCCCAGCGCCTCGGCCACCTCGTGCATCACCTGCACCGCCAGCGGGTCACCCGCCTCGGCGGCCGCCTCCACGCGAGCGGCGGTCACCGTGCCGGCCGCCAGCGGCGAGCCCGGATACTGCGGCAGCAGCGCCCGTGCGCGCGCCACCAGCGCCTCGGCGCCCACGTACGTCCCCAGGCAGCCACGGTTGCCGCAGTTGCAGGGCGGTCCGTGCGGGTCGATGGTGAGGTGGCCGATCTCCCCGGCCACCCCGGTCCCGCCCCGGTAGATCCGCCCCGCCATCATGTGCCCCGAGCCCACGCCGGTGGCGAGCTTGATGTAGGTGAAGTCGTCCACGCCGCGGGCCGCCCCCCACCACCGCTCGGCCAGCGCCCCCAGGTTGGCGTCGTTGTCGATGAACACCGGCACGCCGAAGCGGGGCAGCAGCGCCTCCAGCCCGTGCCGACCGCGCCACGCGGGAAGCGACAGCGGGTGCAGACGCTCGGGGTGGCGCGGGTCCACCGGGCTGGGCACCGCCACGCCAATCCCCAGCAGGCGCGGCGCCTCCTCCCCCGCCTGCTGCAGGCAGGCGGCCAGCAACGCGGCCACCAGCCCGCGGGTCCCCGCCGGGTCCTGCTCCACGTCATGCGCGGCCGTGCGCACCGCCCGGCGCTCCCCGCGCAGGTTGGTGAGCACCACCGTGATCCCCGTGGTGGTCACATCCACCCCCGCCAGGAGGTGCGCCTCGTCCTGGAAGGCCAGCACGATGGGACGGCGCCCCCCGCGCGACGCCCCGGTGCCCGACTCCAGCACCAGCCCGCTGGCCAGCAGGGGGGTGACCCCCTCGGAGACCGTGGAGCGCGACAGCGCGGCGCGGCGCGCGATCTCGGCGCGCGAGATCTCGCGCTCCTCCCACACCAGGCGCAGCAGCCGGTGCGCCAGCGGGGGCGGGGCCAGCGGGGCGCTGACGGACGCGTCGGGGCGCCCCGCGGGCGCCCCCAGGCGGATGGCTTCAATCATGACGGCCTCCCGCCCGGGAGCACGCGGGCGGCTACTTGTGCAGCAGGACGTTGTCCACGAAGACGGTCTTCGGGTCCCCGGAGATGATCAACTGCGCCAGGTTCCCCTTGGTGACCAATCCCGTGAACCGGGTCAGCGGGATGTCCAGCGTGACCCAGCTCCCCGTGGCCAGCGCCGGCGTGGAGGAGGCGCTAAAGCTGAGTTCATGCTCCACGTCGTCGCCACCCCCGAAGGCCCCGTTGGCGCCGAAGTCCACCAGCTTCACCCGGAACGCCGCCGGCGCCGCGGTGGCGTCGGGGGTCCACAGGTCCATGCGGAAGTGCGTCATCGCCGAGGCGTTGATGCGCGTGGTGGTGAACTCGATCCCGGCGAACACCAGGTTGGTGTACTTCTTGGTCGCGTTGCCGGCCACCGCCACGTCGGTCACGTCGGCCTGGTCCCACCCCGCCGACCAGGTGTCCACCGGCACGTTGGTGTAGGCGTTGCTGAACAGGGAGAGGACGTCGGCCGCCGGGTAGGTGGGCGTGGGCGCCGCCACCGCCGGCTCCTGCGCGGTGGCCACGCGGTAGAAGTACACGTTGTCCACGTACACGGTGGACAGGTCCCCCGAGAGGATCATCTGGGCCACGGCGCCGCGGGTGGTCATGCCGCTGAACGCCGAGAGCGGGAGGTCGATGGACACCCAGCTGCCGGTGACCAGGCTGGGGGTCCCCGCCCGCGTCACACTCACCTCGTGCTCCTTGTCGTCACCGCCGCCGAAGGTGCCGTTGGGGCCGAAGTCCACCAGCTTCACCTTGAACGCCTTGGGCGCCGCGGTGGAGTCGGGGGTCCAGACGTCCATGTGGAAGTGCGTCATGGTGCTGGCGTTCACCGTGGGGCTGGTGAACTCGATGCCGGCGAAGACGAGGTTGGTGTACTTCTTGGTGTCGTTGCCGGCCACCTGCACGTCGGCCAGGTCGGCCTGGTCCCACCCGGCCGACCAGGTGCCCACCGGCACGTTGGGGTAGGCGTTGCTGAACAGCGAGACCACGTTGGCCGCCGCCACGGTGGGGGTGGGCGCCGCCACCGTGGGCGCCGGCGGCCCCGGCACCTTCCAGAAGTACACGTTGTCCACGTACAGCGTGCGGCTGGACCCCGACAGGATCATCTGCGCCACCTTGCCGCGCCCGGTCATGCCGGTGAAGGCCGCCAGCGGGATGTCCAGCGAGCTCCACGCGTTCTTGAGCAGCTTGGGGGTGCTGGTGGGGGAGAGCGACACCTCGTGCTCGGTGTCATCGCCGCCGCCAAA
>JBILKP010000151.1:0-6589 GCA_044376625.1 Gemmatimonas sp. | reverse complement strand
ACGCACCGGTGGCCATCGCGCGCGAACAGCTCGGCGCGGGTCACCCCCCGCCTCCCCCGGCGGTTGCTGGCGTCCCCCCGCCTGCGCCCGCTAGCTTGGCACCATGGCGCTCCCCGACAAGGCCCGTCGCATGATGCTGGAACAGGTCACCCGCCTGTTCGACCCCGACGAGGCCAGCGCCGCCGCCGAGTTTGACCGTCCCCCCCGTCTCACCCATACCGCCCTCGAGGCCCTGCGCATGTCCCGTTCCCGCGAACGCATCCTGACCAACCTCGAGGAGATGTACCGCGAGGCCTTCGACCGCGCCAAGGCCTCCGGCGATCCGGCCCAGATGGCCGCGCTCGACTTCGCCTACCGCCGCGAGCAGCTGTACTTCGAGATCCTGCTGGACGTCCGCGACGCCATCGAGAAGCGGTAGGGTGGCCACCCCCGGCCCGCGCCGCGGGGCTCCGGTCTTCGGAGTGCGGCTCGCCGCCGGGGCGCTGGTTGCGTGGATGGCGGTGCCCCGGCCGGGCGTCGCCCAGCAGGGAACGCCCCCCGAGGCGCCC
Organism: Gemmatimonas sp.; assembly: GCA_044376625.1. Lineage (GTDB taxonomy): Bacteria > Gemmatimonadota > Gemmatimonadetes > Gemmatimonadales > Gemmatimonadaceae > Gemmatimonas. The sequence continues at coordinate 6,041 of JBILKP010000151.1, read as the reverse complement.
CGCACCGCCCGCCTTGGCGGCGTGGTCTTTGACAGCATCGCGGGGGGGGCGCTGGCCGGTGCCACGGTTCGCGTGTTCCGCCCCGGAGCGCCCGCCGAGGGACTCACCGCCACCGCTGATGGAACCGGGCGCTTTGTCATCCCGGCACTTCCGACTGGCACCTGGGTGGCGTCCTTCCTCCATCCGCGCCTCGATGCGTGGCGGGTGGACCCGCCCCTCCTGCGCGTGGAGGTGGTGGACACCACTGCGGTGGCCCTGCCGCTGGCCATCCCGTCGGCCACCTCGCTTGCCCGTTCCCTCTGTGGGCCCACGAGGGACGACAGCACCGCTGTGCTGGTGGGAGAGGTGCGGGCGGCAGAGGGGGGTGCTCCGCTGGCCGGTGCCACCGTGCGGGCCACCTGGCCCGAATGGGTGTTTGGCGCGGGGCAGATGGGGCGCGAGGAGGCGGTGCGCGTGGCCCGCGCTGACAGCAGCGGACGGTTTGCGCTGTGCGGGGTGCCGCAGGCGACCACCGTCACCGCCCGGGCGCAATTCGCCGGGGATTCCACCGGCGTGATCGAGCTGGCTGTCCCCCCCGGGGCGTACGCCGTGGCCGACTTCATCATCGACGCGCGTGGCCTCCCCGCCGGGACCGGGGACGTCTCGGAGGCCGCCCCCGGAGCGCTTGGGCGCGGTATGGTACGTGGCACGGTGCGCACCCCGGATGGGCGCCCGCTGGCGGGCGCCCTGGCGCGCATCCTTGGCAGCGGCAGCGTGGTGCGTGCCGACAGCGCGGGAACGTTTCGCATTGCCGATGCGGTCGCCGGTACGCAATCGCTGGAGCTGCGCGCCCTGGGGTTCGAATTGCAGCGCTCCACCGTCACGCTGGTTCCCGGCGACGTGCTGCTCGCCGACGTGGTCTTGCAGCGCGCCTCGGTGCGGCTGGACACCGTGCGGGTGGCGGCCGGGCGGACGCTCTCCAGCGACCTGGTGCGCCTGGAACGTCGATGGCGGCAAGGGCAGGGGACCATCCTGGACGCCGCCACGGTGCGCGAACGGGGCGCGTTTGGCATCAGCGGCGCCCTCATGGGGCTTCCCGGCGTGCGGCTGGGTACCCGCAACGGCTATGGCAACACCATCTATCTGCGCTCCATCAGTGGAGGGGAGTGTCGTCCCCCCATTTTCCTGGATGGCTTCCGCTTCATCGCCGGCGACCTGACCATCGATGAACTGGTGTTCCGGGACGATGTGGCGGCCCTGGAGGTGTACGCGCGCCCCTTGATGGTTCCCCCCGAGCTGTCCGACCCACTCTCGGGGTGCGGCTCGGTTGTGGTGTGGACCAAGAGCTTCTTCGGCAATGTGCCGGTGCTGGATCCGCGGAAGCGGAAGGACATGCCTCGGTAGCCCGATCACGTCGCACGCTCCACCCACCACTACCCCCACCACTACCCCCGCCGCTATACCCACCCCACGCGCACCCCGTCCCAGACGGCCGTGCACGGCCCCGCCAGCGCGGCCGACGCCAGCAGCGGCGGACGCAGCGCGCCCACGCACAGCCCCTCCGCGTGTCGCACACTGGGCCACACGATCCCCCACTGCTGCGCCACGCGGCACTCGGCGCCAAAGCGCCGCGACGCCAGGTGGCTGTCCGCCAACAGCACCCCCTCAGGCACCTGCTGCGGCACCCGCAAGTCCACCACCGGGCGCTCCGGGCTGGCCACGGCGGTCACCAGCTGCCGGGGCAGCCGGTCTGGAAGCGCACGGGTACGTGAGAGATAGGCAGCCAGATGGTGCCCCACCTCCGCCTTCGCCGTGGCCTGGTCCGACGCCCCGTACCACACGCCGTATGAGCCGTCGGAAAAGCGGGAGGCCTGCGTGGCCCCCGGCTGCCGGACAAAGGGCGCCAGGATCCACGCCGCACCTGGTCCCACCGGCCAGTCCGCCGGCTGCACCAGGTGCACGCCCCCCAGTGCGCGGTTCAGGGTGGCATCGGTGGCCGCCATCGCGGCGAGCGCCGCCCGGGCATCCGGTCCGTACAGCGCGTGCAGCAGTGCCGCCGGCGGCGGGGCGGCCACGAGGCGGTGCCACGAGGAAGCACCCAGGCTGGACAGCGTCAGCGCCACGATGGTCCCAGGGAGACCGGTCAGGCGCTCATGGGGACACCACCGGTCCCCGTGGCCCCCTCGCGAAGCAGCTGTCCCGCTACACTCCCGCCTGATAGCCATTCCAGATGCTGCCGTACTGCCGCCAGCCCTGGCAGCCCGCTCAACATGACCTCCAGCGCGCACTCCTCACCGTTGGGGGCTGTCCCCGGCCGGCGAATGTGCGTGGCCGCGTTGCGGCTCCCCATGCCGTAGAACGCCTGCGTGGCCACGTCGATGCCGATGACGTGGGCAATCCGGTGCCGCTGGTCGATGGTCAGCTGCGCCGGCGGACGCTCATGCGTCCAGTGGTAGTGCGTGGTGCGCCCAATCCCCCCCAGCAGGGCGCACCGCTCGGCGACATCCAGCCCCCACCGATCGCCAATACCCGTAAAGATCCGGATCAGGGCGGCCGAGTCCACATCCCCCTCGGCTGTTTCACGGCGCAGGCGCTTTGGCGTCGTTGGCATGACGGGCCCTCGGTTTTATTCAAACCATACTCGTGTTCACTTCGGAACATATAATCTCGTCCGAACGCCAGCAAGGCCAACGCTGACCCCCGGCCAGCCACGCGACTACCCCGCCGCCTTCCGTCCTGCCCCCTCCTGCCCCGCCTCCTGCAGCGCCCGCTGGGTGATCCGCGCCACCAGCGCCCCCAGCCCCACGGTGGCCGCCACCCCGGTCCACAGCACCCACGGCGGCAGCGCCCCCCCGGCCGCCGGCGACGCCCCCGCGCGCCCGAAGGCGCTGTACGATGCGATGATGGGCGTCATGGCGGCCATCGCCACCACGAAGTCGCGCAACCGCACCTGCGTCACCCCCAGCGCGTAGTTGGACAGCACAAAGGGCACCGCCGGCGACAGGCGCATCAGCACCATCAGCCGCAGACCGTTCACCCCCACGGCGCGGTCGATCACCGACAGCGTGGGGTGCGCCGCCACCTTTCGCGCCACCCACCCGCGCAGCACGGTGCGCCCCAGCAGGAACGCCAGCGTGCCCCCCACGGTGGCCCCCGCCAGCGCCAGTAGCGTGCCCTTGGCCACGCCGAAGATGGCCCCCCCGGCCATGATCAGCAGGAACGCCGGCAGCATCAGCACCACGGCCAGCACATAGGCCCCCACGTACGCCACGGGGGCCCACACCCCCAGCGTCTCCACCCACGCCGTCACCAGGGGCAGGTAGGGGGACACCAGCCGTCCCACCCCGATCCCCAGCAGCAGCGGGAGCACCATCCCGGCCAGTCGGCCCGCCATCGTCAGCAGTGCGCGCATGTCCGAACAATAGCGGCATCCGCCCTTGCGGGTTCCCTGGGCGCGCCGGACGTTCTCCGCATGCCCATCTCGATCCGGTCACGATTCCTCGCGCGCCCGGCGCGCCGGCTGCTGGCGGCGGCCGCCCTCCTCCTGGCGCTCCCCCGCGCCGCCCACGCCACCTGGTCGGTCATTGCCGTCGACCTCGCCACCGGGCGCGTGGTCATCGCCTCCGCCACCTGCGTCAACCGCGATGCCGCCTTCCTGAGCGGCATCCAGGCCGTGGTGGTCCCCGGCAAGGGGGTGGCCGCCTGCCAGGCCGGGGTGGACGGCACCCACGCCAACCAGATGCTGGTGTACCGCGAGCTGCAGAAGGGGACCCCGCCGGAGCGGATCCTCGAGCTCCTGTCGGCCGACCCCGCCTACCAGTCGCGGCAGTTCGGCATCCTCGACCTTGCGGGGCGCAGCGCCGGCCACTCGGGGCTGGCCAATGGCTACGTCACGCAGGACATCCAGGGGCAGGTGCCGGGGACGCAGATCTACTACAGCATCCAGGGGAACATCCTTCGCCCCGGCGACGTGATCCCCAACGCGGTGCGGGCCTTCGTGCAGACACAGGGCGCGCTCACCGATCGCGTCATGGCCGCGCTGGAGACCGCCGACCAGTATGGCGGCGACAGCCGCTGCACCTGCCCCCCGCTCCCCGAGGGGAGCGCCCCCCCGCCCATCGCCTGCGAGGGGCGCACCAGCTACGTGGCGTACATCCTGATGAGCAACCCCGGCGACCAGAGCGGCGACAGCCACAGCAACGGCCAGTACGCGATGTACCTCACCGTGGCGCAGCCCGAGCAGGGCGGTCCGCACGCCATCACCGCGGGGGAGAACCTCAACCCGGTGAAGACGCTCCGCCTGCGCTACGACCGGTGGCGCAAGACGCAGCCCCGGAGCTTCCGGTGATGCGCCGCCTCCTGCTCTCGGTGCTGGTGGCCGCCACCCTCCCATTGAGCGCCGCCCACGCCCAGTCGCGCCAGCCGCTGCGCGTGATGGCGCTCACCTCGCCGGCCTTTGCCGACGGCGGGCTCATCCCCGCCGCGCACGCGCAGCCCGGGCGCGACCAGTCACCGCCGCTGGCGTGGAGCGGCGCCCCCGACTCGGTGAAGTCGTACGTGCTGCTGGTGCACGACGTCGACGCCGCCATGGGCGACGGTACCGACGACCTGCTTCACTGGCTGGTGTGGAACATCCCGGGCACCGCCACGGCGCTCCCCGCCGGCATCCCCTCCGGTGCCCAGCGCCCCGACGGGATGCGGCAGGTCAGCGTGTCGGGGCCGTACTACCGCGGCCCCGCCGCCCCGGCCACGGGCCCGGCGCACCACTACGTGTTCGAGCTGTATGCGCTGGACATCACCCTGGCCGTGCCCCCCACTGGCCTGACCCCGGCCGCCACGCGTGCCGCCGTGCTGGCCGCGATGGCCGGCCATGTGCGCGGCAAGGGGGTGCTGGTGGGGCGCTACCAGCGCCCCGCCCCGTAGCCGTCGCGCGCCCTCACCCGCGGTCGTCCACCCCCTGCGTTCACTGCCCATGCCCCTCCGTCGTCCGGCCGCCATGGCGGCTCCGCTGCTGGCCCTGCTGGCGGCCGTCGGCTGCACCTCCGACGCGCCGCCCGACGCGCCCGCCGTCACCCTGGCCATCGTCAACGCCCGGGTCTGGACCGGTGACAGCATCCGTCCCTGGGCCGAGGCGGTGGCCGTGGCCGGCGACCGCATTGCCGCCGTGGGGAGCTCCGCTGAGGTGCGCGCCCTCGCCGGCGCGGCCCGCGTGATCGATGCGCAGGGGGGAATGGTCACCCCGGGGTTCATCGACAGTCACGTGCACTTCCTGGGGGGCGGCTTCGGGCTGGCCGCCGTGCAGCTGCGCGACGCGGCCACCCCGGCCGAGTTCATCCGGCGCATTGCCGCCTTTGCGAAGACGCAGCCCAAGGGCACGTGGATCCTGCGCGGTGACTGGGACCACACCCTGTGGGGGGGCGCGCTCCCCACCCGCGCCTGGATCGACTCGGTCACCCCCGACCACCCGGTGCTGGTGAACCGGCTGGACGGGCACATGGTGCTGGCCAACAGCGCGGCGCTGCGCGCTGCGGGGGTGCGCGACGACGTGGCCGACGTCCCCGGCGGCACCATCGTGCGCGACGCGCAGGGGCGCCCCGCCGGCGTGTTCAAGGACAACGCCACCGCCCTCATCGAGGGGGCCATCCCGCTCCCTGCAGAGGCCCAGTGGAAGCGGGCCATCGACACGGCCATGACCCACGTGGCGGCGCGCGGCGTCACCGCGGTGCATCACGTGGGGGCCGCCGGCGCCGGCAACGCGTGGGATGAGCTGGCCGCGCTGCGGCGCGCGCACGCGGCCAACCGGCTCCGCATCCGCTTCCGCGTGGCGGTGCCGCTGGCCGACTGGCAGCGGCTGCGCGACACGGTACGCGCGCGCGGCACCGGCGACGATTGGCTGCGCATCGGGATGCTCAAGGGGTTCGTGGACGGCTCGCTGGGGTCGCACACCGCCGCCATGCTGGCCGGCTTCACCGACGCCCCCGCCGACAGCGGCTTCTACGTCACGCCGCCGGAGTCGCTGCTGGCCTGGGTGCGGGGCGCCGACGCCGCCGGGCTGCAGGTGG
>JBILKP010000150.1:0-6620 GCA_044376625.1 Gemmatimonas sp. | reverse complement strand
GCCAGTCGGCCTCGTGCACGTCGACGAACGGCTGCCGGTGGCGACCGAACAGGCGGTTGAGCGTGAAGAAGTAGTGGCGCAGCGTGTACAGCCCCACCACCCCCACGCAGGTCCACATGCCGATGCTCGCGGCCGGTACCGGATTCATGAGGACCTCTTGCGGGGGGGCGTGGCGGGCGGCTTGCCGAACACCAGCGGGACGGCCCGCCCGGAGCGGGGCGGGGCCAGGCGCGGGGCCTCCGGCGTGGGGGGGCCCGACTCTGCGGTGGGTGGCGTCGGCGGTGGGGCGGGCGTCGGTGCCGCTGGTGCTACCGCTGGTGCTACCGCTGGTGCTGCCGCTGGTGCTGCCGCTGGTGCTGCCGCTGGTGCTGCCGCTGGTGCTGCCGCTGCCGGTGCCGCTGTGGGCGCGGGCGCCGTCCGCTGGGCGACCGTGAGCGTGGCGGCCAGTGCGGCGGCCTCGCGTGCCGCCGCGGCGCGCCGACCGGCTTCCGGATCGCCCGTGGCCGGGGCAATGGGATCGGTCCCCGGGGGGACCACCGGCGGGGGCGGACGACGGTCCACCGCGTCCAGCTCGCCGCGGGAGCGCCAGCTCATCCCCCAGCCGTACAGGGCCACGAAGGCAAAGACGTCCAGCAGGATGCCGAACAGCAGGTACAGCATCGGCAGCGCCAGCAGCGTCAGGTGGTGGATCAGGTAGGCGTGCACCGCGACCTTGATCGGGAGCAGCACCACGAGGTGCGCCAGGATCATCCCGGTCAGCCCCAGCTTCTGCCACCAGCGGAAGTCGAAGACGTTGTACGTGAACGCGGTGCCGAAGGGGACGAGGAACATCACCACGCACCCCAGGTAGAGCACCGCCTCCTGGTACCCCTGCAGCGTGTAGGTGAAGGGCGGCGAGGCGAAGGTGAACCACAGCTGCGCCGTGAGCTGGATGACCGCCATGGCGCGCAGCAGGTAGCCGAAGGGGGTGGCCGCCCCGCGCAGCAGCACCCCGCACAGCGCCAGCAGCACGGTCACCAGCCACCCCAGGAGGAGTCCGGGGGTGCCGGGCCAGGCGGCCCCGGCGGCAAAGGCGGGGAGATGGACCGTGGCCGGCCCCAGCTCCCAGGCGGTGCTGGACACGCCGCCTGGCAGCCCCAGCGGGGCGGCCAGCGCCTGGAAGAAGCGGCGCCACAGCCCCGTGATGGGGGCGTTGAGGAGGGCCAGCGCCCCGAGGAAGATCGCCGGATAGACGAGCAGGTCCACCAGCACCCACCAGGAGAGCGGCAGCCCGATCATGGCCCGGTGGGGGACGATGCGTCCGCCACGGAACCCCAGGCGCTGCAGTTCCCGCAGGCGGCGCTGTCGCTCGGCCGCGGCAGCCGACTTGGGCATCTCAGGCCACCTCGCGCAGCCGGTTCAGCATGGTGCGCAGCTGGTCGCGCGCCATCCGCCGCGGCGCACGCGGCGCCTCGGCGCCCTGCAGGCGCGCGGCTACGGTGTCGGCAATGCGCACGCCGGCGCGCCCGTCACCGAAGGGATTGACGCCGGCGCAGCGGGCGCGGTAGAGCGCTGCGTCCTCCAGCAGCTGCGCGGCGCGGTGCATGATGGTGGTGGGGTTGGTCCCCACCAGCTCGCCGAACCCCGCCTCGACCACCTCGGGGCGCTCGGTGAGCTCGCGCAGGATGAGGATGGGCTTGCGGAGGGTGGGGACCTCCTCCTGGATGCCCCCCGAATCGGAGAGGACGAACGCCGCGCGGCGCAGCACCTCCAGCAGCTCAGGATAGGGGAGGGGGTCAACCAGGTGCACCCGGGGGGTGCGGGAGAGGCGCCGCACGATCACCTCGCGCACGCGCGGATTGAGGTGCACGGGGAGCACGATGGCCACGTCGGGGTGCGCCTCCACGATCCCCTGCAGGGCGTCGCAGATGGCCTCCAGCTGGTCGCCCTGCGACTCCCGGCGATGCACCGTCACCAGCAGCACGCGCTGGCGGGACCAGTCCACGGAAGCCAGCCCGGGGGTGGCAAAGGCGGTGAGGCGCGGCACCATGCCGATGGCATCCACCACCGTGTTGCCGCTCACCACGATGTCCTCGTCGGGGATCCCCTCGGCCAGCAGGTTGCCGCGCGCGTCCTCGGTGGGGGCGAAGTGGAGCGAGGCCATGCAGGTGGCCATGCGCCGGTTCACCTCCTCCGGAAAGGGGCTGGAGAGGTCGAAGGAGCGGAGCCCGGCCTCCACGTGGCCCACGGGAATGCCCTGATAGAAGGCCGAGAGCGCCGCGGCCGTGACGGTGGAGGTGTCACCCTGCACCAGGAGATACGCGGGGCGCCGCTCCCGGAGGACGTCGGTCAGCGCGGTCATCGCGCGGGCGGTGAACACCCCCAGGTCCTGGCCATTCTGCATGAGCCCCAGGTCGATGTCCGGGGTGATGCCGAAGACGTCCAGCGTCTGCCGGAGCATCTCGCGGTGCTGGGCCGTGGAGATGACCAGCGGCTCCAGCGCGGCATGCCGCCGGATGGCCTCGTACACCGGGGCCATCTTGATGGCCTCGGGGCGGGTTCCAATGACGAGGGCAACTCGGCTGGGGGGACGCAGGGGCATGGCGGGGAGCCAGGGGAGATGCGAGCCGGCCGCCGCGGTGCCGCGGCCGGTGGAAACTCCCTCAGGGACGCCCCGGGGGGGACAGGGGTCACGCCACCGGCCCCGGGCGACATGGCCCCTCTGGCCATCTGCGGGCCCTCCAACGCAAAACCCCGCCCTTGCGGGGCGGGGTGTCACGCAGCCGGGAGACGCGCGGTCAGCCCTGCACGTCCTCACCAACCGTCCCGGGGCGCTGGCGGCGGCGGCGCGCCATGGCGCCCACGACCAGCAGGCCGGTGCCCATGAGGGCGTAGGTCGACGGCTCGGGGACCACGGTGGTGGCGTCGAAATTGGCGTCAAGCGTAAGCGCCTGCGTGGGCCCGAAGCCCAGCCGGACATTGTCCACGGCGCCTTCCCATGCCAGCGGCCACGCATTCCCCACACCCACGCCCACGCCCACCACCCGCACATCGGAGGTGCCGGCGAGGCAGCCACCGGAGGAGAAGAGGTTGGCGGTGTTGCCGGCATCGATCCCCCCCTGCCAGAAGGTGAACGACCCGTTGCAGCCGCCGGCCACCCCGTAGCTGGTGGCGTTCCCGGCGGCGTCCACCTGGGTGTACCAGAAGTTGCCGGCGTTCATGCCCCCCTGGCGCACCCACTGGTCCACGGGGGTGTACCCATTGTAGGCGCCGTGGACGGCGAGCTGCGCCTGGTTGTAGTAGCCTTCCCAGATCAGCTCGCTGAAGACGTCGGGCTGCCCGGTGCGGATCTCCTGGAGGCGGAGCCGGAAGACGGGGGTCTTGTAGCGCCAGTCGACGGGCGGGATGGGCTGGGTGCCACCGGTGACGCTGCCCGGCGGATCGTTCCACCCGGGGATGGCCATGCGGTACCAGTCAAACGACATCGCCGACAGGTTCTGGAGCGACCCGAAGGAGGCGGCGTTGGCAATGGTGGTGGCGAGGTCGCCCTCCGCGTAGCGGTACCAGAAGGCCCAATCGGGGTACCCGGCCGCCTGGTTGGCGCCGGTGACACGGAGCTCCAGGGAGCCGCTCCCGACGTTGCCGAAGCCGTTGGAGCAGGCGCCGCTGGCGGCGAGGCCGCAGGGCCACCGGTCGGTGACCTCGGCGAAGCCGCCCATGCGGGTGTCCGTCACCCAGTTGTACGGATTGCCGAGCTGGGACCACCCGCCGGGACCGACCACTTGGCCGGCCTGCGCGCGAGCGGTCGCGGCCGGGGCGGCCACCGCGAGGAGCGCGGCGAGGGCGAGGGTGGAGTGGCGCTGGAGACGCGGCACGCGCATTGAAACCTCGAAGGAGTCAGGGGAAGCTCTCCCGCCGTGCCCGCACCTGCGGGGGTGTGTCGGGAGCGGTCTCAGGCGTTGCAAGTCTGGTGCCACCGCTATTGCCCCGGCCTGACGGTGCTGGGGCGTGGAAAGCGCGGCGTGGGCGCAACGGAGTGTTGCACGGCTGCGACAGTGCTGCGGGAGGGGCGCGCGCGGCGCGGCCTGGTGAGCGGGGGGGAGTTGACTTCCGGGGCGTGCTCAGCGAAGATAGGGGGCTTCCGCTAAACGCGACAGCCACGCCGGTACGGGTGAGCAGTGACGGACGGGGTGCGGCTGGCCCCACCCGTTGCGCCGCGCCGCGGTCGGACACAGACGTTACGCAGGTCACGCAGGGTGTTCGTCGGCACGACGAGCAGCGACACGACAACCAGCGAGACGTTGTCCCGGGAACGGGCAGCGCGCCAGGGTCCCCATCTGTGCAGTAGTGGCGGATGCACCCGGCGGTAGCGGATGGATACCGGCTCCCTCGGGGCGACTGGTCCAGCCGTTTTTTTGCTGGTGGGCGCGGCGCTGGCACCGGGATGGTGCGACGTGTGGCGGACCCTTTTTCCTCAGGCAGACTTCGGCGCCGCGCAGGCGGCGCCCCGCATCCCGGACCCATGCCGCGCACCACACCGCTCGAGCACTACCGCAACATCGGCATCATGGCACACATCGATGCCGGCAAGACCACGACCACGGAGCGCATCCTCTATTACACGGGGAAGTCGCACAAGCTGGGCGAGGTGCACGAGGGTGCGGCGACGATGGACTGGATGGAGCAGGAGCAGGAGCGGGGGATCACGATCACGTCGGCGGCGACGACCTGCTTCTGGAAGCGGCATGGGCAGTCGCACGAGAAGGGGGAGGGGCCGGAGTACCGGATCAACATCATCGACACGCCCGGGCACGTGGATTTCACGGTCGAGGTGGAGCGGTCGCTGCGCGTGCTGGACGGGGCGTGCGCGCTGCTGGACTCGGTGGCCGGGGTGGAGCCGCAGACGGAGACGGTGTGGCGCCAGGCCGACCGGTACCGGGTGCCGCGGCTGATCTTCGCGAACAAGATGGACCGGGTCGGGGCCAACTTCGACCGGTGCCTGGCGATGATCCGGGACCGGCTGTCGAAGCGCGCGTTTCCGCTGCAGCTGCCGGTGGGGTCGGGGGAGACGTTCACCGGGCACATCGACGTGCTGGAGCGGAAGCAGTACATCTTCCACGACGAGACGTTGGGAAAGACGTTCTCGGTGGTGGACGTGCCGGCCGAGTTCCGGGACGCGTGCGAGCTGGCGCGCCACGAGGCGATCGAGGCGGCGGTGGAGCACGACGAGGCGCTGATGGAGAAGTACCTGGCCGGGGAGGAGCTGTCGCTGGAGGAGATCCGCGGGGCGATCCGGGCGGCCACGGTGGCGATGGAGTTCGTGCCGGTGCTGTGCGGCGCCTCGTTCAAGAACAAGGGGGTGCAGGCGCTGCTGGACGCGGTGATCGACTACCTCCCGGCGCCGATCGACGTGCCGGCGATCGAGGGGCACCTGCCGCACCATGACGAGACGAAGGCGACGCGCGAGGTGGCGGACGGGGCGCCGTTTGCGGCGCTGGCGTTCAAGATCGCGACGGACCCGTTCGTCGGGAAGCTGACCTTCTTCCGGGTGTACTCCGGGGTGCTGGCGTCCGGCTCGTACGTGTACAACAGCACGAAGGGGAAGCGGGAGCGGATCGGCCGGCTGCTGCAGATGCACGCGAACAAGCGCGACGAGATCGAGGAGGTGCGCGCGGGGGACATCGCGGCGGCGATCGGGCTGAAGGACACGCGGACGGGCGACACGCTGTGCCTGGACGAGGACGAGGCGATCATCCTGGAGGCGATGAAGTTCCCGGCGCCGGTGATCGACGTGGCGATCGAGCCGAAGACGAAGGCGGACCAGGACAAGCTGGCGATCGCGCTGCAGAAGCTGTCGGAGGAGGACCCGACGTTCCGGGTGCGGTCGGACGCGGAGACGGGGCAGACGATCATCGCGGGGATGGGGGAGCTGCACCTCGAGATCATCGTCGACCGGATGATGCGCGAGTTCAAGGTGGACGCGAACGTGGGGCGCCCGCAGGTGGCGTACCGGGAGACGATCCGCAAGCGCGTCGAGAAGGTGGAGGGGAAGTTCGTCCGGCAGTCGGGCGGGAAGGGGCAGTACGGGCACGTGGTCATCCACATGGAGCCGAGCGAGCAGGGGCAGGGCTTCGTGTTCGAGGACAAGATCGTGGGCGGGGTGATCCCGCGGGAGTTCATCAGCCCGGTCGAGGCCGGGATCAAGGAGGCGCTGGAGACGGGCGTCCTGGCCGGCTATCCGGTGGTGGACGTCAAGGTGCAGCTGGTCTTCGGCTCCTACCACGAGGTGGACTCGTCGGAAATGGCGTTCAAGATTGCCGGGTCGATGGCGTTCAAGGAGGCGGCGCGCGCCGCCAGCCCCTGCCTGCTCGAGCCGGTGATGAAGGTCGAGGTCGTGAGCCCGGAGGCCTACATGGGCGACGTCCTCGGCGACCTCTCTTCGCGGCGCGGCAAGATCGGCGGGATGATGCAGCGGGGCGAGGCGCAGGTGATCTCGGCGACCGTGCCGCTCGCCGAGATGTTCGGCTACTCGACGCGCCTGCGCAGCATGTCGCAGGGGCGCGCGGTCTACTCGATGGAGTTCTCGCACTACGAAGAAGTGCCGAAGTCGAAGGCCGAAGAGATCATCAGCAAGGTGAAGG
>JBILKP010000149.1:0-6718 GCA_044376625.1 Gemmatimonas sp. | reverse complement strand
CGGGGCGGGTGGCGCGCGACGACCTGCTGCTGGTGCACACGCCGGCGTACGTGGACGCGGTGACGGCGGGGACGCTGCCGGCGGCGGAGCAGCGGCGCATCGGGCTGCCGTGGAGCGAGGCGTTCGTGGAGCGCGCCTATCGCGTGGTGCAGGGGACGTGCGAGGCCGCCGAGGCGGCGCTGCGGCACGGCGTGGCGATGAACCTGGCCGGGGGGACGCACCACGCCTTCCCCGACCGGGGCGAGGGGTTTTGCACCTTCAACGACGTGGCGGTGGCGCTGCGGCGGCTGCTGCGCGGCGGCCGCATCCGCCGCGCCGCCGTGGTGGACCTGGACGTGCACCAGGGGAACGGCACCCACGCCTGCTTTGCGGGCGACGAGCGGGTGTACACGTTCAGCATGCACGGCGAGAAGAATTTCCCCTTCCACAAGGTGCCGGGGACGCGCGACGTGGGGCTGGCCGACGGCACGGGGGACGACGCCTACCTGGCCGTGCTGGCGCACCACCTGCCGCAGGTGATCCGCGAGGCGCGCCCCGACCTGGTGGTGTACCTGGCGGGGGCCGACCCGCACGAGGGGGACCGGCTGGGGCGGCTCACGCTCACCTTTGCCGGGCTGATGGCGCGCGATGCGCTGGTGCTGCGCACGTGCCGCGAGGTGGGGATCCCGGTGTGCGTGACGATTGCCGGGGGGTACGGGCGCCAGGTGGAGGACACGGCGCGGGTGCACCTGAACACGGTGCGGGTGGCGGCGGGGGGGTAGGGGCGCCTGGCCGGGTGCGCCACCGCGCCGCGCCACGGGAACGATTCCCCCGGGGCCGCCATTGGCCCCGCGGTGCGCCGCCGTCGCCCGGGCGGCGCGCCCGAGGTCCTCCTTCCCGTTTTCGTCCATGCCCGTTTCCCTTCGTCCCGCATGGGGCGTGCTGCCGCTCCTGGTGGCGGTGCTGGCGCTCGCGTCGGCCCCGGTTCCGTCCCTGGCCGCGCAAGCGGCCCCCGGCGCCACGGGCGCCATCACCGGGCGCGTGATCGAGGCCGTCACCGAGGCGCCGGTGGCCAACGCCACGGTCCGCGTGGTGGGCGCGGAGCTGGCGGTGCAGACCGACGCCGAGGGGCGCTTCACGCTGCGCGGCGTGCGCACCGGCATCGTCACGCTGGACGTGCGCCGCCTGGGGTACGCCCCGGTGACCAAGGGGGACATCGCGGTGTCCCCGGCCAAGCCCGCCGAGGTGCTGGTGGTGCTGCGTCCGGTGGACGTGCGGCTGGCGGCGGTGACCGTGCGCCCCGAGGCCTTCCCGGCCCAGCGGCCGCAGGCCACCCCGGTGTCCACCCAGGCGTACACCGCCGAGGAGGTGCGCCGGCAGCCGGGGGCGCAGGAGGACGTGCTGCGCGCCATCTCCGTGGCGCCCGGCGTGGGGGTCACCAGCGCGGCGCGCAACGACATCATCGTGCGCGGCGGGGCGCCCTTCGAGAACCTCTTCGTGGTGGACAACGTGGAGGTGCCCAACATCAACCACTTCGGCTCGCAGGGGTCCACCGGCGGCCCCATCTCGCTCATCAACATCCGCTTCATCGAGAACGCCGAGATCTCCGCGGGGGGCTTCGGCGCGCGCTACGGCGACCGCGCCAGCTCGGCCACCACGCTCACGCTGCGCGAGGGGAACCGCGAGCGCATTGCCGGCGAGCTCAACGTGGCGGCCACGCAGTACGGCGCCGTGCTGGAGGGGCCGCTGGGGGACCGGGCGTCGTTCTTCGTGAACGTGCGGCAGAGCTACCTGGACCTGCTGTTCAAGGCCATCGGGCTCAGCTTCATCCCCGCGTACACCGACGCCACCGCCAAGGCGGTGTGGCGCCCCACGGCGCGCGACGCGGTGTCGTTCCTCACCATCGCGGCGCGCGGCACGGTGACCTTCAACAACGACACCGACTCGAACCGGGTGAACAACGCCCAGGTGCTGGCCCCCGCGCAGGACCAGTACTTCAGCGGGCTCACCTGGAAGCGCCGGCTGCCGCGCGGCGTGGTGACCACCACGCTGGGGCGCACGTGGACGCGCTTCGTCACCGCGCAGCGCGACTCGCTGCTGGTGCCGGTGTTCGAGAGCCGCTCCACCGAGGGGGAGACCACGCTGCGCAGCGACCTGGCGTGGCTGCCGGCCCCCGGCGTGGAGCTGGAGGCGGGGACCATCGTGAAGTACGCCAGCGACCTGCGCTACGACGCCACGCTGGCGGGGTTCACCCGGCGCGACGCCCAGGGCACCCCGCGCCCGCTGCGGGTGGACACCGCCTTCACCGCGCTGCGCAATGGCACCTACGCGCAGGCCAGCTGGCAGGCACGGCCGCGGCTGCGGCTGTCGGCCGGCGTGCGCGGCGACTGGTACGGCTTCCTGGCCAACGCGGTGCGGCTGGCCCCGCGGCTGGGTGCCACGGTGCGGCTGGACGACGCCACCACCCTGGCGCTGGCGGGGGGGCGCTACTGGCAGGCGCCCAGCTACATCTGGCTGGTGGGGGACCCGCGCAACCGCGAGACGCTGCGTCCCTTCCGTGCCGACCAGCTGGTGGCCGGCCTCACGCGGCTGGTGGGGCAGGAGCTCAAGGTGCAGCTGGAGGTGTACGCCAAGCGCTATGGGGCGTACCCCGCGCGGGTGTTCCGGCCGCAGGCGGTGCTGAGCCCCAGCGGCTTTGACGACGCCACCACCGACATCCCCTTCGGGCTGGAGCCGCTGCAGTCCACCGGCACCGGGGAGGCGCAGGGGATGGAGCTGTTCCTGCAGAAGAAGCTCGGGCAAAGCCCCTTCTACGGGCAGCTGAGCGCCAGCGTCAACCGGACGCGCTTCACCGGACTCGATGGCACCGCCACGCGCGGCGCCTTTGACACCCCCGTGCTGGCCAACGGCGTGCTGGGGTGGCGCCCCAATGCGCGCTGGGAGGTGGCGGTGCGGGGGCGCGGGGCGTCCGGGCTGCCGCTCACCCCCTTCGTGACGCAGGGGACGCTGGCCGGCACGCTGGACTTCGCGCGCTACAACGCGGAGCGGCTGGGGACGTTCTTCGCCGCGGACGTGCGGGTGGACCGGCGCTTCGTGTTCGGCCGGCAGCAGCTGATCGCCTTCCTGGACCTGCAGAACGTGACCAACCGCCAGAACCCGGCGCCGCCGTCGTGGAACCCGCGGTTGCGGCAGGTGGAGGCGCAGGCCACGGTGGGGCTGCTGCCGTCGATCGGACTCAACTGGGAGTTCTGAGGGGAAGCCGCCCCCCTCAGTACTCCCGGAACATCCGCTGCAGCGCGGCCGCGTCGCGGCTGCGGGTGAGCGCCAGCATGAGCAGGATGCGCGCCTTCTGCGGCGTGAGGTGCTGCGCGGCGATGGACGGCGCCAGCGGGCGCTGGGGCGCGGCAGGCGCCCCCGCCGAATCGGCGCGCGGCGGGGCGGCACCGGTCCCTGCGCGCGGCGCCCCGGTGGCGTTGTCCCCCGACGGGAACGCGGTCACCAGCACCACCCCCTGCTCGCGCAGCGCGCGGAACGCCGCCGTTTCCGACGGCGCGAAGCCGGTGGTGGCCACCACCACCCCCACGGGCGGCGCGGCAAAGGCGGGCCCGGTGCCGCCGGGGTACGAGAACACCAGCTCCACCCGCGGCAGCGAGTCCACCCCCACCAGGTCGAACTCGCTGGCGGGGCCGCGCCGCCGCGCGGGGGCAAAGTAGAACTCGGGGCCGCCGGCGGTGACCACCCCCAGCATCCCCATCTCGCCGCCGTCAAAGCCTCCCACCCGCTGGTACTGCTTGCGCACCTCGCGCGCCGAGAGGATGCGCTCGTCCATCACCACCAGCACCCCCTTGGCCACCGCCTGCGGGGATGCCGCGGTGCGCACCGCCGACAGCAGGTTCATGGGGCCGTCGGGGCTGATGCCGGTGGCCGGCCGCTGCGCGCCCACCACCACCACCGGCTTGTCGCTGCGCACGGTGAGGTACAGGAAGAACGCCGTCTCCTCCAGCCGGTCGGTGCCGTGCGTGACCACCACGCCGGCCAGCTCGGGGCGCTCGCGCAGCACGGCGTTGATCCGCCGCGCCAGCCCCATCCACATGGCGGGGGTGATGTTGGTGCTGGCCACGTTGCTGAACTGCTCCGCCTCCACGCGCGCATGCCGCGCCAGCTCCGGCACCGACGCCACCACCTGCTCGGCGGACAGCGTGCCGGCGCGGTACCCCCCCAGCGTGCCGGGGGCGTCCTGCACCCCGGCGATGGTGCCGCCGGTGGCGATCACCAGCACGCGCGGGAGCGTGGTGTCGGGGCGCGCGGCCGCCGGCGCCGACGCCGCGCCCGGCGCGCCCCCCTGCGCCCCCACTACGCCCGCCCCCCCGGCCAGCAGGGCGAGCGCCACCACGCGGCGCACGGCGCTCATCGCGGGAACGCCACCAGGCTTTCCTGCCCGTTCTTCCCCACCGCCGCCACGCCGAAGAAGTAGTTGTCGATGATCACCCCCTCCAGCGTGTGTCGCGTGACGTTCCCCACGTAGCGGCTGCGCGTCCAGTTCACCTCGGAGGGCTTGCGCCAGTAGAGGCGGTACCCGGCCACGTCCGGGGAGGGGGAGGGGGCCCAGCGCAGCGTGGCCGAGGGCTGCACGGCGCCGGTGATGCGCACCGAGTCGGGGGCCGCCGGGGCCCACGCCAGCGACAGCAGCGTGGCGGCGTCCAGCGCCGTCATGGCCGCGGCGTAGCGGAAGTCCACCCCCTCCAGCACGTCGCCGTACGCGATGCCCTTCTCGGTGCGCAGGTCCTGGTGCTGCCGGGTGTAGTCCTCGTGCGCCTCCATCAGCCGCACGGCGGCGGGGAAGCCGGCGTTGAAGAAGGGGGTGTGGTGCCCGCCGCGCCCGTACCGGTCCAGGCGGTAGATGATCTCCACGTCGAGGTTGGGGAAGTAGCGGTCGGCCACCGTGTCGATGTAGCGGGCCAGCTGCCGCGCCGGCGTGTCCAGCTCGCCGCCGTTGGTGAAGATGCGGCGCAGCTCCGCGGCCGGCGTGTCGGGGGCCAGCCCGGGGGCGAAGACGCGCGCCCGCGTGTTGTCGATGATCCCGTCGATGCCGCGGATGTTCCCCACCATGTCGTTGTTGATCACGGCGTCAATGCGCCACCCCTCCGCCTTGGCCACCCGCGCCAGGATCTCGCCGCCAAAGAGCCCCTGCTCCTCGCCGGAGAGGGCGGCGAAGGCCACCGAGGCGTTGGGGCGATGCGCACTGAGCAGCCGCGCCGCCTCCAGGATGGCCGCGATGCCGCTGGCGTTGTCGTTGGCGCCCGGGGAGTCGGCGGTGGCGTTCATCACGTCGGTCACGCGCGAGTCGATGTCGCCGCTGAGCAGCACGAACCGCCCGGGCTCGGTGCGCCCGCGCAGGATGGCGACCACGTTCACGATGTTGACGTCCTGCGTGATGCGCCCGCGCGGGTCCCCCTTCTGCACGTCGGCGACATAGCGCACCTCGAGACACCCGCCACAGGCGGCGCTGATGCGCGTGAACTCGGCGTGGATCCACCGGCGCGCGGCGCCGATGCCGCGCGTGGCCGAGAGGGTGTCGGAGAGCGTGTGGCGCGTGCCGAACCCCACGAGGGTGCGGATGTCGCGCTCGATGCGCGACGCCGAGGCCGCGGCCACCAGCGCGTGGACGCGCGCGTCCTCGGCCAGGGGCGGGGAGGCCGACGCGCCCGCGGCGGGCGTGCCCTGCGCGGCCAGCGCGGGGGGCGCCGCCAGGGCGCCCAGGACGGCGACGGCACGGGCGGTGGTGCGCAGGCGGGGCAGGTGGGGTAGGTGGGGCATGGCGCGGCGGGCGGGAGGGATCGGCATGGGGCGGCTACCAGCGGAGCGCGGCGCGCCCCCCCACCACGGGGAGGGAGAGCGAGCTGCGATCCAGGTCCACCGTGAGCTGCGTGCCGGGGGCGGGCCAGAGGGTGAACTCGCGGTCGCTGGCAAGGACCAGGAGGCCGATGCGCTTCCCGGCGGGGATGACCTGGTCGTCGGGCTCCAGGTCAAAGGTCACCGTGACCGGCCGCCCCGGCACCAGGGGCTCGCTGGTGCGCAGCGAGCGGGCGTTCTGCGGGTCGGCCCAGCCGCGGGTGATGATCCCCCCGTTTGGCGCCGCGCGCATGGTGCTGTCGGGGAACGGGAGCTCCACCAGCCACACCGAGAGGTTGGTGGCGGGGCGGTTGGCCGACAGGGTGAGCGACACCCGCGCCGTCCCGGAGAGGTGCACCGGGGCGGTGAGCACCGGCGTGGCGTACAGCAGCCGGTGCGGCGAGGTGGCGGCGCGCGCCAGCTGGGCACCGGTGAACGCCACGTCGTCGGTGAGCGTCTCCGTCCCCTGCCCGCCGGGGGCGGCCGGCGCCAGCGCGCCCATCGTGCTCCCGCCGCGCCCCGGGTGCAGCGTGACCGCCGCCGCAGCGGGGTTGGGCCAGTCGGGGTAGGGGGTGGGCTGCAGCCGGTTGGCCCCCTCGCGCACCACCCACGCCCTGGGGTCGCGCTCCACGCCGTTCTGCACCCCCAGCAGGTAGCGCGTGAACCAGCGGTTCATGAGCGCCATCGGCGGCTCGCCGCCGTGCCCGCCCTGGTGGAAGTACATCTGCACCGGCACGCCGTTCCTCCGCACCGCCTCCGCCATGAGCGTGGTGTGCGACGGCATCACGTTCCAGTCGTTGAAGCCGTGCGCCGTGAGCATGGCGGCGCGGATCCCGCCGGCCTGCAG
>JBILKP010000148.1:0-6789 GCA_044376625.1 Gemmatimonas sp. | reverse complement strand
CGGGATGGACCCCGAGGCCAGCAGCGCGTCGCGCACCGTGTCCGGCGTGAGCGGCGCGAAGGCGGTGCGGAGGTCGCGCACTCCCGCAAAGGGGGACGGATGCGCCGGCGCGTGAAACAGCGTGCGCGTGAAGTGCCACCCCAGCGTGCGGCGGTGCACGGCGTTGAGCGCGGCGGCCATCCCCATCCCGGCGGCCAGCAGCGGACGCGCGCGGCGCGCCGCCAGCCCGTGCCCCCGCGCGGTCACCACGTGGAGGCGCAGCACGGGGTGCGCGAGGATCTCCGCCACCCCCGTGGGCCCCAGCAGGTAGTCCAGCGCGCGCCCCAGCACGGCGCTCACCTCGGCGCTGTCGGGACGGGGCGAATACTGCTGGTGGTGGATGTACGCCTCGTGGCCGCGCGCCAGCGCCGCCACGGGGTCGCGCTGCGCCAGACAGGCCAGCCGCCAGCTCCCGATGGACGAGCCGATGACCGGGAGCGGCCGCGTGCGCGGCGCCTGCAGGAAGGTTCCGAACAGGTACTGGTCCAGCCCGGCCAGCACGAGCCACTTGGCGCCCCCCGAGGCGCCAGGCACCAGGTCCACCGCCTCGGGGGACAATCCGTGGGCGCGCAGCCGCGCCAGCGCCCGGGGGCCGGCGCGTACGGTCAGCAGCGACGCGCCGGCTCCGTCACCCCTCACCCCCAGGCCAGGTTCACCTTGGACAGGGGCAGCTCCCGCACCCGCTTGCCGGTGGCCTGGTAGATGGCCCCCATGAGCGCGGGGATGAACGGCGGCATGGCAGGCTCGCCGATGCCGGTGGGGGAGAACGCCGTCTTCTTCCAGTGCACCTCCACCACCGGCGGCGCCTGCTTGAGGCGCAGCAGCGAGAAGGTGGAGGCGTTGCCGGCGTTCAGGGTGGCCGGGGTGAAGTTCCCCTGGTCGGCCTTGCCGCCGGTGAAGGTGATCTCCTGCCCGATCGCCTGCCCCAGCGCGTCCAGCACCGCGCCCTGCACCTGCTGCTCGGCGTGGTTGGGGTTGATGATCTCGCTGCCCACGTCGCCCACCGCCCACACCTTGTCCACCGTGACCTCCCCCTTGGGGGAGACGGTGGCCTGCACCACCTCGGCGAAGTAGCCGCGGTGGCTGTAGTAGAACGCCACGCCCATGCCGGTCCCCTTGGGGAGCTTCCTCTTTCCCCATCCCGACACGTCGCGCGCCATCTCCAAAATGCCGATGACGCGCTGCGCGTCCATCTGCCCCGCCTGCTGCTGCGGGGTGAGCGGCGCGCCGGTGGCGGGGAGCTCCGCCTTGAGGATGTCGATGCGGTACTGCAGCGGGTCGCGCCCCGCCGCCGCCGCGCACTCGTCGATGAACCCCTGGAAGGCGAACGACAGCGCGTTGGAGCGCGGCGCGCGCAGCGCCCCCGTGGGCACCCCCAGCGGCATCACGCTGGACTCGATGCGGCAGTGCGGCACGAAGCGCGCCGGGTACTCCCCGGGGGCGATGTCGGCGCTGCTCGCGAAGCGGTCCCCCTCGCCGAAGCTCACGAAGTGGTTGCGGAACGCCACCAGCGTCCCCGTGGCATCCAGCCCCGCGGTGAAGCGGTGGAAGCCGCCGGGGCGGTAGAAGTCGTGCTGCAGGTCGTCCTCGCGCGTCCACAGCAGCTTCACCGGCACCTTGGCCTCGCGCGCGATCCACGCCGCCTCGACCAGGTAGTCGTTCTGCAGCCGCCGCCCGAAGCCGCCGCCGGCGCGCACCATGTGGATGAGGACCTGGTCCTCCTTGAGCCCCAGCGTGTTGGCCACCAGCGACCGGCCGGGCTGCGGCAGCTGCGTCCCCGACCACAGCTCCACGCGGTCGCCGTGCCACTGCGCGGTGGTCACCTGCGGCTCCAGCGGCGCGTGCGCGATGAACGGGTAGCGGTACTCGGCCGACACCACCTTGGCCGCCCCCTTGAGCGCCTCGTCCACGTTGCCGTCGTTGCGGATGGTGCGCTGTGCCGGCTGCGCGAACAGCTCGGTGGCGCGCGCCGCAAACCCCGCCGACGACTGCTGCGCCGTGGGGTGGTCGGCCCACGTGACCACCAGCTTCTTCCGCGCCTGCTGCACCAGCCACCAGTTGCGCCCCACAATGGCCACGCCGGGCATCAGCCCGGTGAGCGGCGTCCCTCCCTCCACGATGAAGGCGTGGGTCACGCCGGGCTGCGCCTTCACCACGTCCAGGTTGGCCGACGCCACCTTCGCCCCGTACACGGGGGCCTTCACGAATGCGGCGTGGTGCAGGTTGGGGAGGGTGACGTCGATGCCGAAGATGGGCTTGCCGGTGGTGATGTCGCGGATCCCCACCGTCTTCGTGCGGGTGCCGATGATGGTGAACTGCTTCGGGTCCTTGAGCGGCACCTTGTCCAGCGCCGGCGCGGGCAGCGTCGCGGCGCGCGCCGCGAGCGCACCGTAGGTGGCGCGCCGCCCCGACCCGGCGTGCGTCACCACCCCCTTGCTGGTGGTCAGCTCGGCCACGGGGACGTTCCACTCGGCTGCCGCGGCCGCCAGCAGCAGCTGCCGCCCGGCGGCCCCCGCGGCGCGCATGGGGAGCCAGTTGGTGGGGGTGGCCGTGCTCCCCCCCGCCACCTGCGCCTGGTACCGGGACGGGTCGAAGTCGGCCTGCTCCACCCGCACGTTGGCCCAGTCCACGTCCAGCTCCTCGGCGATGAGCATGGGGAGCATGGTCTTGATCCCCTGGCCGATCTCCGGGTTCTTGGCGGTGATGGTGACCAGGTTGTCGGCGGTGATGCGGATGTAGGCGCCCAGGGCGGGCTCGGCGGCGCCGCCGCCCCCGGCCAGGGCGGAGACCGCCGCCAGCGGCTCGGCGTAGCTGGCCAGCAGCAGCCCGCCGCCCGCCAGCGCGGTGACCTTGAGGAAGTCGCGGCGGCTCACGCCGACCGCCTCGGGGGTGGTTCCGGTGGGGGTCATGGCTTACTCCTCCCGCTTGCCCGAGGGGGACGACGCCCCGCCCACCGCCCCGGCCCCGCCCTTGATCTCGGCGGCGCGGTGCACCGCCTTGCGGATGCGCAGGTAGGTGGCGCAGCGGCACAGGTTCACGTTCATGGCCGCGTCGATGTCGGCGTCGGTGGGCTTCGGCGTCTTCGCCAGCAGCGCCGCGGCCGCCATCATCTGCCCCGCCTGGCAGTAGCCGCACTGCGGCACGTCCAGCTCCTCCCACGCCTGCTGCACCGCGTGCGCCCCGTCGGGGGAGAGCCCCTCGATGGTGGTGATGGCGGCCCCGGCCGCCCGCGACACCGGCATGGTGCAGGTGCGCTGCGCCACGCCGTTCACGTGCACCGTGCACGCGCCGCAGCGCGACGCGCCGCAGCCGAACTTGGTGCCCTTGAGATCGAGCTCGTCGCGGAGCACCCAGAGCAGGGGCATGTCCCCGGGGACGTCGACGGTGCGCGCGGTGCCGTTGACCGTGAGGGTGATGGGCATGGCAGGGGAGGGAGCCGAGAGGGGAGCCGGAAGGACAGCCGGGAGGGAACACGACGGGGGACAGGGCGTCGGCCCTGTCCCCCAAATCTCGTGCCAACACCGGGGGGCGTCCAGAGAGCGCCCCCGCCGTCGGCTACTTCGCCATCCCCCGCAGCGCGGCGGCCAGCTGCCGCACCTTGGGCGGGTCGCCGGCGCCGGCGGCATCCCGGTCGGCCGAGGCGGCCAGCGCGGTGAACGCGGCCCGGCGCGGCGCCCCCGTCAGCCCCTGCGCCCGGTCGATCCCCTCCCGCAGCGCCGCGATCCGCGCCGCCGCCAGCGCCTGCCCCCGCTCCAGCTGGTCCACGTAGGCGCGCGCCACCGCCGGGTGCGCCGGCCAGCTGATGCGCGTCTGCAGCTGCGGGTTCACCTCGGCGGCCTGCACCAGCGTGGCCGCCTCGATCTCGTTGGCGCTCAGGAACGGGCTCGGCGCCAGCTCCAGGATGTCCAGCCCCCGCGCGATCTCCGACGCCACGATGCGCCCGTTGTACCAGTACGCCGACCAGTGCCCCGCCAGCGTGAGCCGCGCCGGGTCCAGCGGCCCCCGGTCGAAGAAGGCGATCTCCTGCGGGCGGGCGGGATTGGTGAAGTCCAGCACCGAGATCCCCCCCTGGTACCACGCCTGCACCATGATGTCGCGCCCCGGCACGGGGATCAGCGACCCGTTGTGCGCCACGCAGTTCTCCACGTCGGCCTGCGCCGCGGGGATCTTGTAGTACCCGGCCGGCTTGAGCTTCCGGTCGGCGCCCAGCGTGAACAGGGCGTTGGCCCCCCAGGTGGGCTTGTCGGTGGCGCGGCAGCGCGGCTGCGTCCCGCCCCCCCACTCGTCGGTGAACAGCAGCGTCTTCGCGTCGTTGCTGAAGGTGGCCGAGTGCCAGTAGGCGAAGTTGGGATCGATCACCTCGTCGATGCGCTTGGGGGCGGCCGGGTTGCTGATGTCCAGCAGGATCCCGTTCCCCGAGCAGGCACCGGCGGCCAGCCCCACCTCGGGGTACGCGGTGATGTCGTGGCACTGGTCGGTGCGGCTGGTGGACTGCTGCCCCTCGCCGTGCGTCCCCCCCTTCCACAGCCCGGCGATGTTCCCCCGCGCGTCGGCGAAGATCCGCGGCATGTTCACCACCTTCGCCTGCTGCGGCGCGGCCACCGGCACCTTGATCACCTCGATGCGGAACAGCGCGGTGGCCGTGTCCCCCGGGGCGCGCACGCACCCGGCCAGCTCGCTGGGGGAGCGCACCGGGCCGGTCCCCTGCACGTACACGTACACGTGCGCCTTGTCACGCGGGTCGGTCACCAGCGTGTGCGTGTGCGACCCGCGGCAGGTCTGCACCTGCGCCACCTGCCTGGGTGCGTCCAGGTTGCTGATGTCGAAGATGCGCACGCCGCGGAAGCGCATGGCGCTCACCGAGTCGGCCACCCCCTGCGCGCCGCAGTCGGTGCGCCCGGCCAGGTCCTCCACGGACATGAACAGCAGCGTGCCGTGCACCGACACGTCCCCCTGGCCCCCCTGGCACACCACGGCGGTGCGCAGCTTCGGGGCGCGCGGATCGCTGATGTCGTACGCGCGCCAGCCGTGCCACCCCCCCTGGAACACCAGCGATCCCTGGAAGGCCAGGTCGGAGTTGGCGTAGTCGAAGGAGCCCAGGTCCTTCGGGTCGTACCACCCCTCGGCGCGCGGGGTGTTGGAGACCAGCGTGAGGTGACGGATGGCCGAGGCGGCGTCGGCGGCGCCGCCCTTGAGCCCCACGCGAGGGTCGGGCTGGGCGGCGGCGGTGGAGGCCAGCGCCGTGGCGGCCAGCGTGGCGAGCGACAGGAGCGTCGCGGCAAGGCGGGTGCGGGTCATGGTCGGTGGGTCAGGGGAGTCGGGTGAGCAGCGCCTGCATGCGCGCGATCTCCGCGCGCTGGTCGGTGTCCACGTCGGACACGAAGGCAAAGGTCTGCGCCTCGCGGGCGGCGCCGGGGGTGGCCAGCAGGTCGCGGACCATCACCAGCGCCCCTTCATGATGCTGGATCATGAGGCGCAGGAACAGCCGGTCGAAGGCGGCGCCGGAGGCGGCGGCCAGCTCGGCCAGCTGGACCGGGGTGAGCATCCCGGGCATGGCGGCGGCGGCGTGCCCGCCGTGCGCCTCATGCCCGGCGTGCGCCCCGGCCGCGCCCGGGAGCGCCCCCGTGCTGTCCGGAACGGGCTCGCCGCGGTCGGCCAGCCACTGGCGCATGGCGGCGATCTCGTCGCGCTGCGAGACGTCGATGCGCTCGGCCAGCGCGCGCAGCGCCGGCGTGGCGGTGCGCGACGGCACCAGGGCCGCCATCACCAGCGCCTGCGCGTGGTGGCCGATCATCCCCTGCATGAACGCGGCGTCGGCGGGGGTGTGGCGCACGGTGTCGCGTCTGGTGTCGCGTCTGGTGTCGCGTCTGGTGTCGTGCCGCGCGGTGCCGGCCGAGTCGGCCGGCGGGGTGTGCCCCGCGTGCGCGTCGTGCCCCGCGTGGGCGCCCCCCACGCCGCTCCCCGACTTGAAGCCGGTCATGGCCCCGGTGCGCAGGTCGTGCGTCATCACGGCGCCCCGCGTGACCGAGGGCGCGGGGAGCGGGCCCAGCGCGGCCGTGGCCACCCCGCCCATGTTCTCCACCCCCATCTCCTGCGACATCCGCCGCCACCCGGCCTCGGTCATCACCTCGGTGGTGTCGTCGCGGAACCGCGCCGCCGCCCGCAGGATCTCGGCGCGCTTGGCGTCCCGCGCCACCGCCGGGTTGGCCAGGATGTCCGAGATCACGTCGTGCATGCTGTGCAGGTTGTCAAAGACAATCGCCGCCTCGGGGTAGCGCGCCGCAAAGGCGGGCGCCACGGCCGCGGTCATGGGCATCTGGTGCGGCAGCGTGGCCACCCCGCCCTCGATCATCTGCCAGAAGCGCGCGACGGCGGCGCGCACCCCCGCCTGCCGCGCCTCGGTGCTGCGCCCCGCCACCAGCGGCTCGTACAGCCCCACCTGCAGCCAGTGGTACCCCCAGATGAGCCCGTTGAACTTGGGGTACTTCGCCCGGAAGGCCAGCGAGTACGGCTGCTCCTGCATCAGCGCCATCGACTTGGGGCGCGCGCTGAACGCCAGGTCGGGGCGCGAGCGGTAGTAGCGCAGCAGCCGCGCCACCTCGGCGTCCTGCTGCGCCGGCGCGAGCCGCTCGTCGGCCAGCACGTCGTACAGCTGGCGGTGCAGCAGGTGCGCCCACTCGAACATCGCCTTGGCCTCGGGGGCCAGCCGGGTGTAGCGCACGGCAATGGCCGCCTCTTCCAGCGGCACCC
>JBILKP010000026.1:0-19342 GCA_044376625.1 Gemmatimonas sp. | reverse complement strand
TGGCGGCCCTGCTGGTGCAGCCCGGCACCGATGCCACGGTGACGGTGTGCCACAGCCGCAGCCGCGACCTCGCGGCGCACGTGGGGCGGGCCGACATCCTCATCGCCGCCGTCGGGCGCGCCGAGCTGATCACCGGCCCGATGCTGAAGCCCGGGGCGGTGGTCATCGACGTGGGAATGAACAGCGTGCCGGACGCATCGCACCCGCGCGGGCGGCGCCTGTGCGGCGACGTGCACTTCGCCAGCGCGGCGGAGGTGGCGTCGCGGATCACCCCGGTCCCGGGCGGGGTGGGCCCGATGACCATTGCGATGCTGCTCACCAACACCGTGCGGGCCGCGGAGCGGGCCGCCGCCCGCCGGTCGCCGCAGGGAGGCTGAGCCGGTGCCGGGGCGCCCGGGGGCCCCGGGGACGGCGGCGGTAGCCGCACCGGGGACCACCCCCGAAGCCGCGCTCCCGGTCCACGCGCTGACCACCGCGGCCAAGGAGCTCGTCGAGGGCGCGTTCCCCCCGCTTTGGGTGCGGGGGGAGGTCACCGACTTCAAGGCGCATCGCAACGGCCACTGGTATTTCGCCCTGCGCGATGCCGACGCGCAGGTGCGGTGCGTGGTCTGGAGCAGCGCCACGCGACGCATCCCCGCGCCGCCCGACGACGGCATGCAGGTGGTGGCGTTGGGGCAGATGACGGTGTGGCCCGTGCGTGGCGACCTGCAGTTCAGTGTCCGCCAATTGGAGGCGGCCGGGGACGGGTTGTGGCGCAAGGCGCTTGAGCTGACGCGCCAGCGGCTGGAGGCCGATGGCCTGCTGGACCCGGCGCGCAAGCGCCCGTTGCCGCGGCACCCCCGCTGCCTGGCGGTGGTCACGAGCCCCGACGGGGCGGCCATGCACGACGTCATCACCGTGGCCCGCTCGCGGAGCCCTGACGTCCGGCTGGTCATCGTCCCGGCCCGGGTGCAGGGGGAGGGAGCGGCCGAATCGCTGATGGCCGCGCTGGAGCGCGTGTATCGGTGGGGCGGGGCGGACGCCCTCATCATCGGGCGCGGTGGTGGCGCGCGCGAGGACCTGTGGGCATTCAACGATGAGCGCCTGGCGCGCCTGCTGGCGGCCGCCCCCATCCCCACCGTCTCGGCGGTGGGGCATGAGGTGGACATCACCATCTGCGACCTGGTGGCCGATGTGCGCGCCGCCACCCCCTCGGCGGCAGCGGAGCTGGCCGTTCCGTCCCGCCGGGAGGTGGCCGCTCGGGTGGCGGCGCTGGCCTCGCGGCTGGCCGGGGCGGCGCGTCGCCATCACGACCGGGGGGGGGCCGCGCTGGGGCAGGTCCAACGCGCGCTGGTCCGGCAGGCCGTGCGGGTGGTGGAACGGCGGGAGGCCCGGTTGGGCGCCCTCGCCGGGCAGCTGGAGGCCCTTTCGCCGCTGGCCACCCTGCAGCGCGGCTTTTCGGTGGCGAGAACGCCAGAGGGCGCTACTTTGAAGGGGCGGGGCCAGTTCTCGTCCGGCGCGCCGTTCGAACTCTGGCTCCACGATGGCATCATCGACGCCGTGGTCACCGGCACGCGTGAGCGGCCGGACCAGCCGTCGCCCGCGTTCCCGCCGCCGTTTCCCTCCGGATCGCTCCCCGAGGTGCCTGGATGACCTTCGAGCAGTCGCTGACCCGCCTGGAAGCCATCGTGCGCGAGCTGGAGGGGCGTGACCTGCCGCTCGAGGAGGCGCTCCGCCTGTTCGAGGAAGGGATCGCGCACCTGCGCACGGCGGGGAGCGCGCTCTCGCAGGCGGAAGCCCGGGTGCAGCAGCTGGTCGAGGCGGCCGACGGGGCGCTCGTCACGGTCGACCTGGACGCGTGACCGCCATGTCCGTGGAGACGCCCGCCTTGGGGAGCCCGGCCGTGGCGGCCGGCCAGCACCACGCCCACGACCGGCAGGTCGTCCAGGAGGCGCTGGATGCGTTCTGCGCGCGGTGGCTGTGCGCCATGGCGCCCGCCACCGGCGAGGCCATCCGGTACGCGCTCCTGGGCGAGGGGAAGCGCCTCCGCGCCATCCTGCTGCTGGAGGCGTATCGCGCCTGCGGCGGCGCCG
The DNA here is from genome assembly GCA_044376625.1 of Gemmatimonas sp. Classification (GTDB taxonomy): domain Bacteria; phylum Gemmatimonadota; class Gemmatimonadetes; order Gemmatimonadales; family Gemmatimonadaceae; genus Gemmatimonas. Next base: position 17,270 of record JBILKP010000026.1, on the reverse strand, counting down.
GTGACGCCAGCGCGCTCGCCGCCTCGGTCGAGGTGGTGCATGCCTATTCCCTGGTGCACGACGACCTCCCGTGCATGGATGACGACGACGTTCGCCGCGGGCGTCCCACGGTGCACCGGGTGTATGGGGTGCCGGTGGCCACGGCGGCGGGGCTCGCCATGGTGCCGCTGGCCGCCCGCAGTGCGTGGCACGCGGCGTGTGCGCTGGGACTGCCAGGCGCGGTCGGCGCGGCCATCGTGCGCGAACTCATGGAGGCGTCCGGGGCGGGCGGCATGATCGGCGGGCAGCTCCTGGACCTCGAGGCCGAGGGGGAGCACGTGGGGGTGGCCTCGCTCGAGCGGGTGCACCGGCTCAAGACCGGGGCGCTCATCACCGCGTCGGTCTCGCTGGGCGCCCGGGCGGCGCTGGCGCCCGAGCCCCGGCGGCTGGCCCTGGCGCGCTATGGCGAAGCCATCGGGCTGGCGTTCCAGATTGCCGATGACGTGCTGGACATCACCGCCACCACCGACCAGCTGGGCAAGACGGCGGGTCGGGACCTCGCGCTGCACAAGAGCACGTACCCGGCGCTGCTGGGGATCGAGGGCGCCACGGCGCGCGCCTCCGCCCTGGTCGACGAGGCGTGCGACGCGCTGTCCGGCGAAGGGTTGCTGACCCCCGCGCTCGAACAGCTCGCCCGCTACATCGTCACTCGCCGCTCCTGATCCAGGCCACCCTGTCGCCCGTCGTTGCGGGGCTCCCCCGCAGCGCCCACCCGGATTCGCCATGTCCCTGCTCGAAGGCCTCGCCTCCCCCGCCGACCTGAAGCGCCTTTCGCGCGCCGAGCTGCGCGTGCTGGCGCAGGAGGTCCGGGACCGTCTCATCGACGTCTGCTCCCGCACGGGCGGGCACATTGGCGCCGGTCTCGGCGTGGTCGAGCTCACCATCGCGCTGCACACGGTGCTCGACACCCCCGCCGACCAGCTGGTGTGGGACGTCGGGCACCAGGCCTACCCGCACAAGCTGCTCACCGGGCGGAACGACCGCCTGGAGACGCTGCGGCAGGAGGGCGGGCTGTCCGGGTTCCTCAAGCGCACCGAGAGCCCGTACGACACCTTCGGCGCCGGCCATGCCGCCACCGCGATCAGCGCCGCCCTCGGGATGGCCGCCGGGCGCGACATGCGCGGCGAGGCGTTCAAGGTGGCCGCGATCATCGGCGACGGCTCCATGGGGTCGGGGCTGGCCTACGAGGGGCTCAACAACGCCGGCGATTCGGGGCGCGACATCATCGTCGTCCTCAACGACAACGAGATGTCCATCGCCCCCAATGTCGGGGCGATGCACAAGTACCTCACCAGCATCCAGCGCAACCCGCTGTACAACCGGCTGCGCTCCCGCATCGGGGAGCTGGTGGACAACGCCCCCGCCCCCTTCGCCGCGGCGGGCACGCTGGTGCGCAAGTGGGAGGAGAGCGTGAAGTCGTTCCTCACCCCCGGGGTGCTCTTCGAGGAGCTCGGCTTCCGCTACTTCGGGCCCATCGACGGCCACGATCTCGACGCCCTGCTGGACACCTTTGCCGCCGTGCGCGACATGAACACGCCGCGGCTGGTCCACGTGATCACCCAGAAGGGGAAGGGGTTCCCCGCCGGCGAGCATGGGGAGAAGTGGCACGCCCTGCCGCCGGGACACGATCCCGCCACCGGCAAGCAGCTGGTGGTCTCCACCGCCAACCCGGCGTACACGGCGCTGTACGGCAAGGGGCTGGTGGAGCTGGGGGCGGAGCGTGACGACGTGGCGGTGATCACCGCCGCCATGCCAAGCGGCACGGGCACCGGCCCCTTTGCCAAGGCGTACCCCGCCCGCTTCTTCGACGTGGGCATCGCCGAGGGGCACGGCGTCACCTTTGCCGCGGGGTTGGCCACGCGCGGGGTGCGCCCGGTGGTGACCATCTACTCCACCTTCCTGCAGCGCGGCTACGACAACATCATCCACGACGTCGCCCTCCAGCACCTGCCGGTGGTGTTCGCCATGGATCGCGCGGGATTGGTGGGCGAGGATGGCGAGACGCACATGGGGCTGTACGACATCGCCTACATGCTGGCCGTCCCCGGGATGACCGTCACCGCCCCCAAGGATGCCACCGAGATGCTGGGGCTGCTGCGCGCCGGGGTGGAGCACTCGCACGGGCCGTTCTGCCTGCGCTATCCCCGGGACGCGGCCCCCGATGTCCCCCCGGCCATGGCCGCCATTCCGGCCACGCCGTACGCCACCTGGGAGGTGCTGCGCCAGGGGCGCGACCTGGCCATCCTGGCGGTGGGCACCATGGTGCACCCCGCCCTCGACGCCGCCGAACAGCTGGCCGCCGAGGGGCTCGAGGTCACCGTGGTGAACTGCCGGTATCTCAAGCCGTACGACGAGGTCACGCTGCAGGCGGTGCTCGCCAACCACGCGCACATCCTCACGGTGGAGGAGGGCACGGTGGTCAACGGCTTCGGGGCGGCGATGGCCGCGGCCATTCCGCGCCTGGCGCCGGCCGTCCGCGTGGCGGTGCACGGGGTCCCCGACCGCATCGTGTACGCCGCGCCGCGGCGTCGGCAGCTGGCCCAGTGCGGGCTGGATGCCGCCGGGATCGCCGCCCGCGTGCGCGCCCAGCTGGCGTCGGAGGCGTTGACCGGCTGATGGCGCCCCTCCGGATGGGGGTCATCGGTCACCAGGGGTACGAGGGGCTGCCGGCCATCCTGCATCGTCTGCTCGACCTCGGGCCGTCGCTGGGCGTGTCCTTCGCCCTCGAGGATGAGCTGTGGTCGCTGGTGCAGCGCGGGGACCCACTGGGCGACCCCAAGTCCCTCGACGCGCTGTTGACGCTGGGCGGCGACGGCACGCTGCTGCGCGGCGCCCGGTACCTGGAGGGGCACCCGCTGCCCATCCTCGGGGTCAACCTCGGGCGCCTGGGGTTCCTCACCACCTGCGGGCGCGACGAGCTGTTCCAGGCCGTCGAGCGCTTTGCCGGCGGTGACTACATGGTGGTGCCACGCATGGCGCTCGAGGCGTCGGCGGTGGGGCGCGACGGGGAAGGGCGCGGACATTGGCTGGCGCTCAACGACGTGGTGCTGCACAAGGGCGGGTTTGCGCGCCTCGTGCGCCTGACCGTCTCCGTGGATCAGGAGGTCATCGGCTCCTACTCGGCCGACGGCCTGGTCATCTCCACCCCCACGGGCTCCACCGCGTACTCCCTGTCGGCGGGTGGACCGGTGGTGGCGCCCACGGTGGAGAGCATCATCATGACCCCCGTCTCGCCGCACACCCTGGCCATGCGCCCGCTGGTGCTGCCGCCGGAGGTGCAGGTGACGGCGCGGGCCGACGACGGCCCCGAACAGCTGCTGGTGACCGTGGACGGGCAGGTGGGCACCACCTTCACGGGCGGCGAGTCGCTGGTGGTGCGCAAGGCCGACCATCCCGTGCTCATCGTCCGCTTCCCGGGGACCACGTTCTTCTCGCGCCTGCGCCTCAAGCTGGGGTGGGGCGGGCTCACCGAGCGCGACGGCACGTATTGAGGGGACGGCGGTGCTGACGGAGTTGCGCATCCGCAATGTCGCGGTGATCGACCAGGTCGCGCTGGCGCTGGCGCCGGGGCTGAACGTGCTCACCGGCGAGACCGGGGCCGGGAAGTCGCTCATCGTGGGGGCGCTGGAGCTCCTGCTGGGGGACCGGGCCGCATCGGACCGGGTGCGGGCCGGCAGCGACAAGGGCACGGTGGAAGGGGTGTTCGAGTTGGGCACCTGCGGTGAGGCGCTGGCCGCGGTGCTGGACGCGCGCGGGCTGGAGGCGGTCGATGGCGTGCTGGTGCTGCGCCGCGAACTCTCCGCGTCGGGACGCTCGCGCGCCTGGGTCAATGGCACGCCGGTGACGGCCGCCGTGCTGGCCGAGGTGGGCGGGCACCTGGTGGCGGTGCATGGGCAGCATGAGGCCCGCGAGCTGGTGGACCCCGCCGCGCAGCGCGCCCTCCTGGACGCCTTTGCTGAAACGGAGGCCGTGCGGGCGCGCGTGGCGCGCGCCGTGGTGCGGCGGCGGGAGTGCGTGGCGCGGCTGGCGGCCCTGCAGGTGGAGGCGGAGGCCGCCGGGGCGCGGGTGACGGAATGGCGCGCGCTGGTGCGCGAGGTGGACGAGCTGCGGCTCCGTCCCGGCGACGATGAGCGGCTGGATGCCGACATCCGCCGCCTGGCCCACGCCGAGGAGCTGCAGGGGGCGGTGCAGCAGGCGGTGGCCGCGCTGGCGGCTGACGAGCGTGGCGCGCTGGCACGATTGGGGGTCGTGCGCCGCCTGCTGGCGCAGGTGGCGCGCATCGACGACGAGGCCGGGCGCTGGGAGCCGGTGCTGGAGGGCGCGCGGCTGGCCCTCGATGAACTGGCGCGTGAGCTCGAGGGCTATGCCGAGGGCGTGGAGGCAGACCCGTCCCGGCTGCGCGCGCTGGAGGCGAGGCGCGAGACGCTGATGGCGCTGCTGCGGCGCCACGGCCCATCGCTGGAGGAGTTGCTCGCGGCGGCCGAGGACGCGCGAGCCGCATTGGCCCGGACCGGTCGGGAGGGCACGGCGCTGGCGGATGCCGCCCGCGCCGTGGACGAGGCCGAGGGGGAGGTGCGCGAGGCTGCGGCGGCACTCACCGCGCGGCGCACGGCGGCCGCCGGGCGCTTGGGTGACGCGGCCTCCGTGCTGCTGGGGGACTTGGGGATGTCGGGGGCGCGGCTGGCCGTGCGATTGATGCCCTTGCCGGAGGTCGGGGAGGAGGGCGCGGAGTCCGTGGTGTTGGTCGCCACCCTGAACCAGGGGGCGGAGGAGCGCCCGCTGGCGCGCATTGCGTCGGGGGGGGAGCTGTCACGCGTCATGCTGGCGTTGAGCACGGTGCTGGCGCATCGGCAGCAGGTGCCCACGCTGGTGTTTGACGAGGTCGACGCCGGCATCGGGGGGGCCGTGGCCTGGCAGGTGGGGGCGCTGCTGCGACGCGTGGCGGGACATCATCAGGTGCTGTCCATCTCGCACCTGGCGCAGATTGCGGCGCGTGCCCATCACCACGTGGTGGTGCGCAAGGGCGCCGTGGGGGCCGTCACTACCGCGGACACGGTGGCGGTCGAGGGAGAGGCCCGGGTGCAGGAGGTGGCGCGGATGCTGGGGGGCGATGCCGACCGCGAGGTCAGCCGCGCGCACGCCCGCGAGCTGTTGGCCAGGGGCGAAGCCGACGGTGACGACGGCGCGTCCGTGCGCTAGCGGCGGGGAAACCCCGTGTAGACCCGTAGTTCCAGGCGGTCGGTGACGACAGCCGGCACGGCGGCCTGCCCACCGGCCGCAATGGGACGCACATGCTGGTACGACACCTCCACGGCCAGCCGGGAGGCGCCATGGAGGGCGGGGGCCAGCGTGGAAAAGGTGAGTCCGGCCGCGGCTGAATGCAGCGTCCGTGCGGGCACGCTCCATGGCTGGAGGGCCAGGCTGGAGGCGAGCGCCGAGGCCTGTCCCGCCGAGTCCGGTCGCTCCGTGTACTGATCGCGCCCCCAGTGGCGCAGCTGGTAGCCCGCCGTCACCCCGAAGTACTCGCCGATGGCGAGGCGTGGCATGACCTCCGCCTCCAGGCGCATCCCCAGCGCACGGGCCGCCACGGCCGTCCGGAACGGGGTGAAGAGCTGGGCGATGTCCCGCGCCGGCACCACGGTGGCCACGTCATCGCCAAACGGGCGCGTGGCGCGCACGGTGGTGGTCAACCATGCCGACCGATTGAGGACGAGGTCGGTGGACGCGCGCAGCAGCAGGGCATTGGCGCCTTCACCGATGGGGACATCCAGCGCGTCCTCGGTACGGTCGGCCCCGGCGGTGCCGAAGCGCCATCCCACCCCCACCAGGGTGCGGACCGCCCGCTGGTTCCCCAGCAGCCGTCGCCGCACATCACCCTGGTCGCTGTCCACCAGCAGCCAGGTGGCCCACAGGTCGATGTCCCCGATCCCCGCGCGTCGGGTGTTGCCGAAGCGCTGGTAGGGGAGCCGCCAACTGCTGTCCGCGGCCATGGCCGGCACGCCACCGGGCCCCAGCACGGTGGTGGCCGCAGCCGGCGTCAGCGCCGCCCCCGGGGGGGTGATGCCATAGCGCGAGAGGTCGGTGCGCAAGGTGGCCAGCGCGCCCGTGACGGCGGTCTCCAGGGCGGAGCCCTTGACCGGCACCACCGGGGCCCCCCCCTGGGTGGCGGTGCCGTACACCGTCGCCAAGGCTGCTCGCACCACACCCGCGCGCTGCGCCGTCGCCAGCGCGCCCGGCAGGTCGCCGCGGATGGCGTCACACCCGGTGGCAGCACTCCCCTGACAGCGCACGATGGCCGCCGACAGCGCGCCCCGTGCCGAATCCACCGCCTGCAGCAAGGCGCCGTTCTGCAACCGGGCGGCAGCGCCCGAGGCACCGAACGCCGGGTTCACCCCCACCGTCGCGCCGGTGCCGCTCCGGTTGAGCAGCAGCTGGGCATTGTCCCGCGATTCCACGTAGGGCACCACGAGGCGGATGCCCAGCCGCCGCGTGAGGCCGCGCTCCACGACGATGGGGGCGATGCTCTGTCGCACGTCGCCCAGCGCCTGCAAGGGCCCCAGCGACAGCTGCAGCGCGCTGTTCCCGGTGAGGGACCGCAAGGCGCCTTCCGCCGCCAGCAGCTGGGGGAACAGGCCGCTTCCGGCCTGCTCGGTGGCCAACGCCGCCAGCAACGGCTCGCGCCGCAGGGGGCCGCGCCCGTTGGCCCCGCCGCGGGCGACGAAGCGGTCGGCGTGGTCGTTCCAGAGGCCGCCCACCGAGATGCGCGTGGTCCCGCGCGGCAGGGGAATGGCGTCGTCTCCGCTCCCTGCCACTGCCTGCGCACCGGCGAGCCGTCCTGCCAGGGGACAGACGAGCAGGGCCACCAGCGCCCCCCCGACCGGGGCCGTCCACGGACGGCGCGCCAATCTTGACGGCGAGCGACGGCCGGGGCGCGAACGCCCACGAGAGGACAGGGGAGACTCGGACATGGGCAACCGGCTAGATTAGCCCGGTATCCCGGGGGCGTCAACGCACCCTTCCTCTTCGTCGGTCCCAGCTCCCTGCAGCGTGCAGATTCCGTCCATCCCCTGGCAGATCACCGGCAACCACTGGCTGTCCATCCCCTGCATCAATCCGGCGGATGGGGCCATCCATGCGCTTGGGGTGCTGCACCGGGGGGCTCGGGCCGCCATCGAGTTCGCGGGCGGCCCCGACTTCGCCACCCGCGCGGGGCCCCCGTTGGCCGTGCCGGTCATCCGCGTGGACGGGGAGGTGCGCCTGCTGGCCGCCGAGGGGATCGCGTGGGAGCGTGCGGTGGGGTGGCTCCCCACCTTCACCTGCACGCTGGGCTCGCTGGTGGTGCGCGGCACGGTCTTCGCCCCCTATGGCCGCGACGCCGACATGGCGGGGGCGGTGTACATGCTGGCGGTGGAGAACCGCGGAGCGCAGGCGGTCACCGTGGAGGTGGCGCTGGAAGGGACGCTCGGGCTCCGGCAGCAGCGGGTGCGCACCCCGCGCCCCTTCGCCGATCCGCATGTGGTGCGGGCCGGGGACGATGGCGTGCTGGTGCTGGAGGGGACGGCGCTCCCCGGGCTGGCGGCCATTGCCATCGGCAGTGACGGCCCGGCCCAGCTGGAGGCACCGGACGAACCGTCCACCGAGCCCTGTCCGTTTGCCATCCGGCGCACGATCACGGCGCCGGCCGGGGGGGCGGCGCAGTGCGCCTTCTACTTCGCCGTGGGCCCGGAGCGCGATGGCGCCGAGGCCACCGTGGCGGTGCTGCGACGCCGCGGCTGGCGCGCCCTGTTGTCGGCCACGCGCGAGGCGCTCACCTCGCTGGAGCAGGCCACCGGCAACGACGGGCTCGACCGGCTGCTCAACCGCAACCTGCTGTTCGCGTACTTCTACGCCGTGGGGCGCGGGCTCGACGACGCGCACTACTACCTCGTGCGCTCCCGGGCGCCCTGGCACGCCATGGGGTGCACCGCGCGCGACTGGGAGGCGCTCATGTGGACGCTTCCCGCCGTCCAGCTGGCCGACGCGGGGCTGGCGCGCGAGCTGCTGGTGCGCGCGTGCGAGCTGCACGGGTATGCGCCGGGGCAGGGGATCCACTATCTCGACGGCACCTTGTTCCAGCCCGGCTTCAGCCTGGAGGGGGCGGCGGCCTACGCCATCGCCACCGATCGCTACATCCGGGACACCGAGGACGACCAGGTGGTGGAGGATCCCGTGGTGGCGGACACGCTGTATCTGGCCGCCGAGGACATTGCGGCCCGCAAGGATGAGCGGGTGCCGCTGTACGCCACCGAGGTCACGCTGTCCGGGGCGCCGGCCACCTATCCCTTCACCCTGCACGGCAACGCCGTCGTGGCGCAGGCGCTGGAGGTGTTCCGCCGGACGTTGGATGAGGAGGCGGCGGCGGAGGTGCAGGATCCGGCCGGGGTGCGGGCGGCGATCCGGCGCCACTTCGCCGTGGATCGGGGCGAAAAGGCGCGCCTGGCCACCTCGGTGGACCTCTCCGGGCAGGCCGCGTTGGACGATGACCCGGTGGGGTCTGCCGTCTGGCTCCCCGTGTACGAGGCGGTCGACCGGGACGACACGCTGTACCACCGCACCGTGCGCCACGTGGGGGCGGGCGAGGGGCGGCTGCACGCCCAGTTGGCGCGACTGGTGGGCCCCGACGCCCGGGAGGTGCTCACCTGGCTGAGGCGCGCCCCGCTGGACAACGGTTTGGCGGCGGAGCTGGTCGATGCCGAGGGGCGGGCGGTGGCCAACGGGGGAGATGCGGCGCTGGCGGGACTGCTGGCGTCCACGGTCTGGTACGCCTCCCAGGCGCAAGGGGAGCGGGGCTGACGGGGGGGACGCGCGTGCCCCCGCTTGTCGCCCCTGCGCCTTCGCGGTAGCATTCCGGTGGGGCGCTGCTGAGGCGTCCCACGGTGCGCGGGAATAGCTCAGTTGGTAGAGCACAACCTTGCCAAGGTTGGGGTCGCGGGTTCGAGTCCCGTTTCCCGCTTTGCGCATCGCGACGCGGCGTGATGCCGTCCAGTCCGGTAGACGGGAGCGCCGCGGCGCTCCCGTTTGTCGTTGGGGCCCGGGTGGCGAAAGGGTAGACGCAGGGGTCTTAAAAACCCCAGTCCGCAAGGGCGTGCGGGTTCGAGTCCCGCCCCGGGCACCCCCGGTCGCGCGCGGCGGGGCGCGCGCGACCAGCGACGAACCCTAGGCCGACCGTTGGCCTTGCCGGCGTCGCGCCACCCAGAAGATCACCGTGGCCACCCCAGCCACCTGCCCCAGTACCAACCACTCGGCGGGGGTGATCGAGGTGAGCAACCCCACGATGGCGGCGGCTGCCAGCCACGGGATCACGCGCCCGCCGGGCATGCGAAACGGGGTGGTGCCCGCCTCCTGGACCCCCAACCGGCGCAGTTGCCACGCGCCGGCGGCGCACCCCAGGTACACCAGCAGCGCCGCCACATTGGAAATCACGGCCAGCGCCCCGAAGCTGCTGCTGATGGCCAGGGTGCACACGAGCGTCAACTGCACCAGCACGGCCACCCACGGGGTGCGGAATGTCGGGTGGACCGCCGCCACGGCGCGCGGCAGGTAGCCGTCGCGCCCGAACGCGTACAGCGACCGGGGCGAGGCCAGCGACATCCCGCTGAGGTAGCCAAAGGTGGAAATCACCACCCCGGTGAGCAGCAGCTGCCGGCCCCACGGGCCCATGGCCGCCCCCGCCGCGTCGGCCAGCGGCGTGGCCGACCCCGCCAGCGCGCTCCCCAGCACCCCCTGCGCCACCAGCTGCACCGCCAGGTAGAGCACGGTGATCCCGGTCATCCCGATCAGGATCGCCCGCGGCACCGTGCGCGCGGGGTCGCGCACCTCGCCGCCGGGGACCATCGCGCTCTCCACCCCCGTGAAGGCGAACAGCAGCACGATGGCGGTGCGGGTCACCGTGGGGAGCGAGGGCGCCTCGCGCACCACCAGGTTGTCGGGCTGGACGGCGCCCACGCCCAGCGCCACCAGCAACAGCAGCGGCACGAGCTTGAGCACGATGGTGATGGCGTTGAGCTGACTGCCGTACTGCACGCCCACCACGTTGACCAGCGCCAGGACGCCGAACACCAGCACCAGCCCGGCCGCCCGCCCGCCCGGGGAGGCAAAGGCCGGGGCGATGGCTCCCAGGCTGTCGATGAAGACGTTGGCCACCGCGGCCACGGCCGTGACGCCGATCATCCACGTCATCACCCCCACCATGTAGCCGGCAAACGGGCCGAAGGCCACCTCCACGTAGGCGTAGGGTCCCCCGGTGGCGGACACCCGGCTTCCCGCCTCGGCGATGCACATCCCGATCATCCCCATCACGACGGCGCAGATCACGAAGGCCACCGGGGCCGCGGCCCCCAGGCTCTCGGCCACCACCGAGGGGAGGCGGAAGATGCCGCCGCCGATGGTCACGTTGGCGATGGCGGCGGCCAATCCCAGGGGACCGACGGCGCGGAGCAGGCCGGCGTCCCGGGTGTCCTGGGCAGGGGGCATGGGCGGGGCGGGAAAGGTGGAGAAGGCAGGCGGCGCGTGCGGGCGTCGGGCCGCGGCGTGATCCGCGGAAGCTAGCACGCGCCGCGCCGCGTGGGGCGCGGCAGGACGGTCGCGATGGGGAACCTGCATGCGCGTGCGGCATTGTACTGTGGTGGTTCCGCGGTCGTGCGCCCCCTCCACCCTGTTGGCCCGCTCATGAACGTTCCCGTCTCGCGCATCCCCGTGGCCGTCCTGGGCGCCACGGGCGCGGTTGGCCAGACTTTCCTTCGCTGCCTGGCGGACCATCCGTGGTTCGAGGTGACCGAGGTGGCGGCGTCCGAGCGGAGCGCGGGGCGTCAGTACGGGGACGTGGTGCGCTGGCTGGAAGGGGTGCTCCCCGATGCGGTGGCCCGGCAGTTGGTGCGCCCCTGCGACCCGGCGGCGGTGTCGGCCCCGCTGGTCTTCTCCGCGCTCGACAGCAGCGTGGCGGGGGAGGTGGAGGCGGCCTTCGCCCGCGCGGGACGGCTGGTGCTCAGCAACGCCAAGAACTTCCGCATGGCGCCCGATGTCCCGTTGGTGATCCCGGAGGTGAATGGCGACCACCTCGCGCTGCTCACCCGCCAGCGGGAGCTGCGCGGGTGGACCGGAGGGATCGTGACCAACGCCAACTGCGCGGTGACCGTGGTGGCCATGGCCCTGGCCCCGCTGCACGCGGCGTTCGGGGTGCGGCAGGTGATGGTGGCCACCATGCAGGCGGTGTCCGGGGCCGGGTATCCGGGCGTGCCGTCGCTCGACATCCTCGGCAACGTGATCCCCTACATCGGCGACGAGGAACCCAAGATCGAGACGGAGCTGACCAAGCTGCTGGGGACGCTCGACGGGGGCGCCATTGTGCCCGCGCCCATCGTCACCAGCGCCCACGCCAACCGCGTGCCGGTGGAGCACGGGCACACGGCCTGCCTGTCGGTGGGGTTCGAGCGGCGTCCCACGGTGGCGGAGGCGCTGGAGGTGCTGCGCGGCTGGCGCGGCTGGGCGGCGGTGCAGGAGCTGCCCAGCGCTCCGCAGCCGCCGCTGGTGGTGCGGGACGACCCCGATCGCCCGCAGCCGCGCCGCGATGCGATGGACGGTCGCGGCATGGCGGTCACCGTGGGGCGGGTGCGTCCCGATCCGCTCCTGGACCTGCGGTTGGTGGCCATGGGGCACAACACCGTGCGTGGGGCGGCGGGTGGCTCCATCCTGAACGCCGAGCTGCTGGTGGCCGGCGGGCTGGCGGGGATCGGGGGGCGCGGGTGATCGTCTGCAAGTTCGGCGGCACCTCGGTGCAGGACGCCGCGGCCATCACGCGGCTGGCGTCCATCGTGCGCGGGCGGCTGGCGCGCCGGCCCATCGTGGTGGTGTCGGCGCTGGGAGGCACCACCAACCAGCTGCTGGAGGTGGCCCACCGGGCGGCGGCCGGCGAACTGCTGGAGGCGCTCGACATCACGCGGCGCCTCCGGGCGCGCCATCTGCGGGAAGCCGCCGTGCTGCTGGAGGGGACCCCCGACGGCGACGAGCTGGCGGCGGAGATCGGGGCGGGGTTCGACGAGCTGGCGCACCTGGCCGAGGCGTTTCGCACGCTGGGGCACCTGACGCCGCGGTCGCTCGATACGGTGGCGGCGCTGGGCGAGCTGCTCTCGTCGCAGCTGGTGGCCGCGGCGCTGCGCCGCCAGGGGATCCCCGCGGTGCACGTGGACGCGCGCGCGGTGATGCGCACCGATGACCAGTTCACGCGGGCGGAACCGCAGCCGGCGGCGATTGCGGCGGGGGCCGCGGCGCTGGTGGTCCCCCGGGTGGATGAGGGGCGGGTGCCGGTGCTGGGCGGCTTCGTGGGGGCAACGGCGACCGGGGTGACGACCACCCTCGGGCGCGGTGGCTCGGACTATTCGGCCTCGTTGCTGGGGGCGGCCGTGGGGGCGGCGGCCATCGAGATCTGGACGGATGTGGACGGCATGCTCACCGCCGACCCGCGGGTGATCCCCGGGGCGCGCCGCATCGACCGGATCCGCTTCGACGAGGCGGCGGAGCTGGCGGCGTTTGGGGCCAAGGTGCTGCACCCCAGCACCATCGCCCCGGCCGTGGAGCGGGGGATCCCGGTGTACGTGCTCAACGCGCAGCGATCCGAGGGGGCCGGGACCGAGATCACCTTCGACGCCCCGCGCCATGCCGTGCGCGCCATCGCGGCCAAGCGGCGCGCCACGGTGGTGCGCCTGCGCAGCGCCCGCATGCTGCTGGCCCACGGGTTTCTGCGCCGGGTGTTCGAGGTGTTCGAGCGGCACCGCACCTCGGTGGACGTGGTCACCACCTCGGAGGTGTCCATTTCCGTCACCGTGGACGACGTCACCCACCTGGAGGCCATCGTGGGGGAACTGTCGGTGCTGGGTGAGGTGGCCGTGGAGCGGGACCGCGGGGTGATTGCGGCGGTGGGGGCCGGCATGGCGGATGACAGTCAGGCCATTGCGCGGCTGGTGGCGGCCATCGGCGGGGTCCCCCTGTACATGGCGTCGCTCTCGGCCACGGGGATCAACTTCACCGTGGTGGTGGACGACGCGCACGTGGTGCCGGTGATGGAGCGGATGCACGCGGCCTGCTTCGGGGGCGCAGCGTGAGCGCCCGGGACCCGGTGCCGGTGGCGCTCATTGGCCTGGGGCGGATGGGGCGCGCGCTGGAGGCGTTGGCCCCGGACCGCGGGGTGTCGGTGGTGGCGCGGCTGGGCGCGCAGGCCATGGCGCGGGGGGTGACGGCCGCCACGCTGCGCGGAGCTCGGGTGGCCATCGAGTTCACGCGCCCCGAGGCGGCCGTGGCCAATGTGCGCGCCTGCCTGATGGCCGGGTGCCCCGTGGTGATGGGGACCACCGGGTGGTCGGAGGAGGCGGCGCGGCTGGAGACGCTGGTGGCCGAGCATGGCGTGCCGGTGCTGTGGTCCCCGAACTTCTCGCTGGGCGTGCAGCTGTTCCTCGCCCTGGTGGAGGAGGCCGGCCGACGGGTGCGCGGCGTGGCGGGGTGGGACAGCCACATCGTCGAGACGCACCATGCCGCCAAGGTGGATGCGCCCTCCGGCACGGCGCGCGCCGTGCAGGAGCGGTTGGCGGGCTCCCTGGGGCAGCCGGTGCCCATCAGCAGCGTGCGGGTGGGCGCCGTGCCCGGGACCCACGAGCTGCTGCTGGACGGCGCGTTCGAGCAGATCCGGCTGGTCCATGAGACGCGCGATCGCCGCGTGTTTGCCGACGGGGCGCTGCAGGCCGCGCGGTGGCTGGCTGCCGGCCGGGTGCCGCGGCTGTACACCATGCGCGACCTGCTCCCCGATCTCGCCGGGGAGGGCGCGTGAGCACGAATGCCGCGCGACCCGCTGCCCAGGTGTTGGCCGGGTGCGGCACGGCGCTGGCCACCCCCTTCACCCCCGACGGGCGCGTGGATGAGGCGGCGCTGCGGGCCTTCGTCGAGTGGCAGGTGGGGCAGGGGGTGCAGTTCGTGGTCCCCTGCGGCTCCACGGGTGAGGCGGCCACGCTGGCGTCGGACGAGCAGCGGCGGGTGGTGGAACTCACCGTGGAGCAGGTGAACGGGCGCATCCCGGTGGTGGCGGGGGCCGGCAGCAACGACACGCGCCGCGCCATCGCCCGATCGCTGGAGATGCGGGCCGCGGGCGCCTCGCACCTGCTGCACGTGACGCCCATGTACAACAAGCCGCCGCAGCGGGCGCTGCTGGCGCACTTCCGCGCCATCGCCGACGCCTGCCCGCTCCCGATCGTGGTGTACAACGTGCCGGGGCGGACGGCGGTCAACCTGGAGGCGCGCACGGCGCTCGCGCTGGCCGAGGATCCCCGCTTCGTGGCCGTCAAGGAGGCCTCGGGAAACCTGGCGCAGATCGCGCAGCTGTTGCGCGAGCGCCCTCCCGGCTTCGCCGTGCTGTCGGGGGACGACGGGCTCACGCTTCCGGTGATGGCACTGGGGGGCGAGGGGGTGGTGTCCGTGGTGTCCAACGCCGTGCCGGGGCTGGTGGCGGCGCTGTGCGCGGCCATGGCGCGGGGCGACCTTCCGGCGGCGCGGGCGCTCGACGCCCGGCTCGCGCCGGTGGTCGAGGCGGCGTTTCTCGAGTCCAACCCCATCCCGGTCAAGGCCATGCTCGCGCACCAGGGGCATATGGCCGACGTCCTCCGCCTCCCGCTCGTCCCGCTGGCGGACGCGCATCGCGACGCCGTGCGGCTGGCGCTGCAGGGCGCCGGCGCGCTTGGCGACTGACCGTTCCCACCCTTCACTCCACCCCTCCATGCCCCACACCATCGCCGACCTGGAAGCGCGCCTCGGGGACCCGCACCTGCTGGACGCGGGCGCAGCGCTGCCGCACGACGCGCAGGCGCTGTTCGAGCGCGCCATCACGCTGCTGGAGGCCGGCGAGGTGCGCGCCGCCCAGCGCCAGGCAGACGGGCGGTGGCAGGCGGTGCCGTGGGTGAAGCGGGCCATCCTGCTGGGGTTCCGGCTGGGGCGGGTGGTGGAGATGTCCCCGGCGGGGGGCGTGTTTCACTTCATGGACAAGGAAACCTTCCCCACGCGCAGCTTCCGCCTGGAGCAGCAGGTGCGCGTGGTGCCGGGCGGCTCCACGGTGCGGCGCGGGGCGTACCTGGCGCCGTCGGTGGTGTGCATGCCGCCGATGTTCGTGAACGCCGGGGCGTACGTGGGGCGGGGGACGATGATTGACTCGCACGCGCTGGTGGGGTCGTGCGCGCAGATCGGCGAGCGCGTGCACCTGAGCGCGGCGGCGCAGGTGGGTGGGGTGCTCGAGCCGGTGAACGCCTCCCCGGTCATCATCGAGGACGACGTGGTGGTGGGGGGGAACTGCGGGGTGTACGAGGGGACCGTGGTGCGCGCGCGCGCCGTGCTTGGCGCCGGCGTCATCCTCACCCGCGGCACCCCGGTGTACGACCTGGTGCGCGAGACCGTGCTGCGGGCCACGCCGGAGCATCCCCTCGAGATCCCCGAGGGGGCCGTGGTGGTCCCCGGCGCCCGCCGGGTGGCCTCCGCCTTCGGTGAGCAGGAAGGGCTCTCGCTCCAGACCCCGGTCATCGTGAAGTACCGCGACGACCGGACCGACACCGCCACCGCGCTCGAGGCCTGGTTGCGGTAGCCGTTCCGCAAAACGGAAGGGGCGGGCGGCGGGGTGCCACCAGGCGCGCCCCGCCGCTACCGTTTCGGCCATGCGACGCGCCTTCCTCCTCGGTTGCCTCGGCCTCGTCCTCTTCGAGGCGCTCAGTGTGTACTTCATCATGCCCTTCCCGGGGAGCCAGCAGATTCCCAGCCTGGCGTCGGCGTACCTGCTGCACCAATGGCGGTGGCCCGCGCGCCTGGTGCTGGGCGTGCTGGCGATGGCGGGCCTCCCCGACGCCTGGCGCGACCGGCGCTGGCGCCTTGGCTTCCTCCCGGCCCTTGGTCTGGTGGTCGCGGGGGGGCTGTATGCGATCCACGGCGTCATGGCGGCCGATGCGATGTTCCTGCAGCCGCGCGTGGTTCGCATGGAGCCGGCGGCGCGCAACACCGTGGCCCGCGACCGCCTGGTCGTCGGCATCGAGGTGGACGGCGAGGCCCGCGCGTATCCCCTGCAGTTCATCGGCTACCACCACCAGGTGCGTGACACCGTCGCCGGACGCCCGGTGCTGGTGAGCTACTGCACCGTGTGCCGGACGGGGCGTGTCTTCTCCCCCGTGGTGGACGGGCGCGCGGAATCGTTCCGGCTGGTGGGAATGGACCGCTTCAACGCCATGCTGGAGGACGCCACCACCGGGAGCTGGTGGCGGCAGGCCAACGGCGAGGCCGTGGCCGGGCCCCGCCGCGGGACGGTGCTGGAGGAGCTCTCCAGCCGCCAGGTCACCCTGGCCACCTGGCTGGCGCTCTACCCCCACAGCCGCGTCATGCAGGCGGACAGCGCGTTCCTGGGGGAGTACGCCAAGGATTACGCCTACGAGCGCGGCACCAGTCGCAAGCAGCTCACGGGCACCGATACCGCCTCGTGGCGCGACAAGTCGTGGGTGGTGGGGATCACCGTGGGGGGCGCCAGCATGGCCTTCGACTGGAATCGGCTGGAGCGGGAGCGCGTCATCAACGCCGAGGTGGGGGGCACCCCCCTGGTGCTGGCGCTGGCGGCCGACAGCGCCAGCTTCTTTGCCTTCGAGCGCCCGGACCGCGCCACCGTCTTCTCCCTGCGGGGTGACTCACTGGTGGCCGGTGCCGTCGCCTATGCCTTCAACGGCAAGGGGCCCGCCGGCACACTGCCCCCGGTCAACGCCAGCCAGGAGTTCTGGCACAGTTGGCGCACCTTCCAGCCGCAGACGTCGCGGTACTGAGCGCGGGCGCGCAGGCGGCCGGGTGGAGCCCCGGGGCCCCGGCAGGTAGCTTTCCCGGGTTCCCCTCCCCCTCATCCTCGGAGACGCCATGCGCACGGTGCGTGACCCCAGCGGGGCCACCTGGATCTGCCTCGAACTCCCCGAGGTGCCGGTCGAGCAGCGGCCCGCCGAGACAACGGCCACCGCGCCGGTGGTAGCCATCGAGTGCAACTCCGGCGCCCACCGCGTGATCGCCCTGGTGGCCCCGGGGTGGGACGAGGCGCTGGACGATGCCGCCCTCCTTGCGGTCATTCTGCCGGGGCCGCGCCCTCCCGCCACCCCCTGATGACCGACGGCTTTCGCGTGACCGGCTCGGTCACGCCACCCGGG
>JBILKP010000147.1:0-6801 GCA_044376625.1 Gemmatimonas sp. | reverse complement strand
GTCGCGCCCGCTCCCCAGCCGGATGGGGGCGTGGAGCTCGCACCAGAGCCAGGTGCTGCCCTCGCGCGACGTGCTGGAGGCGGAGCTGGCGACCACGCAGGCGCGCTTTGCCGACGGGGCGGTGCCGCTGCCGGAGCACTGGGGGGGCTTCCGGGTGGTCCCCGACGAGGTGGAGTTCTGGCAGGGGCGGTCCAGCCGCTTGCACGACCGCATCCAGTACCGCCTGGAAGCGGGGGCATGGGTGCGGCGCCGGCTGTCACCGTAGGGGGCGCTGGCGGGAACTCTGGCGTGCCGTGCGCGATTGCGCCGGCATGACTACCACCACGCTCATCTTCGGGGCCACCGGCGGCATTGGCGCCGCGCTGGCCCGCCGGCTCCACGCGCAGGGCGCGGGGCTGTTCCTCTCTGCCCGCACCGCGGGGCCGCTGGAGGCGCTGGCCGCCGAGCTGGGCGCGGGATGCGCCACCGCCGACGCCACCGACTTTGCCGAGGTGGAGCGGGTGATGCAGGCGGCACAGGCGCACGCCGAGGCGCGCGGGAGCGCCCTGTCGGGGGTGGCGCTGTGCGTGGGGTCCTTGCTGCTCAAGCCGGCGCACCTCACCACGGCTGCGGAGTTCCAGCACACCCTGGCGCAGAACCTGGGGAGCGCCTTTGGCGTGGTGCGCGCGGCGGGGAAGCTGATGGCCGGGGGCGGCAGCGTGGTGCTGTGCAGCTCGGCAGCGGCGCGCACGGGGCTGGCCAACCACGAGGCCATTGCCGCGGCCAAGGCGGGGGTGCTGGGGCTGGTGCTGAGCGCGGCGGCCACCTATGCGCCGCGCGGGCTGCGCGTGAATGCCGTGGCGCCGGGGCTGGTGCGCACCCCGCTCACGCAGCGCATCACCGGGTCGCCGGCGGCCACGCAGGCCTCGCAGGCGCTGCACGCCCTGGGGCGGCTGGGGGAGCCGGAGGATGTGGCGGCGGTGATGGCGTGGCTGCTGGGCCCCGAGGCGACGTGGGTGACGGGGCAGTGCTACGGCGTGGACGGCGGGCTGGGGACGGTGCGCGCCAAGTGACGGGCCCGCGCGCGGGCGCCCGGGCTACGCGTCGGTGAGCTCGGCGCGCAGCGTGGTGAAGCTGTCGTAGCGGGCGGCGCGCACGGCGCCACCCGCGACCGCCTCGCGCAGTGCGCACCCCGGCTCCACCAGGTGCGTGCAGTCGCCAAAGCGGCACCCGTCCAGGAAGGGACGAAACTCGGGGAAGCAGTCGGCGACGCCCTGCTGGGGGATCCCCCACAGCCCCACCTCGCGCAGCCCGGGGGTGTCGGCCACGTAGCCGCCGGCCGGCAGCGGGTGGAGCATGGCGCCCACGGTGGTGTGGCGCCCCTTGTTCACGCTGGCGCTGATGGCGGCGGTGCGCAGCGTGAGGCCGGGGAAGAGCGCGTTCATGAGCGACGACTTCCCCACCCCCGAGGGGCCGGTGAGCGCGGTGCAGCGCCCCGTCAGCTCGGCGCGCAGCGCGTCGAGCCCGCGCCCGTCCGCCACGCTGGTGTGGTGCACGGGGTAGCCGGCGGCGCGCTGGTCGGGAAACAGCGCCTCGGCCTGCGCCCCGGTCACCAGGTCCGCCTTGTTCACCACCACGCGCGCGGCCAGCCCATTGGCCTCGGCGATGACCAGGAAGCGGTCGAGCATGCGCGCGTTGGGCTCCGGCTGCGCCGCGGCGAACACCACCAGCACCTGATCGACGTTGGCCACCACCACCCGCTCCCCGTAGGCGCCACCGGGGGCGCGGCGGGCCAGCCGGCTGCGGCGCGGCAGGATGGCGGCAATGGCCCACGCGTCGCCAGCGGGCTCCCGCTCCAGCTGCACGGCGTCCCCCACGGCCAGCTTGAGGACGTCGCGCCCCTCCTGCTTGAGGCGCCCGCGCATGGAGGCCGCCACCGTATCGCCGGCGGCGGTGCGCACCTGCCAGACGCCGCCGGTCCCCTGCACCACCACCCCCTCCTGGGCCGCGGCGCCCGTGCTCACGCCGAGCGCCCCGTGGTGCGGATGAGTCCGTCCAGCGTGGCCTGCACCGTGGCCAACGGCATGGCCCCCAGCTGGTGGCGCGCCAGCGCCTCGCTGGCCGTGCGCACGAGGAAGTCGGTCTCCAGGTGCCCGGTCACCTCGGGCTCACCGGCGCCCCAGCGCACGAAGAACAGGTAGGCGCCCCAGGGCGCGCCAGCGTCGCCGGTGGTGTCGGTGAGGAGGTCCACCGACCAGGATGCACCGTCGGCGCCGGCGAAGGCCGGCGGGCGGGCGTGCACCGCCATGTAGCCCCCGAGGGTGCCCTCGTCCCCCTGCGAATGGTCGGGGGGGAGGTGGTGGCCGGCGTGCCCGGTCAGCGGCCCCTCAGCGACGCGCCGCGCCCTCGCGCACCACGTTCCCCACCATGAACAGCAGGTTGGCAGGGCGCTCGGCGAGGCGGCGCATGAGGTACGGGTACCACTGGCTCCCGAAGGGGACGTAGCAGCGCACGCGATACCCCTCGCGCACCAGCCGCTCCTGCAGGTCGCGGCGCACGCCGTACAGCATCTGGAACTCGAACCGGTCGGCGGCGATCCCCTTCTCCTTCGCGAACCGCTGGGCCTCGGCGATGATGCGCTCGTCGTGCGTGGCAATGCCGGGGTAGCGCCCGTGTTCCATCAGCCGGTGCATGGCGGCCACGTAGTTGCCGTCCACGTCGGCCTTCTCGGGGAAGGCCACCTCGGGGGGCTCCAGGTAGGCGCCCTTGCAGATGCGCACGCGGCACTGCAGCCGGTTGGCCCGCGCCACGTCGTCCAGCGTGCGGCGCAGCGCGCTCTGCAGCACGACCCCCACCGTGTCGGGGTAGTCGGGGTACAGGTCGCGCTCGAAGGCGTCGAGGGTGCGGTCGGTGTACGCGCTGGACTCCATGTCCAGCCGCACGAAGCTGCCGTACTGCTTCGCCCGGGCCAGCACGCCGCGCACCACCTCCACCCCCAGCGCGTCGGAGATGTCCTGCCCCAGCGCGGTGAGCTTGACCGAGACGTTGGCGTCGAGCCCGCGGCGGTGGATCTCGTCCAGCAGCCGCAGGTACTCCGCGCCGGTGGCGCGCGCCTCGGCCTCGCTGGTGACGCTCTCCCCCAGCAGGTCGAGCGAGGCGGTGATCCCCTTGGCGTTCAGCTCGGCCACGGCGTCGCAGGCGGTGGCGATGGTCTCCCCCGCCACGAAGCGGGAGGCCATGCGGCGGGCGAACCCGACGTTGCGGATCAGGTCGAAGACCCGCTGCTGACGGGAGAGGTAGAGGAGGCTGGTGCGCAGCATGGCCGCAATCTAGCGGGAGGACGCGGCCAACCGGTACACGGGCGCCTCGCCGCCGGGGGCCAGCAGCGCGTCGAAGAGGTTCCAGGTGTGGACCCCGTCGTCGGACTCGGGGTCCAGCAGGAGGGCGGCCAGCAGGTCGCGGGGCGTCCCGGCGGGCACGAGGGCGCTCCCCGCCGGCAGGGTGCGCACGGCGGGCTCCCAGCGCCCGCGCAGCGTGACCTCGCGATGTCCCTGGAAGGGGCGCGCGGCACGCTGCACCGCCTCCACCACGAACCGCTCCACCGCCACCGCGCGCGGGGCCGCCAGCACCGTCACCGGCACGCCGTGCGCCCGCAGCAGCGCCACCGCCGCGCTCCCCTCGGGGGCGATGGCATAGCCCCAGGGGGAGGCCGGGCGCGCCAGCGCCGCCTCGAACCGGTCGGTCACGGGCATGCGCTGGGGGGCGATGCGCCCCGTGCGCCGGAGCCCGCGCGGCACGCCGGGCTCGGTGCGCTGCGTGCTGTCGGCCACCCGCTCCAGCGCCTCCACCAGCACCGCCTGCGTGTCGGCGCGCGACGCGAAGCGGCTGCGGAAGGCCACCGCGGGGGTGCGTCCGGGGCCGAAGGTGGCCGCCGCGCTCCCGGCCGCCACCCGCGCCGCCACCTCGCCGCGGCGCTCGGCCAGCAGCGACAGCCCCTCCTGCACGAAGGCGCGCGTGCTGGCCACCCGCCGGTCGAACGGGTCGTGCGAATAGGCCTCGCTGAGGATGCTGATCCGCCCGCGCAGCCCGTAGTAGTTGGTGCCGAAGCGCGGCACGTGCTCGTAGGTGCGCCACCCCGCCTTCACCGCCGCCGTGGCGGTCTCGCGCCCGTCGGCGCTGGTGAAGTTGCCGTAGGGAAAGGTCTCGAACCCGTGGCGCGCCTTCACGCGCCGCTGGATCTCGGGGAGCAGCGTGTCGGCGGTGTACGCCCCCAGCGGCGCGGCGGGGTGCAGCGACGGCGCATAGGTGAGCGCGTAGCCGTGGTAGCTGCCGTTGGTGGTGTGCAGGTCCATGAAGGCGTCGGGGTCCCATGCGGCAAACGCCGCCAGCGCGCCGCGCGTCTCGGGGGCCTCGGCCTTGATGTAGTCGCGGTTGAGGTCCAGCCCCATGCCGTTGGGGCGCTCGCCAATGCGCTCGGGGCCGTTCTGCGCCCCGCGGTTGCGCTCCTGCGCCGCCAGCCGCTCGTTGCCGTCGGGGTTGTAGTTGGGGACCACCAGCAGCACCAGCGAGTCCAGCACCGTGGGCCCGGCGGCGGCGGACCAGTCGCGCAGCAGCGCGAGCACCGCCTCCTTCCCCTCCACCTCACCGGCGTGGATGTTGGCCTGCACGTACACCACCGGGCGCCCCAGGGCGCGCGCCTCGGCGGGGGTGCGCACCTGCGGGCGCGACGCCACCACCAGCGGCACCCGCCGCCCCTCGGTGGAGGTGGCCAGCGTGGTCACCGTGAGCGGCGCGCCGCGCGCCACCAGCGTGTCCAGGAACGCCAGCACCTCGGCGTGCGGCGTGGTCTCGCGGAAGGCGGTGCGCTCGGCGCGCGTGGCGGGGGACGGCAGGGCCGGTGCGGCTGCCGTCGCGGGCGAGGGAGTGCCCGCGCGGCCGCCGCCGCATGCCACGCCCCCGGCGGCCAGCAGCGCCAGCGCGCCCCGCGTGACCGGACGTCCGGTCCGGCTCACGCGCCCCCCCCGGCCAGCGCCCGCGCGATCCCGACGATCTGTGCCTGGTGGCGCCGCTGGTGCAGCGCCAGGAACAGCCCCCACTGGTACCCGTTCAGCACCCCCAGCCGCGGGTGCGGATGCGTGACGCCGGAGAGCGCGCGCCCCGCGTTGGCGAGCAGCACGCTCAGCAGCCGCGCCCGCGCCTCGCGCAGCCGCGCCAGGGCGTCGGCGGCCGAGAGCCCGTCCTGCGGCTGCACCATCTCGGGAGCGGTCAGGGGAGTGGCCACGGTTTCAATCCGCAGCGCCGCCAGCGACGGCATCAGCGGCGCCGTCTCCGATTCCACGGTCCCTGCCGCCGCTGCGCACAGGCGGCTCACCACCCGTCCGGAGCCGTCCTCCACGCGCGCCAGGTGCTCGATCACCTGCGCAATCGTCCATCCCGTGGCCACCGGGGCGTCGTGATGTGCAACGGGGATGCCGTCGAGGAGCGCCTCGAGTTCGCGCTGCGCGTCGGTCAGCGCCGAGGTGACCTCGACGATGCGCGCGGGGAGCGGGGTGGCGGTCATGGGTGGAAGCGTCCTCCGCTGTCGGCGAGCGCGCGCAGGCGCGCCGCCGGGGTGAAACGCCCAGGGAAACGGGCGTCGAGGGCCTCGAGGTCGCGCACCACCGCCGCGGCCCCCAGGGTGTCGAGATACCGGAACGGCCCGCCCCGGAAGGGGGGGAAGCCGATGCCGAAGATGGCACCGATGTCCCCGTCGCGCGGCGAGGCGATGATCCCCTCCTCCAGACAGCGCACCGCCTCGTTGAGGAGCGGGAGGATGGTGCGCTGCCGGATCTCCTCGGCGGGCACCGTGCGGCGCGGCGCGCCCGCGGCCGTGAGCGCGTACACCGACGGGTCGGGGCCCTGCCGCTTCCCCGCCGCGTCGTAGCGGTAGAAGCCACGCTGCGCCTTGCGCCCCAGCCGCCCGTCGGCCACCACGCGCGTGAGCGCCTGGGCGGGCGCCAGCCGCGCGCCGTACGCCGCCGCCATGATGGGCCCGGCCTTGCCGGCCACGTCCAGCCCCACCTCGTCCAGCAGCGTGAAGGGGCCCACCGGGAATCCGAACGCGGTGCAGGCGCGGTCCACGGCCTCCATCGCGGCTCCCTCGTCCAGCAGGCGTCCCGCCTCGGCCAGGTATGGCGCCAGGATGCGGTTCACGTAGAACCCCGGCGCGTCGCGCACCACGATGACCGTCTTCCCCATCTGGCGTCCGCACGCCACCGCCGTGGCCACCGTCTCCGGCGCCGTGGCCGGCGTGACGACCACCTCCAGCAGCGGCATCTTGGCCACCGGGGAGAAGAAGTGCATGCCGATGACCGTGCCCGGGTTGGCGGCGCCGGCGGCGATGTCGGCAATGGGGATGGTGCTGGTGTTGGACGCGAAGATGGCGCCGGGGGCGGCCGCCTCCACCGCGCGCCGCACCTCCTGCTTCACCGCCAGCTCCTCGAACACCGCCTCGATCACCAGCGCCGCGCCGGCCAGCCCCGCGTGGTCGGCGGCCACCGACAGCCGCGCCATGGTGGTGTCGAATTCCACCGGCGTGAGCCGGCGGCGGCGGAGCCGCGCGCGCACCGCGTCGCGCACCGTGCGCCACCCGGCGGCGGCGCGCTCCACGCTGGCGTCGGTGAGGCGCACCAGCAGCCCCCCCTGCACCGCCACGGTGGCAATGCCGGCCCCCATGAAGCCGGCCCCCACCACCCCCAGCGTGCGCACGGGACGCGCCGTGGCCGCGACCCCGTCGGGGAGCCCGGTGGCCTTCTTGTTGGCGTTGATGGCGAAGAACAGCGC
>JBILKP010000146.1:0-6808 GCA_044376625.1 Gemmatimonas sp. | reverse complement strand
CAGCACGGCCTTGTACCCCGCCACGGTGGCCTGCGACGACAGCACGTCCATGCTCTGGGCCCGCGTGATGCGCGGCACCAGCTCCAGCGCCAGGGCGGTCACCCGGCGCGCCGTCAGCGCCTCCACCACGGGCCCCGCCGACGCCGGCGCCATCAGCGACACCAGCACCGCCCCCTCGGGGATCAGCCCCACCTCCTCGGCCGACGGCCGCTGCACGCGGCACACCACCTGCGCGCCGGCATGCGCCGCCGCCGCCGAGGGAGCGATCGTCGCCCCCACCGCCTCGTACTGGGCGTCGTCATGGTAGGCGCCGGCGCCTGCCCCGGCCTGCACCACCACCTCGTGCCCGCCCTTCACCAACTTGGCAACGCTGTCAGGCACCAGCGCCACCCGCCGCTCACGCGGCGCCGTCTCCGACGGGACGCAAATACGCATCTGTTCTCTGGAGTGGAAATCACCGGGACACAACGAAAACGCCCCCAGGGTGTCAGGGGGCGCGTGTCAGCGCACGGCGATGAAGGCGCGGCGGCCGTGCCGGGTTCCCGGTGGGGGGGCGGCAGCGCCGCGCCCCCGAACCGGCCCTAGTACCGCGGGATCTCGGGGGCCACCTCGGCGCTCCACGCCTCGATCCCCCCCTCCACATTCACCACGGACTGGAAGCCCTGCGCCACCAGCCAGCTGGCCGCCATCTCGCTCCGCATCCCGTGGTGGCACAGCAGCGCAACCGGACGCGACGGGTCCAGCTCCCCCACCCGCGCCGGCAGCTCGTTCAGCGGGATGTGCACGCTCCCGGGCACCCGGGCCAGCTCCAGCTCCCACCCCTGCCGCACATCCACCAGCGTGAGCATCGGATCGGCGGCCATGCGGGCCGCCACGGTGGCGGGAGACAGCTGGTCGATGGACATGCGAGGCGGTTCTGGCAGGGGAGAGGAAGGCAGCGGGGGCGAGGCGCACACCGCCTCCGGCAGCGCCAACGGCGCCCCCCGGCCGGGGGAGCACCCGGGACACCCGGGGCGGCGCTGCAGGCGGATGCGGTGTGTTGTCTGGGACAACAGGTCCACCAGCAGCAGCGTTCCAACAAGTGGAGTGCCCACCCCCGTGACCACCTTGATCGCCTCGGTGGCCTGCATCACCCCGACCATCCCCGGCACCACCCCCAGCACCCCCTCCTCAGCGCAGGTCCGCACCGTCCCCTCCTCCGGGGGGTCCGGAAAGAGGCACTGGTAGCAGGGGCCCCCGGGCGCCGCCAACACGCTCAGCTGCCCCTCAAACCGGGACACGCTCCCGTACACGAACGGCACCCCCGCCGCCACGCAGGCGGCGTTCAGCGCGTAGCGCGCCGCAAAGCTGTCGGTGGCGTCAATCACCACCGCATGCCCGGCCACGAGCCCCGCCGCGTTCCGCGGGGTCAGCCACGTCTCGTGCGTGGTCAGCGCCAGCGCCGGGTTGAGCGCCCGCAGCCGCTCCGCCGCCACATCCAGCTTGGGGCGCCCCACGTCGGGGGTGGCGTACAGTAGCTGCCGGTGCAGGTTGGACATCGCCACCAGGTCGCGGTCCACCAGCGTCATGGCCCCCACCCCCGCGGCCGCCAGGTACATCGCCGCGGGGCTCCCCAGCCCCCCAAGCCCCACCACCAGCACGCGCGCCTCTGCCAGCCGCGCCTGCGCCGGCACCCCGAACCCCTTGAGGGCCACCTGCCGCGCGTAGCGCGGATTGAACGGGTCGGTGGGCGACGGGGGGGCCGCGCGGTCGGTCATCCGCCGCCCACCGCCCGCGTGGCCCGCTCCAGCTCCCGCGCCGCCGCGTCAAAGCGTGCCGCCAGGTCGTCCACCTCCGCCCGCACCTCCGCCTCGGTGCCGTAGCGGATCGCCTCCCCTACCCCGGGGAACACCATCGTCGAGTAGCCGTTGTCCACGTCCGACGCATAGATCAGCGACCGGTACCACGGCCGGCTCTTGAGCCCCGACGGCCGCGCGAACGCCCGCTCCACCTGCAGCAGCGCCGCATTGGTGGCCCGCTGCGCCGACGGCGCAACCCCGCGCGCCAGCGCCCCGTCGCGCGCGGTGTGGAACCGCACCGCCGCCCCCTCCAGCCCGTCAATGGCCGCCACCAGCCGCGCCGTCACCGACGCGGACCACCCCTTGGCCGCCAGCCCCCGCTCCACCGGCGCCACGTACCGCCGCATGGTGCGCGCAAACTCCGCGTAGTCGTAGGGCAGCACCTGGGCGTTGGCCAGCCGCAACAGCATGGCCGCGCCGATGCGCCCCGCCGTGGCGTGATACTGGAACCCGGGGTCGCCGAAGCGCGTCATCCAGGCGTGCGTGTCGTACGCCGAGTGGTAGGTGCCGGCGGGGCCGCCAAAGCCCCAGTCGGCGTGCGGGATCCCGAAGTGGTTGTAGAAGCCGGCAAAGTCGCTCCCGCCGCCCGGGTCGCCCATGGCCGGCTCCAGCGTGTCGGCCCGCGTCCCCGACGTGGCGCGCCAGGCCTGGTACACGCTCCCGCGCCCCTGGGGGTCGGGGACGTCCTTCACCACGTCGCGCAGCACCGCACGCAGCGACGGGCTCCCGCCGCCGCCAAACTGCGACCCCTGCGCCGACACGTCCTGGTTGAGGTACGCCACCGCCCCGGCCTTCAGCTTCAGCGAGTCGTCCTCCACGTACTCCGTGCTCCCCACCAGCCCCCACTCCTCGGCGTCCCAGGTGGCGAACACCACGCTGCGCTTGGGGCGCTGCCCCGCCTTGGCCAGCTCGGCCAGCGCCGCCGCGGCCTCCAGCACGCTCACCGTGCCGCTGATGTTGTCGGCGGCCCCGGGGCCCCACGAGTCCCGATGCGCCCCGATGTACACGTATTCGTCGGGCCAGGTGCTCCCGCGCAGGATCCCCAGCGTGTTCCAGATGGCCTTGGTCCCCTGCGTGGCGCGGTCGGTGGCCACCGAGACGCGCACCCGCACCGGCCCGGGGCCCACGTGGTAGCGCAGCGCCATCCCCCCCTGCCACCCGCGCGGGATGTCGGTGCCGCGCACCTCCGCCAGCAGCGCCTGCGCGTTGGCCGCGCTGATGGGCACCACGGGAATCCGCGGCAGCCCCGCCGAGTCGGGGTGCAGCCGCGGCGCCCCGGGGACGCTGGCGTACCCCGGCGTGAGCGGGTCCCCGGTGCCGTTGAACACGCTCCCGCGCTGCACGCCGGCCAGGGGACGCATGGGCCCCTCGGGGTACACGTCCCCCTGCACGAAGCCGTCGTCCAGCGGGTCGGTGTAGATGAGCACCGCCACCGCGCCGCGCTTCTCCGCCTCGCGCGCCTTGATGCCGCGGAAGCTGCGCCCGTAGCGCGCCAGCACCACCTTGCCGCGCACCGAGACGCCCAGCGAGTCCAGCGTGGCGTAGTCCTCGATGAGCCCGAAGTTCACGAACACCAGCTCCCCCTCGCCGGTGCCGGCGGCGCTGGAGCCGTTCACCGTGAGGTACTGCGCCATCGCGGTGGCGGCGTCCCCCGCCACGGCGGGCTCCACCAGCGGCAGCGCCACCGTATCGCGCCCCAGTCGGGTCACGGTCACGCTGGTGGCGTGCGGCAGCCACACGTCGTAGCGCTTGAGCTCGGTCTCCAGCCCCAGCGCCTTCATCCGGTCGATCACGTAGTCGGCGGTGCGCTTCTGCGCGGGCGACCCGGCCACATGCGGCTCCGCGGCCAGCGCGGCGCCATTGGCCTTGGCGCGCGCGGGCTGCGGCGTGGCAATCGCCGCGGCCTCCAGGCGGCGCTGCGCCTCGGCGGCGGCGGGGGCAAACCCGGGCATCGGGCGCGGCGGCGTGGACGACGCGGGCTGCGCCGCCAGCGCGCCCCCGCCACAGGGAGCAAGCCCCAGCGGGGCGGCCAGCAGCAGCGCGGGGAGGAGGCGTCTCGTCATGGCTCGGTCTCGTATTCGGTGAGGGCCCGCATCATCGCCTGCCGCAGCAGCGCCTCCCGCTCCCCCTCGGGGGGGAGGGCCGCGGCCAGCGTCGCACACTGGTGCACCATCTCCTGCTCCAGCTGGTCGCGCGTGGGGCCGCGCACCCCCAGCGCCGCCAGCGCGGTGGCGGCCAGCGTGTGCAGCAACGCCACCGTCTCCCCCTCCAGCGCGGCCAGCGCGGGGGGCGCCACCGGCGCCGCGGCCACGCGCTCGCGCTGCCGCCGCGGCACCTCGGCCAGCGCCCGCACCGGGGCAAAGGTCACCACGAACGACCCGGGCGAATGCTCGGCCACCGTGGCCAGCACGTTGCGCCGCCGCAGGTGGGCCAGCTGCCGCGCCACCGCCTCGCGCACCACCGACACGCCGTCGTGGCTGCCGTTGCCGCGCCCCGTGATCACCAGCGCCTCCGCCGCCCCCTCCATCTGGAGCCGCTGCAGCCACTGCGTGGCGTGCGCCACCGCCCACGCCGGCGTGGGGAGATGCTCGCGCAGGTTGAGGGTGCGCCCGGTGCCGAAGCGCAGGGCGTCGAAGGCGCGCTCGATCATCGCCGCGGTGCGGCGCCCCCGCGCCCCGCCCCCGCCCGCGCCCCGTCGCGCAGCGCCTCCCGCAGCACCCGCCCCGGCAGCCGCGCCTCGAAGGGGCGCACCCCGGTGAGCGCGGCCAGCGTGGGCGCCACGTCCACCGAGGCAATCGTGGCGCCGTAGCGCCCGGGCCGGACCCCGGCCCCCAGGAACAGCACCGGGATGTGCGCGTCGTAGTCGTGCGGCGTGCCGTGCGTGGCGGTGAGCGCGGTGGACCCGTAGTAGTACGGCCGGTACGTCACCGTGAGCGCCGCGTCCATGTCGGCGGGGAGCGCGTTCGCCCACCGGCGCGCCAGCTTGTCCCCGGCGGCGGCCTTGGCCGCCAGCTGCTCCACGCGATCCACCCGCAGCATCCCCGGGAGCGCCAGCAGCTGGCGCTGCAGCGCGCGGATCACCGAGTCGGCCGGCACCCCCTTGGCCGCCAGCCGCGCCCGGTCCACGGTGATGATGCCGCTGTTGAGCTCCAGCGCGTCCCCTTCCACGCCGCGCGCGGCCAGCCGGCTGCGCGCCGAGTCGATGACGGGGCGCCAGATCACGCGCCCGCGGTTGGGGTCGGTGCCCGGGAACGACAGCTGCGGCTGCGGCGCCACGCCGTGGTCGGCCCCCAGCGCCACCACGATGCGCGTGGAGTCGCGCAGCACGTACAGCGAGTCCAGCAGCCGCCCCAGCGCGCGGTCCACCCGCAGCACGTGGTCGTGCAGCTCGCGCGAGCGCGGCCCCCACTTGTGCCCCACCGCGTCGGTGGTGGACAGCGACACCGCCAGCACGTCGGTGGTGTTGGGGTTGGCCCCCAGCTGCATGGCGCCCACCCCGGCCAGCGCGAGGTCCACCGTGATGTCATCCATCCACGGGAACTCGGCAAACGCCGTCCCCGCGCGACGCGGGTCGGCGGGGAGCACGTGCGGGAACAGGTGATCCTTGCCGCCGTTCTCGGTGGGCTCGTCGTCACGCTCGGGGTACGCCGACTCGGGAAGCAGCAGCGTCCACGGCTGCCCCAGGTACGGGGCGATGGGATTGCGCGCGTTGAACGCCTGCACCCAGGTGGGGAGCGTGTCGGCGTAGTACGTGCTGGTGGTGAAGCGGCCGTCGAGCCCGTACCAGAACACCTGCTGCTTGGCGCGCCCCATGGGGAGGATGGCGCCGCGGTCCTTGCGCGACACCGAGAGCCCCCGGCTCAAGGGATCGGCAGCGCGCACCCAGTCAAAGAAGGTGGAACCGCGAAAGCGGTACGGCGACGCGCCACCGCCGCGCCCCTGCAGCAGCGGCGCCTGCGGGTCGGGGACCCCGAGGTCGTTCAGCACGATCCCGGTCTGCGACGGGTAGCGCCCCGACCAGAGGGTGGCGTGCCCGGGGGCCGTCTCGGTGGCGGCATGGTCGTGGAACGCCTGCGTGAAGAAGGCGCCCTGCGTGAGCAGCCGCTTGAAGCCGCCGGTGAACTGGTCCTTCCACTGGTCCAGGTACCCGGGCACCAGCTGGTCCACGGTGATGAGCACCACCAGCGTGGGCTTGGCCGCAGAGGAGGACGCGGGAGACGCGGCAGGCTGCGCGGCCAGCGGGCGCAACGCGGCGGCCACGAGGATGGCCACGGGGGCCACCAGCAGGGCCGCGCGCCGCGCGGCCGACCAGGTGCGGAAGGGGCGGTATGAACGCATCCCCAAAGCTACTGGCCCGCGAGCCCCTCGGCACCGGCGCCCCGTCCGGCCTCGTGCGCGCCGCCGGATCGGCGCGCCAGGACGGGATCCCACGCCAGTGCCCCCTGCGCGGTGCCGCCCGAACGCAGCGCCCCAAGGGGCCTCCGCGCGGCCTGCCGTCCGCCCCGGCACGGAAGCACGTGACGGTGACGCAAATATCCGGGGGCCCCACCAAAATCACAAGCGCGCACCACACCCAACCCGTAGCTGCAACTCCAACTCCAACTACCACCTCCGCCGTGGCTGGCGCCTCGCCCCGCCCCGACCGCCCAGGGGCCAGCCACCACCTAGGTGGCAGTTGCAGTTGCGGTTGCAGTGGCGTACCGCTGCATCTCCAACTCCAACTACCACCTCCGCCGTGGCTGGTGCCTCACCCCGCCCCGACCGCCCAGGGGCCAGCCACCACCTAGGTGGCAGTTGCAGTTGCGGTTGCAGTGGCGTACCGCTGCATCTCCAACTCCAACTACCACCTCCGCCGTGGCTGGCGCCTCGCCCCGCCTCGACCGCCCAGGGGCCAGCCACCACCTAGGTGGCGGTTGCAGTTGCCGTTGCAGTGGCGTACTGCTGCATCTCCAACTCCAACTACCACCTCC
>JBILKP010000145.1:0-6852 GCA_044376625.1 Gemmatimonas sp. | reverse complement strand
CCCGGTCTGGTCCAGGTCGGACACATCGCTGAGCGTGCGCGCCACTTCGCGCTGCTGCCGCGCCAGCACGCGCACCTGCTGCTGCGCCGCCTGCCCCTTGGCCCCGCCGGAGAGCAGGTTGAGCCCTTGCAGCTGGCCGTTGAGCTGCCCCTGCTGCTGCGCCAGCTGGCGCAGCTGGTCCACCATTTCGGTGAACCCCGAACCGGACTGGGCCGAGTTCACGCGCTCCCGGTCGCGCACCATGGAGCTGAGCGCCTGATTGAGCGCCTCGGCCGCCTCCTTCATGGCGTCCTGCGCCTGCTGGCTCCCCGCCTCGCCACCGCCGCCAGGCTGCCCGCCCCCGGACTGCTGCGCCGCCTGCGTGGCCTGCTGCACGCGCCGCTGGGCCTCGGCCATGGCCTTCTGGGTGCGCTGCGAGAGCAGCGACGACGACCGCGCCGCCTGCTCCAACCGCTCGGCCGCCTGCTGCACCCCCTGCTGCAGCGCCCCCTGTTCCCCGGCCGTGGCCCGTGCGCCCTGCTGCTTGGCCTGCTCCGCCAGGGCCGCCTGCTGCCGCGCCAGTTGCATGGTCTCGTTGATGGAGCGATCGAGACTTTGCGACAGGTCGCCCTTCCACGCCTCCACCTGTGCCTCGCGGGCCTCCGCCAGCTGCTGGGCGGCTTGCGCCA
Source organism: Gemmatimonas sp. (assembly GCA_044376625.1). Classification (GTDB taxonomy): domain Bacteria; phylum Gemmatimonadota; class Gemmatimonadetes; order Gemmatimonadales; family Gemmatimonadaceae; genus Gemmatimonas. The sequence goes on along the minus strand of JBILKP010000145.1, from coordinate 6,184 downwards.
TGGCATCGGCCGCCCGACGCGCCTGATCGGCCGCGCCGCCTGCCGATGGCCGCCCGCCCGGTTGCTGCCCGCCGGATGGCTGCCCGCCGGATGGCTGCCCGCCCGCTTGCTGCCCGCCCGGCTGCTGCCCGCCCGGCTGCTGCCCGCCGGGCTTGCCGGGCTCCGCGCCGGCGGTGGTCCCCTGGTTGGCGGTCCGACTGGGGACCCCCTGCGGCTGATCAGCCGGCCGGTTCCCCTGCGTCCCGGGCATCGAAGCCGACTGCGTGGGGTCTCCCGCCCCCGCCTGCTGCCCGGGGGTGGCCCGCTCCTGCCGCTCGGCGGCCCCCTCGCGCGCCGCCCGCTCCATGGCCTGCGCCGCTTCGTTGAGCCGCGGCTCCGCCGCCTGCGTGCGCGCAGCCCCCGGGCGGGCGCCGGCCTCCTCCAAACGCTTGGCCAGCTGCTTGACCGCCTCCTCCATGGCCCTGGTGCGGTCGGCCAGCTGCCGCGCCTCCCGATCGGCAGCGGGACGCTCCCCCGCCGCGCCGTCGGGCTTCCCCGCAGCAGACTCGGCGCCCTTCTCGGCGCCCTTCTGGCCCCCCTTGTCCGCGCCCTTCCCTGCCCCGGCCAACCGGTCGGCCAGGTCACGCTCGGCCTTGGCCAGGTCGCGCGCGTCGTCGCGGAGCGTCTGCATGCTCCCTTCCAACGCGGCCCGCTTGAGCATCTCCGCGCTGCGGGCCAGCTGCTCGCGCATCTGCTGCTGCTGCCGCGCCAGCTGCTCCAGCGACTGCTGGGCCTCGGTGCCGCTCAGCCGCTCGGCGCTCTGGTTCACCTGCTCCAGCGCCTTCTGCATCTCGGGGGTCATGGCCTCGCGCAGCATGCGCTGGATGTCGCGCATCCGCGAGGCCAGCGCCGTGTCCATGGCGCTGGCGCTGCGCAGCCGCTGCTCGAGGTCCTTGGCGCCCTGCCGCAGCGAATCCACGCGGGCGCCCAGCTGCTGCTGCTCGCGCGCCAGCTGCTTGGCCCGTTCGGCGGCGGAGAACCGCATGGGCGACGGCTGGGCCCCGTTGCGCTGGGCCCCGGCCTGCGCGCCCTGCTCGGCACGCCCGGCGCCCGCCAGGTCGCGGTTGCGCGCCGCCTCCGCGGTGCCCCGCGCCAGTCGCGCCTCCTGGGCGGCGAGCTGCGCGGCGCGTGCCGCCAGTGAATCCCCCAACGACCGCGCCGCCTCGCGCTGCTCGGCCAGCGACGGCACGCGCAGGATGCGCGGCGTCGTGCGCGCCTGCTGGCGCCACGGGGAGGCATCCTCGGCCACCGCCACCACCAGCAGGCGATCGCCGGGCTCAAGGTTGCGCCCCTCCAGCGGCAGCGTGGCCCCGCCGTCAAAGGCGGGATCCTGTGGGGTGGCCACCTCCAGGCGCTCCGCGCGGCTCGCCGTCCGGGCCGCAGCATCCACCGCCGCCGCCCGCTCGGTGCGGACCTCCAGCCACACCCGCCCCACCGCATGATCGTCGCTGGCCAGGACCCGCACCGGGAGCACCCCCACGGTGCCCACCGTGGTGTCGCCCATCGGCCCCACGATGGCCACCTCGGGAAGGGCGTCGGGGATGATGCTGATGGGGAGGCTGTCCGGGAGCTCGGGGGGGAGCCCGCCGCCCTGGCCGTCGGCGGCCACCCAGTGCCAGGTGGCGTCGCCGTCCACGGGCAGGGTGCCGCTGACCGCCAGCACGCCGGCCACCTGGGGGGCGCCCGCAGCAGGTCCCGTCAACCACACGGTGTCGGTCCCGCGCGCCAGCCCGGCCCGCGTGAGCCCGCCGCGCAGCCCGGCCGACACGCGCAGCTGCGTCCCGCGCGGCACCACCAGCGGCGGCGCCGGCTCGATCGCCTCGTCGGGGCGCGCCAGATACGCCGGGAAGCGGGCGCGCAACGCCAGGTCCCCCACCCAGCCGCGGTCGGCCACGGCCAGCCGCAGCGTCAGCGGCGCCGAGCGGCCGTCGGAGAGCGTGACCGCCAACGGCGCGCGCACGGCGCCCACGGCAAGGGCCACCACACCGGAGGGCGGCACGGCCAGGGTGGTATCACGCCGTGGTTCCCCGTCGGCCTGCCAGGTGGCGGACAGCTGCCGGCGTCCGGGGGCCTGCAGGGTGAGGGTGAGCGGCATGCCGCGGGGCACGCTGGCCGGGAGGTTGCGCACGGAGAGCGCCGGGAGGAGCGTGCCACGCCAGGCGCGCCACGGGTGCCATACCGCGGCCCACCCGTCTGGCGCAGCCCGACGGGCCCCCCAGAGCGCCAGGGCGCCCAGCAGCAACGCCCCCGCGGCGCCCAGCGCCCGGTGTCCCCACTGGCGCCCCGCCACCGGCAGCAGCGTCCCCGGCGGCAGGCGGCGCGCCACATCTGCCGCCCCCTTGGCTCCCAACACCCCCTGGTGCCCCACCTCCAGCGCCCCCACCAGGGCGCCGCGCCGCAATCCCTGCTCGTGCTCGATGGGCGCCGCAAGCGCCGCCGGAGCCAGCCGCGCCCACAGACGGCGGCCGCCGCGCGCCGCCACCACCGCGACCGCAGCGCCCACCACGCCCCACACCAGGACGGGGAGCGGGCGTGGCCACGCCAGCCACCGCGCCTCCCCCAGCGCCAACGCCGCCGCCGCCAGCAGCAGCGCCGTACCGGCAGCCGCAGCGCCCCCGAGCGCCAGCACCGCGCGCTGCCGCATCAGGGCCGACTCGGCCGCCACCCGACGCTGCAGCGCGCCGCCCTCGGCCAGCGCGGCGGACGCCACGCCCCCCGGGACCGGGGTCACGGCGTCACCCGGCTGGTGACGGCGTAGGTGAAGAGGTTCACGCCCATGCGGAGGGCCGCCTCATGCAGGTCGGGGGGATCCGGGTAGGTCCCCACGTCTTCCCACCCGTTCCCCAGATCGGCCGAGTAGGTGTAGTACACGGCCAGCCGCTTGCCGATGAAGATCCCGAAGCCCTGGGCCGGCTTGCCATCGTGCTCGTGCACCTTGGGGACGCCGTTGGGAAAGTCGTACACCAGGTGGTAGACCGGATGCGACAGGGGCACCTCGACCAGCGGTCGGTCGGGGAAGACCCGCCGGATTTCGCGGCGAAAGCTTTCGTCGAGCCCGTAGTTGTCATCCACGTGGAGAAAGCCGCCCTGCAGGAGGTACTGCCGCAGCCGGGGCACCTCCGCATCGGCCAGGCGCATCTCGCCATGGCCGGTGACGTGCAGGAACGGCACGTCGAACAGGGCGGAGTCGGCCACGCGCACGGTGACGTCGGTGCGCTCCACCGGGAGGCTGGTGCGCTCGGCAATGGCCGCGCGGAGGTTGGGGAGGCTGGACGGGTTGGCGTACCAATCGCCGCCGCCCTCGTAGCGGAGCCGCGCCACCACCAGGCGGCCGGGGGTACCCTGCGTGCCCCCCGCCGGCGTGGCCGCCCCCATGGCGGCCAGGAGGGCCATGGGCAGGGCCAGCCGCCAGGGGCGAGACGGCCGCGAACGCGAGCGGGAGGGGGACACGGTCACCGGGAATGGGCGAGACGGTAGGCGAGGTTGCGGCTGGCGCCGTGGAGCTCCACCAACCGGCGCTGGAGCTCGCGCGGGGGGACGCCCTCGGCGCGCCAGGCGGCCGCCAGCGCCTCGAGGGCCTCCTCGGCCGGGGCCGCCTCCGCCGGCGCCCCGCCCAGCACCAGCACCACCTCGCCGCGAGGGGGCACCTCCTCCGCATACGCGGCGACCTGGGCGAGCGTTCCGCGGCGGAGTTCCTCAAAGTGCTTCGTGAGCTCGCGCGCCACCACCACCGGGCGCTCATCGCCCGCCACGGCGGCCAGGTCGCGCAGGGTGTCCGCCACCCGGCCTGGGGCTTCGAACAGGACGACCGTGTGCGGGAGCCCGGCGGCCAACCCCAGCTGCTCCTGGCGCTCCCGTCCCTTGCGGGGGAGGAACCCGAGCATGGTGTAGGGGAGCGCAGGGAGCCCGGCGGCCACCAGCGCCGCCAGGGTCGCCGAGGGACCGGGGACGGGGACCACGCGCCCCCCGGCCCGCACCACGGCCTCCACCGCGCGCTGCCCGGGATCGGAGACCAGCGGGGTGCCGGCATCGCTGACCAGGGCCACGGCCTCGCCGGCGCGCAGGCGCTCCAGCACCCCCGGGATCACCCGCGCCTCGTTGTGCTCGTGCAGCGACTGCGTGGGGGTGGTGATGCCGTACCGCTCCAGCAGGGGACGCGTGTGGCGCGTGTCCTCACAGCAGACCAGCGCGGCCTGGCGGAGCACCGCCAGGCCGCGCAGGGTGATGTCCCCCAGATGTCCGATGGGGGTGCTCACCACGTGCAGCGCCCCCGGCACGACCGCCTGTGGCCAGGCCTCGTCGGCCCAGTCCGTCACCGCGGCCGTGCCCGCCACCCCCGGCGTGCCGCTCAGGCGTGCTGCAGGATCTTGGCCTCGAGGGCCTGCCGCGGCAGCGCGCCCACCACCTGGTCCACCACCTTGCCGTCCTTGAAGAACAGGATGGTGGGGATGGACCGCACGTTGAAGCGCGCGGCCGTGCGCTGGTTGTGGTCCACATCCAGCTTGGCCACCTTGACCTTGCCGGCGTAATCCACCGCCAGCTGCTCGATGATGGGGGCGATCATGCGGCAGGGGGCGCACCAGGTGGCCCACAGGTCCACCATCGCCAGCCCGGCGTGCCCCTCGATTTCCGTCGCAAAGTTGCCGTCGTTCACTTCGACTGCCTGCGCCATCGTCAGCTCCATGGGGCCGCGCCGCCCTGGCCGCGCCGCCCCGGTCTCGGGATTATGCTTTGGGGGACCGTCCCCCACCTCCACCATCCTACCCGCCATGACCGCACCCGTTCACCGCGGCACCCGGATTGCCCACATCGGGATAGCCGTGGCGTCCCTCGACGCCCTGCGCCCCTTCTACCGGGACATCCTGGGGATGCCCGAGGTGCCGCTGGATGACGCCGACGGGGCCGCCATCGCCGGCCTCGCGGCCGGGGAGTCGCTGGTGGAACTGCTGGAAGCCCAGACCCCGGACTCGCCCATCGGGAAGTTCGTGGCCAAGCGCGGCCCCGGCATCCACCATGTCTGCTTCGCCGTGGACGACCTCGACGGCACGCTGGCGCGGTGCCGGGAGGCCGGGGTGCGCCTCATCGACCAGGAGCCACGCGTGGGCGCGGAGGGGAAGCGCATCGCCTTCCTGCACCCGAGCGCCACGGGGGGCGTGCTGGTCGAGCTGTCGGAATACTAAGCCGCCGGAGCCGGGGCACCAGCGACGGACGCCGGGGTCAGCGGCAAAACTCCTGGAGCGGGGCCACCTGCAGGTCCTCCACGAACCAGGCGCCATCGGACGTCTGGACCGTGGTGAACAGGGTGCGCGCCGACCGGGGTTCGCGCCGGACCTCCACCAACCAGTCCTGCCGCCCCCCGGAGGAAAGCCGGGCCCGCTCCTCGGCAAAGCTCCAGCGGTCGTGGGAGAGGAGGCACTGGATGACGATGAGCCGCTTTTCCAGCTCCTCGGCGGGGAGGGTGAGCCGGGCGGGGCCGCGCGCCGTGCCCCACACCGACGCCATGCGCCGGAGGTCCTGCGCCGCCACCCCCGCCATGAACGCCTCCACGGCCCCCCGGCCCGTGGGCGCCCCGGCTTCCTGGGCCGTGGCGCCGGCCAGGACGCCGGGGACTCCCGGGGTCACCGCCGCGGTGCGCGCGCAGGCGCCCACCGCCAGGAGGGCGGCCCCCCCCATGACGAACCACCCCTTGTGGCCCCACATTAGCCGGTGTCCCACGGTGCCCCCGTTGTCGATGCGCCCAGCGGCCGGCGGTCCCCGGTCGGGACCACCGCTCCCCTGCAACCTAACGCCCGTCCCCTCCGCCTCCAGACCCGCGTGTCCACGCTCCGGTACCAGCGTCTGTATGTGAACATCGACCACGTGGCCACCGTCCGGCAGGCCCGCCGTGGCGTCACCCCCGATCCCGTGGAGGCCGCGCTGGCGTGCGAGGCGGCGGGGGCCGACGGCATCACGGCCCACCTCCGGGAGGACCGGCGCCACATCCAGGACGCCGACATCGACCGGCTGGCCGCCCGCATCGGCACCGTGCTGAACTTCGAGTGTGCCGCCACCCCGGAGATGCTGGCGATCGCCGAGCGCATCCGTCCGGCGGCGGTGACGCTGGTCCCCGAGCGGCGCGAGGAGGTCACCACCGAGGGGGGGCTGG
>JBILKP010000144.1:0-6902 GCA_044376625.1 Gemmatimonas sp. | reverse complement strand
TGTCGTGCAGGAGGGCGCCGGCGATGGCGAGTTCGGCGTTGGCCTTGCGCACCGTCTGGGCGATGGTGAGGGCCACGCGGGTGACCTCCCAGACGTGGAGGAGCAGGCCGCCCACCTGCGCGTGGTGCCCGCTGGTGGCCCCCGGGGTGCGGGCAAAGCGGAGGCGGAAGTCGTCGTCGGCGAAGAAGAGGTCGACCGCGGCGCGCAGGCGCGGGGTGGTGAGCTGCGCGCGGAAGCCGTCGATCCTGTCCCAGAGCTTGTCGGGGTCGACGTCGATGGTGGGAAGGAAGGCTTCGGGGTGGAACTGGTCGCGGGGGAGGAGGCGCGGGGGGGCGGTGAGGCGGAACTGCCGCTTGCCGCCCCCCTCGTTCCCCTGGTAGCGGTCCACCTCGCCCACGGCGGCGATGAGGGCGCCGCGGGCCACCCCCTCGATCCAGGGGAGCTGTTCCTCCCAGAGGGGGGCGGTGTCGATGGTGCCGGTGGCGTTGGCCAGGGTGAGCAGGGCAAAGCCCTTGCCGGCGCGGGTGGTCTTGTCGGCGCGCGCCTGGACGAGGAAGTCACCCTCCAGGCGGTCACCGACGGTGATGGCGCGGAGGTTGGCGGGGGGGCGGTCGGTCTCCATGCCGATAAGCTCGCCGGGGGGGCTGACAACGGCGAGGGGCGGGGACTTGTGGGGAATCGCGTGTTGGAACACATTTATGCGGGGAAGCGGGCCGCTGGTCACCGCGTGCCCGGTCGGCGCCTGCCATGCCCCGCGTGGGGCGCCGGTCCCCCACCTCCGACCACCACTCCTGACCCCCCAGCAGAGCCTCACCATGCCCTGGACCATCGATCCGACCCACAGCCAGATCCAGTTCGCCGTCAAGCACATGGGGATCTCCACCGTGCGCGGCACCTTCGGCACCTTCAGCGGCACCATCGCCGACACCGACGGCCAGGTGACCGGCGCCGACGTCACCATCGACGTGGCGTCGCTCCACACCGGCAACGAGCAGCGCGACGGCCACCTCAAGAGCCCCGAGTTCTTCGACGTGGCGCAGTTCCCGTCGGCCACCTTTGCCCTCACGACCTTCGAGCGCACGGGCGACGCGGTCACCGCCACCGGCACGCTCACCCTGCGCGGCGTCTCGCGCCCGGTGACGCTCACGGGCGAAGTGGGCGGCCCCGCCAAGGACCCCTGGGGGCAGGAAAAGGTGTCGGCGGAGCTCACGGGCGCCATCTCGCGCGCCGATTTCGGCCTGACGTGGAACGTGGCGCTGGAGGCCGGCGGCTTCCTGGTGAGCGACCAGGTGAAGCTGTCGGTGGATGTGCAGGCGGTGAAGGGGTAACGGCGAGGGGGGAGGAGGATCAGGGGCCAGCCACTGCGGAGGTGGGAGTTGCCGTTGGAGTTGGAGATGCGGCGCGGGGTGCTGCCGGGGCGCCCTGCAGCTGCAACAGCAACTGCAACAGGTCCCTGAGCGGTGGCTGGTCCCTCGTGGTTCCGGTGGACACGACGAGGGGCCAGCCACTGCGGAGGTGGTGGTTGCAGTTGGAGTTGGCGTTGGAGAGGGCGGTGGTGCGTCCTCGTCACCTCTCCCCGCCCTACCGCCACTCCGCGATGAACAGGTTGGTCTCCCCCTGCTTGGCCCCGTTCCGGTTGGACGCCCAGATGAGCGACTTGCCGTCGGGGCTGAACATGGGGAACCCGTCGAACTCGGGGTTGGTGGTCACCTGACGCAGCCCGGTGCCGTCCACGCCGATGATGAACAGGTCGAAGTTGCGGCTGCGCGGGTTCTGGTGGTTGGACGAGAAGATGATCCCCTTCCCGTCGGGGGTCCACGAGGGCCCGAAGTTGGCGCCGCCCAGCGTGGTGATTTGCCGCTGGTTGCTGCCGTCGGCGTTCATCACGAACAGCTCCATCCGGTTGGGGCGGATCATCCGGCGGCCCAGCAGGTCGCGATACGCCGTGAGCTCCGCCGGGTCGGTGGGGTGCCAGGCGCGGTACACGATCTGCTTCCCGTCTGGGGACCACCACGGGCCGCCGTCGTACCCCGGCGTGGTGGTGAGCCGCTTCACGTTGGTGCCGTCGACATTCATGGTGTAGATGTCGAGGTCCCCGTCCTTGAGTGACGTGAACACGATCGTCTTCCCGTCGGGGGACAGCACCCCTTCGGCGGTGTACACGCCGTAGTTGGTGAGCCGCTTGAGCTCCTTGCCGTCACGCCCCACGGTGTAGATGTCGAAGGGGTCGATCCCCCACACGTACCCAGCCGACGGGTCGGGGCGCGGCGGACAGGCGCTGTCGGCGGCGTGGGTGGAGGCGAAGAACAGCCGCTGGCTGCCGGGGAGGAACCAGCCGCAGGTGGTCTTCCCCCCCACCGACACCTTGGTGAGCCCGGTGCCGTCGGTCCGCATGACGAACTGCTGGTCGCAGGTGCGCCCGTCGCGGGTGGACTGGAAGGTGATCCACTGCCCGTCGGCGCTGAAATACGCCTCGGCGTTCTCGCCGCCGTTGGTGAGCTGGCGGAGGTTGGCCAGGTTGGCCTCGCCGGGCTCGGCGGCGATGGCGGTGCGGGCGGGGGCGGGCGCTGCGGCGCCGCCGGGGGGGGTCCCCGTGGCGGGGGTGCAGGCGGCGGCCAGCCCCAGGACGGCGGCCGCAAGCAGAGAGGGGCGGTGGGGAGACATGCCGTCTACCCTACCGCCCCCGCCCCCTGCCGGGCATCCGCAATTGTACGCAAATCCCTGCCGGGGAACCCCCTACCGCCCCCCCCGCGGGGGCGCCGCCGCTACTTCCGCCCCGTCCCCGCCGCGGCCTGGAAGACCGCCTGCTGGGTGCGCGCCGTCCGCAGCACACGGACGGCCTGCTGCAGCTGGTTGTCGTCGTGCAGGGAGCGGCGCCGCACGGTGGTGTCCCCGAAGGCCACCTTGGCCACCCGCTCCTCGATGATGCGGTCCACCTCGCCGGCGCCGGCCTCCCAGGTGGCGCGATCCAGCTTGACCGAGTCCTGGGCCAGCCGCTGCCACACCGTCTCGCGCCAGGCGGGGTTGATGGCGAAATCGGGGCGCACCTTCCCCTTCTGCTCCTCGGCGATGGCCATGGCGGTGGCGAAGATCGTGGGGTAGTGCGGCGCCAGGGCGCGACGGAGCGCCTGCTCCTTGCTGCTGATGGTGTCGGGGGTCACGACCACGTCGGGGGTGATGCCGCCCCCGCCGTACAGCGTGCGCCCCGCGGCCGACTTGAACACCGGGCGCGCCTTGCGCACGGAGTCGCTCTCCTGCGAGTCGGGGCGCACCTCGACGAACTGCCCGTCGGGGGCGAGGCGCCGCTCGCGCTGGATGGAGCGCCCCGAGGGGGTGAACCACTTCCCCGTGGTGATCTTGAGCGCGTAGCCGCCGTCCAGGTTGTACACCGACTGCACCAGCCCCTTGCCGAAGGAGGTGGTCCCCATGATGAGCGCGCGGTCGTAGTCCTGCAGCGCGCCCGCCACGATCTCCGACGCCGACGCCGAGCCGCCGTCCACCAGCACGACCAGCGGCACGTCGGGGGCCAGCGGCGCCTCGGTGCTCTCGAACTTCTGGAACTCCTCGCGCCCGCGCACCGACAGCAGCTCCTTCCCCTTGGGGAGGAAGAGGTTGGCCATCGAGAACGCCTCGTCGAGGATGCCCCCGGGGTTGCCGCGCAGGTCGATGACGATGCCGCGCGCGCCCTTCTCCCGCAGGGCGAGGACCGAGCGCGCGATGTCGTCGGTGGTCTGCTCGGAGAAGCGCTGCAGCGGGACGTAGCCGACCTGGTCCTCCAGCATCATGCTGTACGGGACGGCGGGAACCTGGATCTGCGCGCGCGTGAACGACAGGGTGATGGGCTGCGGCACCCCGATGCGCCCGAAGGTGACCTTGACCGGCGATCCCGCGGGGCCGAGCAGCAGGTTCTGCACCTGCTGCGTGTTCCAGCCGCGCGCGTTGGCGGTGTCGATCACCATGATCTTGTCCCCCTCCTGCACGCCGCCCCCCTCGGCGGGGGAGTTGGGGAAGACGCGGTTGACCGTGACGTAGTCGCCGATCTTGGAGATCTCCATGCCGATGCCGGCATAGCGCCCGTTGGTGTTGCGGGCGAACTCGGCGAGCTCCTTGGGGGAGAACAGCTCGGTGTACGGGTCGTTGAGCTCCTTCACCAGCCCGCGGGCGGCCTTCTCGTACAGCGCCTGGGCGTCGAGCGTGTCGACGTAGCGGAGCGCGACGAAGGTGAGGACCTGGTCGAGCAGCTGGGCCCCGCCGCGCGCGCCGCGGGCCTGCAGCGCGAAGCCGCCGGCCACGAGGGGGAGGACAAGGGCGGCGGCGAGCGCCGCCATGCGGGTACGGGTCATGCCATCGCTCGGGAAAGGGTTGCGGATCGCTGCTGCAATCTACGCCGGCTCCTCGCGGGGGCGCGAACCCAGGACGTAGTCCACGGTCCAGACGCGGTCCAGCTGGCGCACGGTGATGTCGCGGGCGAGCCCGGCGCTGAGCAGCATCTCGTGCGCCGGCTGGAGCACGCGCTGCAGGTGCGACGGGTACCGCTGGCTGAGGGGGAGCTGTTCGGCGAGGCGCTCCAGCGGCACGCGCCAGGAGAGGCGCCCCTCGGCGCGCGCCACCTCGAGCAGGCGGTACAGGCGGCGCGCCACCGGCGACGACAGGGCGTGGTAGCGGGGCGCCGAGAGGGATACCGTGTGGCGCGCCGCGAGGTTCCCGCGCATGACGGGGGAGAGGATCACCCGGGCGTCGCCGGGCTCGCCTGCGGAGAGGTTGGCGAAGAGGGGGAGCTGCTCGCGGTCGGCCACGCGGCGGCGGTTGACCACCACCCCGGTGAGGACGGTGAAGCGCACCGGCTCGCTGCCGGTGGCGGCGGACCAGTAGGCGCCGGCGGACTCGAGGGTGGTGCGCTCGAGGCGGGTGAGCGCGCCGCGCAGCTGCTCGTAGGTGCGCCCGTCGGCGCGCCGCCCCATGGAGCGGAGGAAGTTGTGCAGCGTGAAGTGGATGGCGCCGTCGTCGGGGGCGCCGCCTTCGTGGTAGCGGTGCAGCAGCTCCACGTAGACGTCCTGGTCGAAGGTCCCCGGGAGGCGGTCGCCGGGGGCGGGGATGACGCGCCAGCGCCCCCCGGCCTCCGTGAGGAAGGCGATGGGGGCGTCATCGGCGGAATCGCTGAGGCGGAAGAGCGGCAGCTCCTCGAGCGAGCGGTCCAGCACCACCCCGCGAGCCACCGGCCGGCGACGGGCGGCAACGTTCATGGCGGGGAAAGCTGCGTCCCCGCCCACAGGGGCGCCACCCGTGGGCGCGTCACCGCGGGGGGGCGTCACCTCAGACGGCGCCCCGCGCGGGGGCCCGCAGGCGGTCCCGCACCACCTCGGTGACCACCGCCAGGCAGCGCGCCAGCGCGGCGGGGGTATGGTCGCCCATGTGGCCGATGCGGATGGTGGTCCCCTTGAGCCGTCCGTAGCCGTCGCCGATGACGAAGCCCGCCCGCGCCACCTCGCGCACGACCTCGGTCCCCGAGAGCCCCGGGGGGAGGGCCACGGTGGTGACGGTGGGGGCGCGCTCCCCCGCGGGGGCGTACACGCAGCAGGGGGCGCCGGTCTCCTCGCGGAGCGCGCCCACCCAGGCGTGCGCCTGGGCGGCCATGGCCGCGTGGCGTGCCCACCGCCCCTCGATGGTCTCGGCGGCGATGTGCGCCCCCTGCACGTCGGCGGCATACAGCAGCGACAGTGCCGGCGTGTTGGGGGTCTGGTGCTTGTGGATCGCCTCCTCGTACTCGACCAGGTCGAAGTAGAGCCCCCGCCCCGGGGTGGCGGCCGCCTCGCGGATGAAGGCCGCGCTGGCCACGCCGAAGGCGAGCCCCGGGGGGAGGGCCAGCGCCTTCTGCGAGCCGGTGAGGACGAAGTCCAGCCCCCAGGCGTCGGTCTCCACGGGGGCGCCCCCGATGCCGGTGACCGAGTCCACCAGCAGGCGGGCGCCATGGGCGCGGGCCAGCTGGGCCAGCGGGGGGAGCGGGGTGAGGACGCCGGTGGAGGTCTCGGAGTGGACCACGGTGACGGCGGCGTAGCGACGGGCGCGCAGCGCCGCCTCCACCGCCTCCAGCGGGACGGCGCGGTGCCACTCGCCCCCCACGCGGGTGACCTCGCGTCCGCAGGCGGCAGCGATGTGCGCGAAGCGCTCGCTGAAGGCGCCGTTGACCAGCGCCAGCACCGCGCCCGGTGGCGCGCAGCGGAGCGCGGCTTCCATGAGCCCCGTGGCAGAGGCGGTGGCCACGTACACCGGGCGCGCGGTGCGGAAGACGGGACGCAGTTGCGCGTCCACGCGCGCCAGCAGCGCCTCGAAGGCGGCGCCGCGGTGCGGCATCATGGGCCCCGTCATGGCGGCCAGCACCTCGGGGCGCACCTCGGTGGGGCCCGGGAGGAAGAAGGTCCCCGCGGGGGGCATGGCAGGCTCAGGGGGCATCGGCATCGGCATCGGCCTCCAGCAGCAGTGGGGCCAGCGCCGCGGCGGAGGGGGCCACCACGTGGGCCACGGCCACCACGGCGGGGCGGTGCACCACGCCGGTGTACGCGATGAAGGTGTCCACGAGGTCACGCACGGCGGCGTCGGTGCTGCCGTCGCCCACCATGGCCGCGGGGGCGGGGAGCGCCAGCGTCCGCACCACGGCGGGCTTGCCGCCCTGCGTGGCCAGCGGCTGGTCGCCGTCCAGCAGGCTCAGCGTGCCGTCGGCCGGGTCGGCGGCCAGCGTCACGGCGTGCACCTGCGCCTCGGGCACGCCCAGCCGGCGCGCCAGCGGGAGGATGGCCTGGCGAAAGCCGCCGCTGACCAGGTGGACCGCGCAGTCGCGGGCCAGCAGGGTGGCCACCAGGCGGTCCATCCCCGGCTGCAGCGCGGCCAGGTAGGCGTCGGCCAGC
>JBILKP010000143.1:0-6906 GCA_044376625.1 Gemmatimonas sp. | reverse complement strand
CAGCGGGGTGTCCACCGTGAGCACCAACGCGCCGCACCCCGCCGCCTCGGCGCGGCGCACCAGCGCCTCCGACCGGCCGCGGTCCCGATCGAGGTACAGCTGGAACCAGAGCGGCGCGGTCATGGCGCTGGCCACCGCTTCCATGGCGGTGGTGGCGAGGGTGGAGAGCACCATCCCCGTGCGCGCCGCGCTGGCGGCGCGGGCCGTGGCCAGCTCGCCGTCGGGGTGCGCCATCCGCTGGAACGCCGTGGGGGCCACCAGCACGGGCCAGTCGTGGCGATGCCCCAGGATGGTGCACGCCAGCGAACGCCGCGACACATCGCGCAGCACCCGGTAGCGGATCAGCCGCTCCGCCCACGCGCCGGGCGCGCGCCGCAGCAGCCGCTCATCGTTGGCGCCACCGGCGTAGTAGTCGTACACCATCCGCGGGAGCGTGGCGGCGGCCAGCGCCTCGAACTCGGCGAGGTTGATGGCGGTGAGGAGGGCGGCGGGATCGGTGGGGATCATGGCAGGGCAACAGGTCGGTGGTGGCGGTGGAATGTACGGGCGCGCGCTTGAGGCCGCGCACCGGAGGCCGCGTACCGGAGGCCGCGCATCAGAGCCGCCACCGCCGCCCCGCGCGTTGCCGCTGACGGGTCCTGGCGGTAGGATGCGGCATGGCCTCCCGTCCCCGCCCCCTGCGTCCCGCGGCCGCCTGGGCCCTGGGCCTTGCTGCCGGCGCCGCCTTGGGGGCATGCGCCACGGCCCCCGACGACACGGTGCGCGACCTGGCGACGCTGAGCACGCTCCCCGACCAGGGGTTGGAGGCGCCCGACACCGTGCGCGCCGGTGTCCCCTTCACCGTCACGGGCTATGGCGCCGGGAGCGGCACCGTGGCCTGCAACGCGCCGGACGGCACGACGGTGACCAGTTCGGACACGCTGGTGCGGATCGTGGCCTACATGCGCTACCCGACAGGGCAGACGATGTGCACGAAGGACTACCGGAGCTATCCGTTCACCGTGCAGGTTCGCCTGTCCCGGGTGGGCACGGCCACGGTGCGCTTTGTCGGGGCGGTCACCACCTACTCGCGCACCCCGGTGCCCGATTCGCTGGTGAAGCGGATCGTCGTGCGTCCCTGAGCGACGCCGCGCCTACCGCCCCACCCCTTCGCGGACCCACTGCGGCAGCGCGTGCAGGTGATCCAGGTGATCGGGGGCCGCATTCCCGGCAAACCCGCGCACCTCCAGCCGCCCGCGTCGCGCCACGCTGGTCTGCTGCATCCCCACCGGCCCCCACGCCAGCACCGGCTGGCGCGGCACCCCGGCGCGCGCCAGCAGCCAGCCAGCGCACTCGGTGGTGGAGGCGAAGGTGCCGGGGAACACCTCGGAGTGCGACACGAACAGGGCCACCTCCCCCGCCACGGCCCGCCTGGCGTAGGCCACGAAGGGGAGCAACGGGACGGTGTCCACCGCGCCCCCCTCGGCCAGCGGCGTGCGCTCCGGCAGGTACCCGGTGTGCAGGCCGTCCAGCAGCAGCACGCCATCCACCCGAGCCGCCAGGGCGGGTTCGCGCAGGATGGCACGGATGGCGCCATACCCCGCGCTGAAGCCGGCCAGGCGCCGGCGCGTCACCGTCACTGGCGCTCCGCGACGCCGGGCCAGCGCGTCCTCGACGGCCGCCAGCAGTGCGGGCCACAGGGCGGCGCTGTCACGGGCAAAGGCGCCGTCGTAGGCGGTCCCGCCGGAGCCGACGGACACTGCCAGCACGGCCGTGGGGTGCGGGGCGGAGTCGGCCGCGGCCTGCGCCACACTTACCGCGCCGTGAAAGAGCGCCAGCAGCTCCACGGTCGTTGCGGCGGTGTCGCGCGCGGGCACCAGCAGCCACGCCGGGCGCGCCAGCCCCGGCACCGCGAGGGAATCGCGCCATCCGGACCACGCGGACGGGGCCGGCAGCCGGAGGTGCTGGCGGGTCTCCTCCACCATGGGGCTGGGATTCTGGGAGGCGGGGGGAGCCACGGCCGGCTGCACGAGGACCGGCGGGAGCGCGACGGGGACCATCCGCTGGCAGGCGGCCCCCAACGCCAGCAGCGCCAGGGCGCCCAGCGGCAGGCCCCGCCGGCCGCGCCGCGCCCAGGCCATGGTCATCCGTCGCACCCGGCGGCCCCCGGGTCTGCCTGCTCCCCAATCACGCCCGGGCGCCGCCGCACCGCATCCAGCAGCGCCACCAGCCGCGCGGCCTCCTCCTCGGACAGGTGGCCAAACTGCCGCGCGTGCTCGGCAGCCACCGGTGCGTCCAACTGCCCCAGCAGCGCCCGCCCCGCGTCGGTGATGGTGGTGCGCACCACCCGACGGTCCACCGTATCACGCACCCGCTCCGCCAGGCCGCCTTCCTCCAGGCGGTCCACCAGGCGCGTCACGTCGGGCATGCGGGAGAGCAGGCGATCACGGATTTCGTGGCGGCACAACCCGCCGTCCCCGGCGCCCCGCAGGATGCGCAGCACGTTGTACTGCGGCTGCGACAGCCCGTGCGGCGCCAGCAGGCGGTCCATGTCGTCGCCCAGCACCGCGGCTGTCCGCGCCAGCGCCAGGAAGGCGGCGTGGTCGACGGCGCGCGGCCCGGCGGGATCGGCGCGGCCGGTCACGTCAGGCCGGCTGCAACCCCAGGGCGTCGTCCCCGGCGGCGCCCCGCTCGGCCGCGGCGCGCCACTCCGCCAGCAGCTCGTGGGCCCGCACCACGATGTCGTCGAACGACACCGTATGCCCGTCAAACAGCTCGCGCGCGCGCGCCGCGAGCTCCTCACGGGAGGGGAGTGGGGGCAGGCTCGGCATCGACGGCATGCTCGGCATGGAGGGCATGGCGGGCATGCTCGGCAGTCGTGCCGCCAGTGCCTCGCGCGTGGGGAAATGCGCGTCGGGGAAGCGCTCGGCGAACCCGGCCGCAAAGCTGGCCGCCAGCTGCCGCGCCACCTTCTCCAGCGTGGCGCGCCCCAGCGGCCGCTCGTTGCGGACGACGTCGGCGGGGGGAGCGCCCAGCTCCCACACCACGCCCAGCCACGACAGCGCCTCCAGCACGTACCAGGTGGGATCGAACTCGTACCACCGGAACCCCTGTCGCACCGACCGCTGGTAGGCGTGGTGGTTGTTGTGCCACCCCTCGCCCAGCGTGATGATCGCCAGCCACCAGTTGTTGCGGCTGTCGTCGCCGGTCACGTAGCGCACGCGGCCGTGCACGTGCGCCAGCGAGTTGATGAAGAACGTCCCGTGGTACAGCAGCACCGTGCTCCAGAAGAACCCCACCACCAGCCCGGTCCAGCCGCCCAGCGCCCAGCACGCCACGGCCAGCGCGATGGCGGGGAGCTGCTCGAAGCGGTGCAGGAACCGCAGCTCGGGGTAGCGGGTGAGGTCGGGGACCGCCGAGAGGTCGGCCTGGTCGTTGCGCCGGGAGAAGATCCACCCCATGTGCGCGTACCAGAACCCGTCCTGCCGCGGCGAGTGGATGTCCTCCGGGGTGTCGCTGTGCCGGTGGTGGTGCCGGTGCAGCGCCCCCCACCACAGCACCGACTTCTGGGTGGTGCTCTGCGCCAGGAACGCCAGGACGAACTGGAACAGCCGGGACGTCTTGAAGGCGCGGTGCGAGAAGTAGCGGTGGTAGCCGGCGGTCACCCCCCACATGCGCACCACGTACAGCGCCACCATGGCCAGCAGCGCCCCGGGGGTCACCCCGGTCCAGATCGCCCCCAGGCAGGCGAGATGGACCAGGAGGAAGGGGACGGTGGACGGATAGATTATGTCGTCGGAGTGGGAGGCCATCCCGGAATATACCGGGTTCCATTTACGGGGAGGGAGGGCGGGCATGGGCGCTGGGGTTCCGATCCGGGCCAACATCGTGTCGTGGGACGGCGGCGGGTTGGGCACCGACATCGACATCCTGGCGGGCGCGCTGGCACGCCTTGGGTGTGCGGTGGCGTACAAGGGACATCCCGTGCGGCACCCCCGCTCCCTCGTGACGAGCAAGCTGCTCACCGCCGGCGTGTGGGGGATGCGGCAGGTGGCAGCGCGCACGGGGTGGCGCCCGTTCGACGTGACCTTCTTCCTGGAGACGGTCTTCCCGGAGTACCTGCCGCTGGCGCGGCGGAACGTCCTGGTGCCCAACCCGGAGTGGTTCCGCGACGAGAACCTGCCGCTGGTGCCGCGCCTGGACGCCCTGCTGTGCAAGACCCCCAGCGCCGAGCGGTTCCTGGCCGGGCTGGGGGCGCCGGTGCAGCCGCTGGGGTTCACGAGCCACGACCGGGGGGACGGCACCCTGGCGGCGGCGCGGACGCCGGTGCGTTGCCTGCACATCGCCGGGGCCAGCCTCCTCAAGGGGACCGCGGCGGTGCATGCGGCGTGGCTGCGGCACCCCGAGTGGCCACCGCTCACCATTGTGCGCCGGGCTAGGGACTACGGCGGGGGGGAGCAGCTCCCGCTGGCCGAGGCGCCCAACGTGCGCGTGGAGGGGGGGCACCTGGCGCCGGAGGCGCTGGTCGCGCTGCAGCGCGCCAGCGCCGTGCACCTCATCCCCTCCGAGGCAGAGGGGTACGGGCACATCATCGGCGAGGGGATGAGCTGCGGGGCGGTGGTGGTGACCACCGATGCGCCGCCGATGAACGAGCTGGCGGGCCCCGACCGCGCGGTGCTGGTGCCCGTGGCCCGGACGGAGGCCATGCGCCGCGGGTTCCGCCACCAGGTCGACATTTCGGCGCTGGAGGCGCAGCTTTCGCCGGTGTTCGCCATGACGGTGGACGAGCGGGCGGCGCTGGGCGCGCGCGCCCGGGCTTGGTTCGAGGCCCAAGACCGGCGGTTTCAGGAGCGGCTGCAGATGGTGCTGATGGACGGGACGACGTGACCGGATGGTGGGGCCGCCGCCGCAGGGCGGCGTGGCTGGCGACGACCGGGGTGGTGCTGGGGGCGTGGGGGGGGGTCCCCGCCGCCCCGCTGGGGGCGCAGCCGCTGGCCGTGCCCGAGCCCACGGACTCCACGCGGCGCGTGCTGGTGGCCCGCCGCGCCGCCGGCGCGATCACGCTGGACGGCCGGCTGGACGAGCCGGCGTGGCGGTCGGCCCCGGTGGCGCGCGACTTCAGCCAGGTGCGCAACGACTACGTCCCCACCACGCGCTACCCCACCGAGGCGCGGGTGCTGTTCGACGACCAGCACGTCTACGTGGGGGCGTTCAACCGCGACAGCGCCGGGCTGGGGACGCTGCGCATGCCCGACCTGCGGCGCGACTTCTCACCGCCGGACAACGACGTGTTCCAGATCACCCTGGGGCCGCTGGGCGACCGCCGCACCTCGCTCAGCTTCCAGGTCACGCCGCTGGGGTCGCAGAGCGACGTGCAGGCGTTCGACGGGGGCGACGTGGCCAACTTCTCCTGGGACGCCCTCTGGCGGGTGCGCACCACGCGCGCCGACAGCGGGTGGACGGTGGAGATGGCGATCCCGTGGAGCTCGATCCGGTACCGCCCGGGGCTCACCTCGTGGGAGGTCAACTTCACCCGCAACACGCGCCGCGCGCTCCAGTGGAGCGCGTGGGCCCCCTTCCCGCGCCAGTTCTCCTCCTGGCGCATCACCTACGCCGGGCGCCTCGACTCCATCGCCCCGCCGCCCCCGCGCCTCAACGTGCGCGTGCGCCCGTACCTGCTGGCCCAGGGGCAGCGGGACGGGGCCCCGCGCGCCTTCAACGGCACCGTGGGCGACGTGGGGGGCGAGGTGATCTGGGCCCCCACCGCCAGCAGCCTGGTGGAGGCCACGGTCAACACCGACTTCGCGCAGGCCGAGGTGGACCGGCAGGTGGTGAACCTGACGCGCTTCTCGGTGTTCTTCCCCGAGCAGCGGCAGTTCTTCCTGGAGAACGCCGACCTGCTCTCGGCGGGGGGGCTCACCGGCAACCTCCCCAGCGGCTTCGGCTTCAACAACAGCGGCGGGCAGGGGACCCAGCGCTACGTGCTGCAGCCCTTCTTCTCGCGGCGCATCGGGCTGGACGCGTCCGGCTCCCCCATCCCCATCGTGGGGGGCGCGCGCTACGCCTATCGGTCGGGGCGCACCACCGCGGGGGCGCTGCTGATGCGGCAGGATGATGCCGCCCCCGGCGGGGGGACCACCTTCGGGGTGGCGCGCGCCAGCCAGTTCCTGGGGCGGGCCACGCGGCTGGGGGCCACGGTGGCCTATCGGGACGACGACGCGGTCACCGGGGTGGCGGGGCGCCAGAACCTGGTCACCGCGGTCGACGCGCTCACCCGCATCGGCGAGCAGGTGCAGCTCTCGGGAATGCTCTCCACCTCCACCCTGGGGGACACCACGGGGGTGGCGGCGTCGTACACGGTCTCGCGCAGCACCCCCAACGTGGCGGTGGCGCTGCAGGGGGCGCTGGTGCAGCGCGCCTATGCGCCGCTCACCGGCTTCGTGTCGCGGGGGCAGGTGCTGATGACCAGCCCCATGGCGCTGTTCACCTTCCAGCCGCGGTGGCGCCCGCGGTCCATCATCTGGTTCCGCCCCGGGGTGACGACGACGTTCTTCCAGGACCCCTCAACGCGGCGGCTGCAGGAGGGGATCGTCAACCTGAACACCGAGGTGCTCTTCCGCACGGGGGGGCAGCTCAAGCCATTCATCGAGCAGAACCTGCAGCGCCCGGACGCGCCGGTGACGCTGTTCCCCGGGGTGGCCATCGCGGCCGGCCGGCGCGACTACTGGCGCGCCGGCGTGGAGAGCCAGACCGACCAGAGCGCGCCGCTGGCGGGGTCGGCCAACCTCTCCACCGGCTCCTTCTTTGACGGGTGGCTGGACCGCGCCGCGCTGGCGGCCCGCTGGTCCCCCAATCCGTACCTCTCGGTACGCCTCAACTACGAGCTGAACCGCCTGCAGTCGCTGGGGAGTCGCGACAGCAGCTTCG